>NZ_JAIMEP010000029.1 GCF_019794555.1 Streptococcus suis | reverse complement strand
TAGAAAGAATCAGGGGAGAAATAATGGCAAGCGAATATGTGAGATTGCATATCATGAAGCACGCTTTGGAGCATTATATCAAACGCGAAGGAGCTTCGGAGAAGGACATTAGACAGGAGAAAAAGGTACTGGATGATGTTGTTGAAGAACTCGAGGCTTTTAAAGACTTTATCAATTCTGGGTGCTCAGGAGGTTGTTAGATGGAAAGATTAGATAAAATGTTTAATGGTATTTACGGCTGGACTGTAAAAGCCGATGAAATAATAGCGCCAACACATGATTTGCCAGACGCTGTAAAGAAAAGGGTGGCCTATTTTCGTGAGATGGCGGAAGATGGCATGACGTTCTTAGGGGTTATGGAATGTATATTTGCTGATGAAAAACCTGATAGTTATGATTTAGGAGCGACTAAAGATTGGTTGCCGATGTCTCAAGAGTTTAAGGATTGGGTTGGTTACGCTAATAGTATGGCTCAAATGGAGATAGCCGTATATATGATTTACGGAGTTCGCAAGGAGGCAACCGATGACTAACGAAAAACTAGGCGTGCTACTGGTCGATGTGCCAGAGCCGAGGTTCTGGGAATATACTTATATTGACAATGTGGAAGAACTATGGTTCACAGGGCATTGCGATTCCATGAATGATAGGATTGATTATATCTACAAATGCACTAAAGAAGAAGCTAAAAAATACCCGCAGTTTCGGTGGGTAGCGTTGGAGGATTTGAAATGACCGTTAAAGAACTAATCAAAGAATTGCAGATGTACGACGAGGACAAAGAGGTTGTTTTAACGATAGCCAACGTTTATCCAATTTTGCATGAATTAGTAGATTTGGAAACTGGGTTGGTTCGTCTTTCGTCGGATTGTCAAATTGGCTTTGAGTTTAATTTTTTATCAGACAATCGTCTGGAAATCGAGGGGGTGTGGTAGATGACCGCAGCGGATAAAATCAAATACATCCTACAAAAGACAGGATGGACGAGAGACCAATTTGCGACCGAGATGGACGTGACGACTCTATCTGTCTACAAATGGCTAGACGGACGACCACCGCGACAACGCATGTTGGATAAAATAGACGAGCTGTACGAGCAAGTCAAGCCCTATGAGCCTAGGGTGCTAGCTCCGAGAGGGAAAATTCGACTGGTGTACCCGTATTATAGCCATCAGCGACAGCCGTGGGAGAGGAGGTTGTAAATGAATAAAAGAATTAGAAAAAAGAAAATACTGGACGGATTGAGCAAAGAAGAAAGATACCGTAGAACGCATTGTCCTGTTTGTAAAGAAAAAATCGGAGTATTTGACGAATATTTTAACACATACGGTTTTTGCTCTGAATATTGTGGCTATGAATACTATGGAATTTCAAGATTATAAAACTGAATAATGAAAGGATGGGATTGAAATGACACTATTTGATGAAGTACAGCAATTAAGTTCAGAAAGCTATGACAAGTGGTTTGAACGTTACTTTAAAAAATATGATTTGGAAAAAGTCATTAAGAAATCAGCTATGCAAGGGTATAGCGGCTATCTGATTAGTGTTTTAAAAGTTAAAGATGATTATACGAGACGAAGATTGGATGATGAAAGGACCCTTGAGAAAATCAAGGAATTGTTAGGAGATGGTTTCAAAGTAGAGTATCATTCGACCTATAGTAAAAATATATTTTCTGGTGAAGATTTTATAACCAACAAGCAAATTCATATCACATGGGAATAAAAAAAGCCAAGGCACTCTCTGCCCAGGCTGTGGTTTCGCTATCAATATTATACCACAAAGGAGACAGAGAGTGAACAAGGCTAAAGAGTTACTTGATGAACTACAAAATTTGGATGAAGAGATACAGAATCGAATTGATGAGCTTGCTAATCTTGAAGCTAGTTTACTTTCTAGTCCTAAAATGAACGTGAATAAGGTTCAAGGTGGTCAGAAGATTCAATTAGATGAACGTTACATTGATATTTTTAGCATGCAAGATTCCTTGAAAGAGTATATGAAGGATGCTACTGAAGAAGCTATCAAACGCAGGATTGAATTGAGTAGGCTGATTGATAAAATGCCTAAACCTGCAAGTCGAACAATTCTAAGGATGGTGTATATTCAGAAAGCAAGCGTATATGATATGATTGAGTTTTTACAATGCAGCAAGACTACTTTCTACAAAAAGAAGAAAGATGCAATCCGTGAACTAGGTGCTGTAATTGACAAAAGTGAACTAAAGTGAACTAGTCTGTAGCGCACTGGTCAAACAATCGTGCTATTATAGTATCATCAAGAAATAAGGGTAAGGCAGTAAGCCTTGCCTGTTATGGAGAGTTACTCAAGAGGCTGAAGAGGGCAGGTTGCTACCTTGCTAGGTCGAATAATCGGCGCATGGGTTCGAATCCCACACTCTCCTTTGAGTGTTTGTGTCCCAGAACGGGGTAAGCCTTTAGGGTGAGCATTCATAGATTACTCATTAACTTTGAAATGGTTGCGGATGCGACTAGGCCCTGCATGATTGCGCAGCTACTTATATCCTAGGTAAGTTATAAGCATGGTGGTTTGATTCCGCTAGGGGTCTTTTGGGAATCATAGCAAAGGGGTTAATGCGACGGATTATTAATCTGTAGGCGCAGGTTCGATTCCTGCTGTTCCCATGTCAAGAGCAAGTAACCCTGAGAGGGTCTTGGCTCGATGAGGTCAGAGAATTGCATATCGCTCTGACCCAATATGCATTAGTCACACAATCGTGTGGCTTTTTATTTTTGATTGGAGGTGATGACTTATTGCAAATAGAGATGAATTTGGCTTGACTCCAAAGCAACGGCTGTTTGCCGATGAGTACATTGCCAACAAAGGAAATGCAACGGACGCCGCTAGAAAAGCGGGCTATAAACAGCCTCAAGCTATTGGATTAGAAAACCTAGAAAAACCTATAATTCAGAAATACATTAAATCTCGGACTGAGCCGATTCTTGAAGAGTTGAAAATCAATGGTGATGATGTCATTCGTGAAATAGCAAACATCGGCTTCGGTAGGGTCCAGGAGGGCTATTCTAAAAAGACTAATTTGATTACTAACGAAGTGGAATCAGAAATGAAATACGAACACACAGCGGACACCGAGAATCGTCTGAGGGCTTTGGAAATTCTTGGAAGACATCTTCAGTTGTTTACTGATAAATCAGAAGTTCAAATCTCTGGGAAGGTTACTTTCGTTGACGATGTCCCACTGGAGGACGATGATGACTGATATTCAAGTTTCCATGAAGCATGCTTTAGGAAAAGGTTACAATCGTTTCTTTCATTCAAGGAATTTCTACCGAGTTGTCAAGGGTGGTCGTGGCTCTAAGAAGTCAAAGAGTACAGCACTTTGTTATATCCATGACATCTTGAAATATCCGTGGGCTAATCTTTTGGTTGTCCGTAGGTTTTCAAACACTAATAAGCAGTCAACCTACACAGACTTAAAGTGGGCCGCGAACAGATTGAATGTGTCTCACTTGTTTAAGTTCAATGAGAGCCTACCAGAGATTACGGTCAAGGCAACAGGTCAAAAGATACTGTTTAGGGGTCTTGATGACCCGTTGAAGATTACATCCATTACCGTTGACACAGGCTTATTATCGTGGCTCTGGTTAGAAGAAGCTTATCAAGTCGAAAATCAGGATAAATTTGAAACACTGGTCGAGTCTATTCGTGGCTCAATCGATGTACCAGACTTTTTCAAGCAGATAACAGTCACTTTCAACCCGTGGTCTGAAAGGCATTGGCTGAAATCTGCTTTTTTTGACGAAGACACCAGGAAGAAGGATGTCTTTGCAGACACGACAACATATCGTGTCAATGAATGGCTGGACCAACAAGATATTGAAAGATATGAAGATCTTTGGCGAACAAATCCCAGACGTGCAGCAGTAGTTGCCAATGGTGATTGGGGTGTTGCTGAAGGACTTGTGTTTGAGAATTACGAAGTCAAAGACTTTGACATAGTTAGCACGATTAAGCGAATAGGTGAGACAACTGCTGGTCTTGACTTCGGTTTCACCCATGACCCGACGACATTTCCACGGTTGGCAGTAGATCTAGAAAAGAAAGAGTTATGGATCTATGCTGAACACTACGAGCACGCTATGACAACGGATGACATCTTCAAGATGATTGTGGATGCTGATATGCAGAACGCTGTGATTACAGCTGATAGTGCTGAGCAACGGTTGATCGCAGAGTTGCAAGCAAAGGGCATCAGACGACTTGTGCCATCTATCAAGGGCAAAGGCTCAATCAATGCAGGGATTGACTTTATGAAGCAATTTAAAATCTACATCCATCCGTCTTGTGTAAAGACAATTGAAGAGTTTGATACCTACATCTACAAACAGGACAAGGACGGCAAGTGGTTGAATGAGCCAATTGATAGCAATAACCATATCATTGATGCCATCCGCTATGCGTTGGAGCGGTATCATATTCAGGCTTCGAAATTAAATGTTGACAAGACTATTAAGAAAATCAATAAGATGTTCAGGAGGTAAGTAGTGGACAAGGTAAACGAATTTGAACACGGTATTGATTCCGTGACGAAGATTAGAAATGACAGCTTGGTTTTTAGCCAGTTGGCAAATGAGCAATTCAGATACAGCAGTGTGGATGACCTGTTGAATACTGACAAGGGCAGAAAGGCTTTCCGGGATATGCTGGCAGCCTTTTTTGGTAGTCAGAAACAACGCTTGGCAATTCTTGCCTCTTATGCTCAAGGGGATAATTTCAGCATCCTTTCCGGACATCGACGTCTGGATGATGAAAAGGCGGACTACCGAGTCCGACATAAGTGGGGTGGTTATATTTCCAGCTTTGCGACAAGCTATGTCATTGGAAATCCTGTAAGCATCGGTGTGATGGAGGGTGGCTCTGCTGATCAATTATCAACAATCAAGGATATTGAGTGGCAGAACGACATCAACGCTTTGAACGGCGATCTGGCTTTTGATGCATCTGTTTATGGCAGAGCCTACGAATACCATTTCAGAGATAAGGATAAGGTAGACCGTGTAGTCTTAATCAGCCCGCTTGAAGTGTTTGTTATCCGTGATTTAACGGTAGAGCAAAATATCATCGCAGCAGTGCATTTGCCAATCTATGCGGACAAGGTCAACATGACAGTCTATACTAAGGACAAGGTTATTATCTACAAGCCGTATTCGAACAATTCTGTTCGGTTGGTAGTGGATGATGTCAAAAAACACAGCTACAACGATGTGCCAGTGGTTGAGTGGTGGAATAACCGTTTTCGTATGGGCGACTATGAGAGTGAAATATCTCTGATTGATGCTTACGATGCTGGCCAGTCTGATACAGCTAATTACATGAGCGACTTGAACGATGCTATGTTGCTGATCAAGGGTGATTTGGACGGTATCAATTTATCTCCAGAAGATGCTGCTAAGATGAAAGATGCGAACATGCTCTTTTTGAAAACGGGTATCAGTGCCACAGGACAACAGACTAATGCAGATGCTGGATATATCTATAAGCAATATGATGTCAACGGCACAGAGGCTTATAAGAACCGTCTGGCCAATGACATTCACCGTTTTAGCCGCATTCCTAATTTGGATGATGACCGTTTCAATTCAACCTCTTCAGGGATTGCCCTGCTTTACAAGATGATTGGACTTGAGCAGGTCCGAAAAGACAAGGAAACCTACTTCACTAAGGCTTTGCGCCGCAGGTATGAGCTTATTGGCAATATCCATAAAGCTATCAACGGTCCGGTAATTGAAGCAAATAAGTTGACCTTTACTTTCCACCCGAACATTCCGCAAGATGTTTGGACAGAAATTAAGGCTTACATTGAGGCAGGCGGTGAGATTTCGCAGGAAACACTTATGGAAAATGCTAGTTTTACAGACTACAAGACTGAACATAGCCGAATTTTGAAGCAAGGTGGGTCTAGTGACCTTGAAATTGGTCAGATTGTAGGTGATGCAGATGTCGGACAAGCAGATAATAAGTAACCAGCGGTACAATGCGGAGCGAAAAGCCCAAGCTGAGCTGATGAAGCGTGACCTGGACCGTGATAGGGTGCTGGCACAAATCTATCAAGAGTCATTTGACCGTATGCAAAGGGAAATCGACGGCTTCTACATGCGTTACGCTAGTAAAGAAGGTTTGACCAAGCAAGAAGCCATGAAGCGTGTTTCTGAAATGGACGTGACCAAGTTTAATGCCAAGGCTGCCAAAGCTGTCAAAGAAAAAGATTTCAGTCATGCAACGAATGAATGGCTCAAAGTCTATAACCTTAAGATGAAAGTTAGTAGACTGGAACTTTTGAGGGCTGAACTAACACTTGAAATCCAAAATTTGACCGCTGAGGTTAACGAGGTCTTTGATAAGGCACGGACAGATGAATACTTGAACGAATACAAGCGTCAAGCAGGCATTTTGGGTATTTCATCCAGCGGGTCGAAAAGACGCATGCAGGCGATTTTAGACGCTGATTTCTACGGTCAGAATTTTTCTGCTAGAGTTTGGGGCGGTCTTGGACTTCGGGCCACGCTTCAGAGAGAGGTGTTTGGTTCTCTTAATCGTATTTTTACCGATATGATGGGCTATAAGCAAGAAATGAAGCGCCTGGCCAAGAAATACGGTACTAGCGAACAGAATGCTAAACGCTTGTTGAAGACAGAGATAGCACGGATAAACGCTGATACGCAGTACAGCATGTTGAAAGACAACGGATTTACACACATGATCTTCGTGGCTGAGCCTGGAGCGTGTGATTTGTGTGGACCTTTGGATAAAGTGGCAGTACCGATTGATAAAGTGGAAAAAGGGGTCAACATGTACCCCATGCATCCTAACTGTCGCTGTTCCGCCTATGGACATATCAAAATGGAGTATAAAGCTGGAGGCAGTACGCTTGACCGTGAAGCACCAAATGGTGTGTGGGGCGAGGATAAGCAAACCGAAGCTGAGAAGACTAGTCAGAAACAGATCACAGGTACAGGTCGGAAATTACTTGCTTTTGAAGAAGATGAAATTTTTGTTGCTAGTAATCCAGATGAGATTGATGCTTTTTTTGAAAAACAAAAATCTTATCAAGAGTGGTATAATGGAGTTGAAATAAACTCGGATAAAAAAGAAATCATCAACGCTTATACAACGATGGAGGGGCAAGAAATATTTAACAAAATATTACGAGACGGCCTTCACAAGTATGAACAAGAGTATTTGAGTTATTTCGACGAGTATGATAAACCGTATGCTAAGCAGGTTATCAGCGAAAGATTAGAGCGAAATTCTAAGTTGATAGACATATTGGGAGACTACACTTCGGAAAAGTCCTTTATAACCTATCGTGGAACAAGAACCGATGAAGGATACTATAACAAACTAAAAGTAGGTGAAGTGACTAGTATTGATAAAGGATTTTTAAGCACAAGTCTGGATAGAAATATTGCCCTGGACTTTTCAAATGACGGAGCAGGCGATAGATATTTATTTGATATTAAAATCCCTAAAGGATCTAATAAAGGGGCATATATAGCTAAATTTTCAGATATGCTAGTTGAAATTGATGAGAAAGAGTTCTTGTTGCAGCCTAATTCGAAGTTTAAAGTTTTGTCAATAGAAAAAAATTCTTCCGGTTTGAATTTAATAAGTTTGGAGTTGCAAAATGATTGATGAGCGTTTTTTGAAACATTTTGAAGGAGTTAGGGGAAAAGTAGCTACCGCTGACATTGGACTTCCTGTTTCTGTAGTTATTTCATTTTTGAAGTCAGCGACAGATGAAGAATTATCAGAGTTAGGATTTGCTATCCTGCCACTCTTGCCTAATAAAGCAGTAACAAATAACCCTTTAATCGAGGAACTTTCCAAAACCTATAAATTTAAGAAATCATATAATCAAGATACAAGATTTAGAGGAAGAAGATTGCTCAGAGAATTGAGGTTAAACCATGATTTAACTGCTTCAGAGTTTTTAAAGAAAATTTAATCAAGCACCTAGAGATGTCTAAGTGCTTTTTTTGTACCCAAAAACAGGAGGAAACATGAACAGAGATAAGAAACCAGGTATGGAGACTGTCAAAATTGGCGGTATAGTTTATGAAGTCAGCAAGAAGCCAGACTTGCAAGGCAAAACTGGTGAATGGGGGCATATTGAGTACAAGACCGGTAAGATTGTGCTAGATGACTCTACTAGTCAGCAAATTGAAGACCAAACGCTTATCCATGAAATCACTCATGGCATTTTGGTTGAAGCTGGTTACGTTCAACACGAAGAAGAACAGGCTGACCGCATTGGTAAAATTTTATATCAAGTCTTAACTGACAATGATTTCAGTTGGCTTTGGAAAGGAGGCTCTAATGGCTAGTTTTTCAATTGACCTGGCGCTAAATTGGGAGAACCAAGACGAACTTCAGCGATTACTGCAAAATGTCGATGAAGCCCAATATGCGTACCAGAACGCTTTGAAAGAATTGTCTGAATTCAAACCAGAAATTCAGGTTGTTTCTAAAAATGGAGGTTACAAGGATCATGAACAAACGTATCAAAAAGAAACGTTATTTTGAGGATAAAGTCAAATGGCTCGAGTCTACGCTTGATTATGCTATACGTGAAATCATTAGGCAAGATAAGGAAATTGAGGAGCTGAAACAGATTAACTCACGCAACACCCATGCTACGAATGCGAGATTTGACAAACTTGAAAAGCAAGTGGCCAATAGTAATACCAAGAAGTCTTGGTTTAGTCGTAAATAAAGGAGAAAATTATGTTAGAAAAAGCAAAGAAATTGGCAGCTCAAGAATTTTCACGTCTGTCAGGTCGTGAAATCAAGACTGAAGACTGTTTTGTAGTTTGGTTCAGTAAAACCCTACAAAATTGGAAAGCATTAGTCAGCACTAATCAAATCAAGTCTGATGAAAAGTGTGGCGACTATGCGGAAGTAACTCATAATGGCGATAAAGCAGAAACTTATGTAGATGTCTATGCCAAGGTATCAAACCGAGCAATCGAAGATTAGGAGCGTGATCACTCATCTTGACTAGTAGGAAAGACTACTTGAAACTACTCGAAAATACTTAAAACCGTGTCGAATTCGATGCGGTTTTCTTTGTGTCCAAACCGTGCTAGTGACGTTAATCCTTGCATGAGTTCGTGGAGGTTGCACGTTAAAGCGTAAAAGAAAGGAGCCAAAACATGGCAGATGAACACAATAATCCAGCAGTTGATCCGGAACAAGGTCAAAACGGACAAGCTAGCAATCCACAAGAACCTGAAAAAATGGTATCACTTGCTGAAATGCAACGTCGTTTGAAGCAGGCTGAAGAAAAGCATGCAAAAGATACGGCTGATGCAATTGAAAAGGCCCTTGAAAAGTACAAGGCCGAGTCTGAGTTGACCGGTAAGGAACTTGAAGCCTATCGTCAGAAAGAAGCTGAAGCTGAAAAACAGAAGATGCTTGATGAAATTGACCAACTCAAAAAGGATAAGGTCAAACGTGAGCTGACGGATGAAGCAATTAAGTCTTTATCTAGTCGAAAATTGCCAGTTAATGACAAGATACTATCGTTTGTGGTCAAAGAAACTGCAGATGATACCTTACAGGCTATTTCAGACTTTGAAAGTATCATCAGCGAAATCAAAGCTGAGTACACACAGTCCGAACCACCGAAGATGTCGTCTTCATTCGGTGGTGAATCCACTAAGAGCCGTGGCGACATTTTCCGAGGTTCTCGCATTATCAAATAAAGGAGTCAATAAATGACAGTACAAACTTTTAATCCAGAAAATGTCCTCGTATCACAGAAGAAAGACGGGACACTGCACAAAGAATTTACAGACATCATCATGAAAGAAGTTGCTCAAAGCTCTCTTGTCATGCAGCTTGGCCAGTATCAAGAAATGGAAGGTGAGCAAGAAAAAACTGTCTACGTTCAAACAGACGGCATTTCAGCTTACTGGGTAAATGAAACTGAGAAAATCAAGACTGACAAACCAGAAGTAGTGCCAGTGACTTTGAAAGCTCACAAACTCGGCATTATCTTGGTAACATCCCGTGAAGCCCTCAACTACACTTGGAAGAAATTCTTCGAAGACATAAAACCTCAAATCGTTGAAGCATTTTACAAGAAAATTGATGAAGCTGGTCTACTTGGCCATGATACACCTTTTGCAAACTCAGTTGCTAAGGCTGCTAAAGATGCCAATAAAGTCATTGGTGGTCCTATCAATTATGACAACATCTTGAAGTTGCAAGATACTCTCTATGATGCAGATGTTGAACCAAATGCGTTCGTGTCAAAAATTCAAAACCGTTCCGCATTGCGTGAAGCTCGTGACGGCAACAAGGTGTCTATCTACGATAAGACTGCAAATACCATTGACGGTATCACTACTGTAGATCTTAAATCTGCACGTTTTGAAAAAGGCGATCTACTCGCTGGTGACTTTGATAATCTGATCTACGGTGTGCCGTACAACATCACCTATAAGATTTCAGAAGAAGGTCAAATCTCAACTATCACTAATGCAGATGGCACTCCAATCAACCTCTTTGAACAAGAAATGATTGCTATCCGTGCCACTATGGACATCGCTGTAATGATCACGAAAACAGATGCATTCGCTAAATTGACAGCTGCTGAGCGTGTCTAAGAAAGGAGCTAATACATGGGATATAAAACTACTCATGCCATCCTTGATTCTTTAGATAACGACCAATACTACTACGGAGGCGCAGTATATCCACGCCCAGGGTTTGTCGTCTCTCAGGAGCGACTTGATGAATTGGAAGAAAAAGGGCACATTATCAAAACTGAAGAACCAACAGTTGGCGAAGGAAAACAGTCTGATAATGAGTTACTTCTACCAACTCATGAAGAACTCGAGCTGTCTGAAGATCCAACTATTGACGAAATCAAGGCTGCTCTTGATGATCTTGGTATCAAGTACAGCTCCCGTGCTAAAAAAGCGGAGCTATTAGAACTCTTGAAAGAAGCTTAGTCATGAACAGCACCCAACTTGCAAAAATCAAACGTCGGTTGGGTATTCCAGCCGATGACACAGCAGAAGATGAACTACTTGAAGATTTGATTGAAGATGCAGAAGGCTATTTCAAGCTACTAACATCCTCCTCAATCGTTGACAGCAAGTATCACTTCATGATTGAGAATGTAGTCTATAAGCTATACGGTCGCAAAGGTTCTGAAGGGGTCACATCTGAAACAGTTGACGGGTATTCCGTTACTTATCAAGAGTGGGACAATCTCTTCAAACCTTACATGGCTATTTTGAATAAGGATTTTGGATTGGACGGTTCCCAACGACAGAAGGGTAAGGTGATGTTCCTATGAAGACACCTCACCGCATCGCTCTTTTCCGTGGTGGAACTGTACCCAAATACAATCCAGCAACGGATAGTTATGACGAAACTCCAGGAACAGAAACTCTTGTACCTTGTTTGGTCAACTTCATTTCACAAGCAAAGGTCTTTGAAGAATATGGCAGTCGGTCTGAAAAGATTATGATTTGCCGGTTCCAGCAAGAGCAAGAACCATTCCAATACGCTATCTATGACGGCAGTAGGTACGAACCATTGGACGCTATTGATGCACCTATCAAGGGAGCTATTAGGCTTAAGAAAGAAGGTGGTTAGATGGCAGGAGGAATGAAGATTGACTGGGAAGGTGTCGAGCAATTGACCATGATCATCAAAGGAGCCGGGTCAAAAGTTCTTGATGGTGCTAGCAAAGCTGTAAAAAATAATACAGAAAAATTAAAAACTACCGCTCAAGATAAAGCCCCTGTTGCAGCAGTAAATGGAGGATACCTAAAATCTCAAATCAAAACATCCTATCATGGACCGCTTGAAGGACATGTTGACGATGAAGCGGCTTATGCTGGTTACCAAGAATACGGTACACGGTTCCAAGAAGGCACTCCTCACTTACGCCCAGCAATCAGAGAAGTAGAACCAAAATTCAAACAGGATATGACAGATGTCATGAAAGGAGCTTTTAAAGAATGACCCCAAACCACGCAATTTTTCGGAATGTATTCACGGAAGGTCTGAAAGTGACGGACAGAACATTTGACTATCTGCCAGATGCCGGGACCCAGTACCCGTTCATCTATGTTGGTGAAAGTTCCAACACCGATGAAACGAACTTTGACCTATTCGGCAATGCCGTTCAGACGGTTCACATTTACGCTACACGAACACAAAGAGCAGAGCTGGATAATTTGACCAGCGGACTCTTAAACGCTCTGAGAGGCTCTCGTGGAGCTTATGACTACGCAATTAACTTTGTATCTTGTAATCAGCAAGATGCACCAGATAACACAGATGTCCAACCCCTCATTCACCGGGTATTGGATATCTCATTTTCTTACAACCAGAAAGGAATTTAAAATATGCCTATTGAAGTAATTAACGGGAAAGATTTTCTTTCCTTTTTTCGTTTGCTGAAAGACAGTGCAAAAGTAGATGCTGACCGCATCCGCTTTATGACTGAAATGACACTCAGCATGGAAAAGGAAACTGACTCACAGACAACTGTTGACGGTATCGTGAACAGTACCGCAGACGGTGAGAATACACTTGATTTTTCAGCCCTTGCTTACCGCGATACAAATCCAGAAACGATTGAAATGTGGAAACAAATGCGTCAATGGTTTTTGGATGGCGAAACTGTTGAAGTTTGGAACGTAGATATCAATTCAGGTAAGAAGAATGAGGAAACTCAGAAAACAGAATACTTGGTAGATTATTTCCAAGGAAAATTCACCAGCTTCGAACTAACTTCTCCAGCAGATGGCAAGGTTGAATTAAGCTACTCATACGCAGTTGACGGTAAAGGACTATTTGATAACAAAGACACCTTGACTGAATCGCAAGAAGTGGCGGTCAAAGCGGCTCAATATGCTTACCAAACCTTGGCTAAAGTAACATCAGTCTAATTTTGAAACGGGCGGTACATCCGCCCCTTTTTTATTAAGGAGTAACAAAACATGATTTTAACGATTAACGGAAAAAACTATGAACTTAAATTTGGTTTAGGCTTTCTTGCTGAAATGAACAAGCGTAAGCCAGCAGAATTTGAAGGCATGAAGACTGGTTATGGCGCAATGGCTCTTTTCAATGTTGGTCAGTTCCTTGGTGATCCATTGGCATTCTATGATTTGATTAAAGCTGCAACTGCTGAGGCACCTCAAAAACCTAGCAACGAAGAGCTGGAAGCCTATTTGACACAGCTGATTATCGAAGGTCGCATCGAACAAGTCTTCACAAGCGTTTTAGAAGAAGTAAAAAAATCACCAATCCTGGCATTCGCTATGAAGGTTCAAGGAGACCAGGCTCCACAAGTTCAAGCACCAGCACAACCACAACCACAGATGACAGTAGTGGAGCAAGCAACACAGACAACAGATACCATTACACCTACGCAGACTGTATCTCCATACTGATTGCAAGAGCTGGGCTGACTTATCAACAAGCCTACAACACAACCATCGAACAGTTTTGGGCATATCAAAAGGCATTTGAAATCAAGACAGTAGATCAACTGCATTTGATGGCCAAGAATGCCTGGTATAGTCAGGCTGCTAAAGCTACCAAAGGCAGTGGAAAGAACATTCGTTCTGCTTATGAAGATTTTAATGATTTCTTTGACTATGATACGGAAATCCAAAATCTCTTCCAGCCAACAGAGCGAAGACGCAAACTTGACCGAATGGCAGAATTAAACCGTTTGATGAACGAATACCTAGAGAAAGGAGGGGTTAGTTAATGGCATTTGATGTAACAGCGGTCTTAAAGGCCAATGTTTCGAATTTTACAAGCGGAATCAAGGAAGCTCAATCTGTTTTCGAGAGTTTCCAAAGTAAATCAAACCGAACCTTTGAGAATGTCGCAAATGGATTCCAGACGGCAGGTCTGGCACTTTCGGCTGGTTTAACTGCTCCAGCCCTTGCAGGTATTGGGGCAGTTGTAAAAGGCTATGCAAGTCTTGAGCAGAACCTGGGTGGTACAGAAGCTGTCTTCGGTCAGTTTGCCAAGAGTGTTCAAAATGATGCCAAGAGTGCTTACCAGACCATGGGGCTCTCTGCATCGGATTACATGGCTACAGCTAATAAAATGGGTTCCCTCTTTCAAGGTTCAGGAGTGGAGCAACAAAAAGCCCTTGATATGACTTCGAAAGCCATGAAACGTGCAGCAGACGTGGCATCCGTTATGGGTGTTGACATGAACATGGCTATGGAATCCGTAGCAGGCGCAGCCAAAGGCAACTTCACAATGATGGATAACCTTGGTGTTGCCATGAATGCGACAACCCTTGAAGCCTATGCCCTTGAAAAAGGTCTCAACTTCAAGTGGGAAACGGCAAGCAATGCCGAAAAAGCAGAACTTGCCATGCAGATGTTCATGGACCGCACCAAGCAATATGACGGGAACTTCCTCAAAGAGTCAGAAAAGACCGTTGCTGGTTCCTTGGATGCTATGAAAGGCGCATTCCAGAACTTTGTGGCAGGTCTTGGTGATCCTGAAGCAGATGTTGCCCAGTTGATGACGAACCTCAAGACAACGGTTCAGAACTTTGCTAAAAATGTTGGCAATGTGGTCAAGACTATCTGGGACAATCTACCGCTTGCACCATGGCAAAAATGGGTTGCCTTGATTGCCGTCGGTGCTGGACCTGTCTTACTGGCTTTGTCCGGAATTATGAAGGGTATTGGTACACTAAAAGCTACCTTCCAAGGAATAAGCGCCGTCCTCTCTAACCCATGGGGTCTTGCTATTGTAGCAATCGCCGCCCTAGTTGCGGGTCTAGTTTATGCCTATAAGCATTCTGAAACATTCCGCAACATTGTAAATAGCGCTATCAGTGCCGTAGTTGCTAAATTTAACGAATTAAAAACAAAAGTACAGCCAGCGCTTGATTTCATCAAGCAAGCATTAAGTAAGTTGAATATTGGAGCATTTACCCCGCTTATTGGCGCTATTGGACTTACAATCGTGGCACTAAAAAAACTTAAAGATGTTAAGATTCCAAATCCTTTTAGTAAATTCAAGCCGACAGCTCCGAAAATACCAAATCCGTTCGCTGGTCTATCTAAAATGGCAAAATCGGCAGGAACTGCAGTAAAGAATACTTTTACCGGACTAGGAAAGGGTATTGCTTCAATCTTCAAGGGGATTGGGTCAGCTATTTCAACTGTATTCCAAGGGATAGCTAGAGCTATTTCTATGCTTAATCCAGTCGGAGTTGCTTCGTTTGCGATGGGGCTTGCAGCGGTAACTGCTGCATTAGTGGCATTAAGTGCTGTTCAGGGAATGGTACTTCCGTTCTTGAAAGGATTAGCTGATATTTTCGTTCAATTAGTAGGAGGAACACTTCAAGCCTTTGTTGCTGCCTTAGTTTCTCTTGCCCCAGTTATGACAACAATAGCTTCCGCATTGTCGATGCTCTCACCGTTAGTTGTGGCATTTGGTACGGCATTTTCAATGGTGGCAACCGCAGTTGGTGGGGCAATTGCGGGGATTGTTTCAGCAATTACAGGAGGCGTTGCCCAAATTCTTACTGCACTTACACCGATTATTGCTATTATTAGCTCTACTTTTGTTCAAGTTGTTACGGTAATTTCTCAAGCAGCAGTGCAAATTGTTCAGGCGGTCACTCCGATATTGCCAGCTATTATGAGCGCTTTTAACCAACTTGCTGCAATTGTGTCAAATGCAATTGTCCAAATTGTGCAGGCATTGGCTCCATTTATTCCATCTATAACCCAAATGGTGACGGCGGTAGTTTCTCAACTACCAAATATAATCAATGCTTTTACCGACTTAGCGTCAGTTATTCCACCAATCATTGATAGTCTTTCAGGAGCATTGGAAACATTCAACGGTACACTTGAAACGGTGTTTAGTGGTGCCCAAGGGATTATTGAGTCATTTGGTTCAGCGGTATCAGGGATTTTAGACTCAGTAGCTGGAGTCTTTGACTCAATCGGTAATGCTGCCTTAAACGCAGGAACTGGGTTCCAACGTTTGGCTAGTGGTATCAGTAAAGTAACAAGTCTAAACATCATAGATATGGGTGCATCACTTGCAGCAGTAGCAGTTGGATTGACTGCTATTGTAGCCTCTGGAATAGGTTCTGCTGGTCCTGGACTTCAAGCGGCAGGAATGGGCATGCAAACGATGGCGACATCAGCTCGGATGGCTAGCGTAGCTATTCAAATGTTACCAACTGCCCTTACAACCCTATCAGCTAGCCTTGGAACGTTACCAGCTATGATGACTATGGCTGGCACTGCTATGATGACCTTTGCAACCAGTGCCCAGTCTTCATTAACTAGCTTGATGGCGATTGGTGCAACTATTACACAATTTGCTTCCATGCTCATGACCATTGGACCATCTGCATCTGTAGCAAGTGCAGGGCTTGCAACCTTTAACGGTCAAGCCAATGCAGCAGGAAATGCCATGCAACGGTTAGGTTCAGCATCTAGTCAGGCACTGGGTCAGGTAACGGCACTAGGTGCTGGTATCATGTCTTCAATGGCTGGTGCAACAGCGGCAATCTCTAACGCGGGTATGCAGATGTCAACAGCGATCCGCACAGCGGGTATTCAAATGACTACAGCAATGCAGGCATCAATGTCACAAGTGAAATCAGTTGTACTAAATGGAATGACTGCTAGTGCTTCAGCAGTTCGGAATGGTGGGAACCAGATGGCAACTGCAATCAGGTCCACCGGGACCCAAATGGTGACCATCACCCAATCCACTATGAATCAGATGAAGTCAGCTATTTTGAATGGAATGACGGCTATTGTGTCCGCAGTTCGCAATGGTGGAAGTCAAATGGTTTCAGCTTGGAAATCTGCTGGCCAACAAATGGTGTCAACTACTCAAAACACTGTTAATAACATGAACAGTTCTTTGAGAAATGTTGGTTCTGGTGTCAACCTGTACTCTAACGGTACGGCCCTAATGGCTGGTTTGAAGTCAGGGATTGATGCAGGATGGGCACAAATCACAGCTAGTGTATCGAGCATGGCTGAGTGGATCAAGAGAAACAAGGGTCCAATTTCTTATGATAAACGTCTTTTGGTTGATAATGGTCTGGCCATCATGTTTGGTTTGAACCGTGGTATCAGCTCAGGCTGGCAGGAAGTCAAAAGCAATGTATCAAGTATGGCTGGTCAATTGTCAGAATTGGTACAGACCGGGCTTGATGGTTCGTTTGATTTGCCAAATATGGCAGCTAACTTGATGAACAGTGTCACTGTGTCACATAATCCTCAAAGTGTCCAGCACAGCATAGACAATGTTGCTAGTCAGCAACGCTTAATCAAGAAGTTTGATGAACTGATTGACGAAGTCCGCAGAAGTGGAAACACATACCTGGACGGCAAAGTCATCAGTCGAAAAGTTGACCGCAACCTTGGTCAAAATACACAGTTAAGGAGTAGAACTTCATGGGCAACTTAGAAATCAATGAATACATTCAATTCATGGGGTTTAACTCCAAGAATGAAAAGTTATATTTGATGGAACGCAATGCCCCAACTCCAGATGAAAAAGAAATTCTCAAGAACCTCCCATTTAAGCAGGGGGTTCTTGATTTTTCTGCTTTATTGGGGTCACGGGTCTTTGAAAATCGTGAAATTGAGTATGTTTTCATGTTGTTTAACACACCATATAGTCAACGTAAGATTGTAGAACGAAACATCAAGCAGAAGCTTATGGTACACCCTCGAAACAAACTCTATGACACGCATGATGCCAATTATTATTGGCTTGGTAAGTGCAAATCCGTTGAAGTAGAGAACGGTGAGCAGTTCAATCAGCTTACAGTGACAATTGTATTCGATTGTTACCCGTACATGATAAGTCACACGAATTATTTTGATGATCTTTGGGATGTTTTTGATTTTGATGATGATGTAGCAAATTATACCAAGTACATCGTGAATGGCTCTCTGGATTTTCCTCTTTTCAACGCTGGCTCAGTGGCTGTTAAACCTAAAATTACTGTAGATAATCGATTTTCAGTAAAGGTTAACGATGAAGAACCGGTCATTTTCGAAGCTGGTAGCAAACAAGACTACTACTTGTCCCTACGTCCTGGTGTCAATGATGTTCATGTGGAAGGGACTGGGACAATTCAATTTCATTATCAGAAAGAGGTCATGGGATGATTGAACTTGGCTACCGGATTATCTACTACAAAAATCACGCAGACAAAGTAGGCACTTTGCTTCATGAAACCCAATTGGACGGTGATAAAGTATCGGCTGGACGTTTGGAACAGTCTTTGTCTGATATTGGTACATTTGAGTTTGAACTCATGTATGACCATCCTCTTTATAATCAGATTGAGCCTATCACGGGTTTGGTCAAAATCGTCAACAAATACGACAAAGAAGTTGAATTTTATGGCCGTGTCCTAAAACCAGATGCAGGCATGGATTCAACAGGTTTATTTGCAAAGACCTTTGTTTGTGAGTCGGTACTGGGCTATCTTCAGGATTCTACACAGACTTTCCAGAGGGTTACAAATAACGGTGTCGAAGACTATTTGAGGCGGATTATTGATGTCCATAATGGGCAAGTAGAACCACACAAACAATTCAAAATTGGCCGGGTGACCGTTCCAAATCAATCCGACGTGCCCTATCGCTTTATTGGTTATGACACTACTTTTGAAACCATCAAAACCTATCTTGTTGGTCGAATGGGTGGCTATATCCAACTACGTTTGGAGGATGACGGTATGTATCTGGATTATCTAAAAGATGTCGGTCAAGACATGTCTAGTCCTATCCAACTAGGTACCAACATTGAAACAGCACGCAGGGAGCTTGATTTGAGCAACCTTATTACTAGATTAGTTCCTTTAGGCGCTGACCTGGATAAAGATACTCAAGATGAAGAAACAGGCCAATATGTTGTCCGTGAACGTGTCACAATCAATGGCGTTAATGGTGGTAGGAGCTACATTGAAGACCCTGAATTGGTCAGACAGTTCGGAATCATACAAAGACCTATAGACTGGACAGAAATCAAGGATGCCAGAATCTTATTAGAACGTGGCAAGCAGTACATAGCCAATCAAAAGATTGCCATTTCTGCCTGGTCGGTGTCGGTGGTAGAACTCTACTTGATTGACCAGACCTTTGAGAAATTCAAGATTGGCAATAGCCATCCCATTGACAATGCACCGCTTTCTGGAGTGGAGCGATTGCAGATTATCAAAAAGGTGATTGATGTCACACAACCAGAGTCAGTAGATTTGACCGTAGGTACCGATAGTATGACCTTATCTAAATTCCAACTACAACAACAGGAGGCCGCAAAGTCAATGGAAAAAGTAATGGCTGATCAACAAGCAGCAAATGCAAAACTGGAGGCTCAAACAAATTACAACAATCAGATGTCACTTTTGCGGACTGAACTATCGCAGTATCAGGTCAACTCAGAAAGTTTTGCCCAAGAAATTCAAGTTCTGACAGAACAAATTGCTCAGTTAGACCCAGAAAGCGATGCAAACTTAATTGCTAGTTTGACAGTACAGAAACAAGTTGCTGAAGGTAAGAAGCAAAGCTTTGACAATAAGATTGCTGAAACTCAAGCAGCTATCGAAAAATTAAAAGAAACACAAGGAGGAAATGCGGATGGCATATGATTTTAAGAGTTTGACGAAACAGGCGGATGAAGCAAGCAACCGTGGCAAATTTTATACTGACTTTGAAGATGTTGATCCTAATGTCCTACATCAAATTTCATACCTGACGGATTGGATCCGAACCAAAAGTAAAGGGTCTGATGTTCGTGAAGTCATTGCGCAGCTATTTGAACGGACATGGTTAGAAGGCACCAAGGAAGGCAATGCCAACATGGAAGTTGCTAAGGCCAGAGGCTATGCAAATACTCTGGTAGAACGGCTGGACAAAATGGAGCTAGCCGACAAATCAACAGCTCAAGATATTAGTGTTGTCAGCGGTCAGATTAACAATCTTATCGCTAACGCTGGGAATGGAACGGCACCAAGTGAATTGATAGATATTCGTGTGGCTAACAGTGGTCGGCAATATCCATCTGCAGGAGAAGCTATCAGAAAACAATTCGAGGAGGTAAACATGAATCTAGCAGAATTGCAAAATAATATTTTGATAAAATGGATCCCTGGATTTGTCCGAACAGCAGGGACTTTCAACACAACGAACGTTGACTGGAACCGAAGTGACTACATCGGCATCAGTGATTATTCCACAGTTTCACTAAGCGGAACATTTCCCTCTTTAGGAGCAGGTCTGCATATTGCGTTTTATGATAAAGATAAGCAGTTTATTAGCGGTATCACTGATGCAAATAAAGAAGTGGTATATCAGCACCAAACATTGCCGATACCAAACAACGCAGTCTATATGATATTGACAACACAAGCTAAGAGTGCAAGTACAGTATCATTGGTAGGTATGGTTAAAATCTCGGCAATCGTCCGTGAATTTGCATCATCAAGGCTCGATACCAAAACCATCGTTGCGCAAGACGGCACTGGCGACTATACCACATTGACAGATGCGGTTGCAAATGCCAAGGACGGGGACCGAATTTACGTTAAATCGGGAGATTACACAAACGAGCATGTAGAAGCGTGGGGCAAATCATTGATTATCGAAGGAGAGAATCCGTTGACAACAATCATCTCATGTTCGGATAGCACCTACGATCGTCCAGCAATGGAGTTTTCAGTTGGAATCCTGAAGAACATAACAATTAAACGCGCTCAAGGCTCGACTGGTGGATATGCATTGCACGTAGAAGACAGTAATCTTTATAGCAAGACATTGACGATTGATAATTGCATTTTGATAACAGAAGGCGGTGGATCAGCACTTGGCATGGGTATGTATGGAAATTGTAAAATTTTGCTTAAAGACAGCAAGTTTATTACAAATTCAGGCTATGCAGCTCTGTATTTCCATGACTCAAATCACGAGGAGACCAAGGGGCTCTATGATGTCGAGATAAATAATTGCTATTTTGAGACCAAATCCGAACATGTTGTTAAATTGCAATCGCAAGAGATTGCTGGGTCCATGGTCAACATGACATGGATTAATAATACTTTTTACACGGTTACCAAAGCAACAAGTATTGATACAGTCAATTATCGTGGTGGTCTGTCTACCAATCCCGAGGATTTTGCAGGTCTAATAAACTGGAGATTGCGACGAAACTCACACGGAAATACCATGGCCGTATTTAACAGACTGGAGGTAAATTGATGCCAATCGAACACGCAGAACGAATAGCTCAAAGCCAAGTGGCTTGGGCTATTTTGTTTATTTTATTATTCGGCTTTGTCATCCGCTATCTGATTAAGACATCCGACAAGCGAGAAGCTAAGCTCATGGATTTCCATGAGCAGGCCAAGGAAGAAAGTAACAAGCGGGAGGACCGCTTGATGAATCATCTCGAAAAGACTACCGCAGAAATGGGCGCTATGGCCCGTGAAATCGGTGGTCTTAAAGGTGAGGTATCTCAGATGAGTGACCGAATCGAAAAAATCGAAAAAGGAGAATAGACATGAAAAAATGGTTTAGAAAATTAGGTATTAAAGTCATTAAAACGATGTCGCAGGCAGCGCTTGGGGTCATTGGGTCAACTGCCCTATTGACGGAAGTGAATTGGACAGTTGTTGCATCTACCGTTGTCCTTGCCGGGGTAACCTGTATACTAATGAACCTTGCGGATTTGAAGGAGGAATAGTATGGATGTAGACAGAACCGCGAATGACTTAATTGAATACCTTGGAAAGTTTACCGACGGAAAGAAGTATGTGCAGATTTTGGAAAAATATCGTCAGTCATTGAAGGATGGTAGTCAGATTCAATTCTCAGAGGATGATCTGTACTGGATCTCGTTTCTTAAGAAAAGGTTAGAGAAAAAAGCTGAGGTCGAGAAGTTTCGAAATTATTGCCGAAAAGAGGATAATAAGCGGATGGTTAATTTCTTGGAATTAGTAAAGCACATGGAAACTACTTGCAAAGTATAACTTTTTAGAATAATATGGACATATATTTTTCTAAGAGGTCAAGAAATGAAATTCAAGAAATTCCTAACAGTTTTATCACTGGCTCCAATTGTCATCGTATTTGTTAATTCTTTCTTTGAGAATAGATCAGCAAACTTACTTATTCAATTTGTTATAGCAACAACCATTTTTATACTTATTAACTTTAGTCAGGTCAGAGAACTTTCGATTTCTGCAACAGGTTTGAATTTAAAGAAAGAAATAGAGGCCGCAAAAGAATTGAATGAGAAAGCCACTGCTACACTCGAACAATTGAATAGCGTAGCTGTGCCATTGCTCAGATTTAATACGGCCATATTAAATAAAGACGGTGAATTTGATAATGTTACAGATTTTGAAGATATTATATCTTTTATTGACTCATGCCATGAGCTCAAATCACATCTTTCAATCGATTCTCCAGAAATCGAAACTAGTTTGAGAAAAAGTTATATTAAAGCGGTGATGTCTTTTGCCTATAAAGTCAATATAGAATACAAAGTATCATTATCAAATTTAGGTTTAATTAAAATAAGTGGTGATACTATTTACGATATTCCAGAAGTTATTTCAATTGATTTAGTTAGGATAGCAAATATCTCAGATGACCCAGTATTCCAAAAGCTATACAGCAAATTTGAGAAATTTGTTAACAAATATTTACGTGAAAAAGTCAAAGAAGGGTAGAAATATCCTTCTTTTTTATTATGGAGGTAATCACATGACAACAGTAAATGAAGCATTAAACAATGTCCGGGCGCAAGTCGGGTCTGGTATATCAGTTGGAAACGGCGAATGCTACGCTTTGGCAAGCTGGTACGAGCGAATGATTAGTCCAGATGCAACGGTTGGGCTCGGAGCTGGTGTGGGCTGGGTCAGCGGGGCGATTGGCGATACGATTTCGGCCAAAAACATCGGCTCCTCATACAACTGGCAAGCAAATGGCTGGACGGTATCCACATCTGGTCCATTTAAAGCAGGGCAGATTGTGACCCTGGGCGCGACACCAGGCAATCCATACGGACATGTGGTTGTGGTCGAAGCAGTCGACGGTGACCGATTGACTATCTTAGAGCAAAATTTCGGTGGCAAACGCTACCCTGTCCGCAACTACTACAGCGCTGCAAGCTATCGTCAACAGGTCGTGCATTACATCACACCGCCCGGAACTGTAACACAGTCAGCACCCAACCTTGCAGGCTCTCGTTCTTACCATGAGACAGGCACCATGACCGTGACGGTAGATGCAATCAATGTCCGTCGTGCACCTAACACGTCCGGTGAGATCGTGGCAGTCTACAAGCGTGGCGAGTCATTTGTCTACGACATGGTTATTATAGATGCAAACGGCTATGTCTGGGTATCATATATTGGTGGCAGTGGCAAGCGTAATTACGTTGCAACGGGCGCTACCAAAGACGGTAAACGATTTGGTCCTGCATGGGGTATATTTAAATAGATTTTCAGCCCAGTGTTTGTTGGGGATTATGATTTGCGAAAAGGAATGTGGTATAATAAAAATCATGAAATACAATGTAAAAATCAGTCAAAAAATCAAGGAAATAGTAGGGTTAGAAACTTCTGCAACCGATATCCTGATCCACGAAGAAAATCTTGAAAAACATATGTTAAAAAGTAGACATCGAAAGATGATCAAATATATCCCAGATGTTGCTACTATTTTGGATTCGCCGGATTTTATTGGTCAAAATAAGAATGTGAAGACAGAGAGTTTTGAAGTTATCAAAGTCCTTGCAGATAATGTTCTGGTCGCTGTCAAACTAGATAAGAAAAACGACTATTTCTTTGTGGCTTCGGTTTACGACATCACAGATTCCAAATTAAATCACATGAAGAGAAACGGTCGCATCAAAGCATTTGACAAAATAGAAGATAAGTAGTAAACTAAATACAATGAATGATAACGAGGTCAGAAAGGCTCCTGACGCACTCGAGAGAGTACCTGAGATGTTGGATACGCCGCCCAACCGCTATCATTGTATTTCAAAAACCCCTCAGCAATCGCTGGGGGCTTTTTTGTTGTCGACACAAATGTCGGTAGCAACATACCATCTAGGGGCTTTTTTCGTTCCCAAGATAGTCTCAAGATAAACTCAAGATAAAACGGAACCGCACATCAATTCGCACACGGAATTTACTTGGAAAATAGGCAAACGCAGTCGTTTCAACGGTTTGCGTGATTTTGATTCGCACATGGAAAATAAACATATCATGTGATTATTGGCAAAATGGAGATTCTGTCAATAATGGTTGCGATATTTGATTTCTATTTTGACAAAACGGGCAAAATGACAAAATAGCAAAAACCCTCAGCGATTTGCTGGGGGCTTTGTGATTTTTTTCTAAAGTGGTATAATGATAGTGAAATTTAGGTACTCAAAAAAAGCGGAAAAATTTTGCCCCTGGAACAAATTATGGATGTAAGGGGCAAAAAAGGGGCATAAGTTCAAAACTTACCAATTCTCATGAGTGAAATAAATTTAGTTTTACTACTTATAAAGGCTTATATTGACAAGATTTTTACTATTATATATCATTGAAATATTTCGTTCATTTAAAGACGCTGTAAAATAAT
>NZ_JAIMEP010000028.1 GCF_019794555.1 Streptococcus suis | reverse complement strand
TATAGCAGAGTGTGCTTTATTTTTGTATTCACTTTCAAAAGATAAATAGAGGTCTTTCCACTACTATCTAAATGGAAAGACCTCTATTTTTCATATAGGAGCTACTTTTGGGTCAGCCCTATATATTAATCACAAATCACTTATCACAAATCACAAGTGATTAATCACAAATCACTTGTGATTTGTGATTCTTAATGATACAATATTACTATACAAAAAAAGAATGGGGCGTAGTTATGGAGAAGGAAAAACTAAAAATACTTGAAGAATTAAGACGTATTTTAAACAATAAAAATGAAGCAATTATTATCTTGAATAATTACTTTAAAGGTGGTGTTGGAAAGTCCAAATTATCGACTATGTTTGCTTACTTGACAGACAAATTGAATTTAAAAGTTTTAATGATCGATAAGGACTTACAGGCAACATTGACAAAAGACTTAGCAAAAACATTTAAGGTAGAATTGCCACGTGTTAATTTTTATGAAGGACTGAAAAATGGAAACTTGGCTTCTTCTATTGTTCATTTGACTGATAATTTAGACTTGATCCCTGGCACGTTTGATTTGATGTTACTGCCAAAATTAACTCGCTCATGGACTTTTGAAAATGAAAGTAGATTGCTTGCTACTCTTTTAGCACCTTTAAAAAGTGACTATGATCTCATTATTATTGATACTGTACCAACGCCAAGCGTTTATACAAATAATGCAATCGTGGCAAGTGATTACGTCATGATCCCTTTACAAGCAGAAGAAGAAAGTACAAACAACATTCAAAACTATATTTCCTATTTGATTGATTTACAAGAACAGTTTAACCCTGGACTAGATATGATCGGTTTTGTTCCTTATTTAGTTGATACGGACAGCACAACGATAAAATCAAACCTGGAAGAACTGTACAAGCAACATAAAGAAGATAACTTGGTTTTCCAAAATATTATCAAGCGAAGTAATAAAGTAAGTACCTGGTCTAAAAACGGCATTACAGAACACAAAGGCTATGACAAAAAAGTTTTATCTATGTATGAGAACGTATTTTTTGAAATGCTTGAGCGAATCATTCAATTAGAAAACGAAAAAGAATAGAATCACAAATCACAAGTGATTAATCACAAATCACTTGTGATTTGTGATTGTTGATGATAAAATAAGAGTAAGAAGAAATAGAAAGAAGTGAGTGGTTGTGGGAAATTTAGGCGCACAAAAAGCAAAACGAAATGATACACCAATCAGTGCAAAAAAAGATATTATGGGGGATAAGACGGTTCGTGTTCGTGCTGACTTGCACCATATTATAAAAATCGAAACAGCAAAGAATGGCGGAAACGTAAAAGAAGTTATGGATAAAGCCTTAGAAGAATATATTCGGAAATATTTACCTGACAAACTTTAAAAGGAGTGAAAATGAAATGGCAGTTACTTATGAAAAAACATTTGAAATAGAGATGTCTTTAATATGAATGTTTCCAAATTGTATGTATGCAGACCAAAAGCCACATTGTGGGGTTTGGCCTGCATTTTTTATTGCCTAGAATGCTATTCAAAATAGAAATTCAAGCAAAATAATATGCAGGAGATAATATAAATGGAAAAATACAACAATTGGAAACTTAAGTTTTATACAATATGGGCAGGGCAAGCACTATCATTAATCACTAGTGCCATCTTGCAAATGGCGATTATTTTTTACCTTACAGAAAAAACTGGATCCGCGATGGTCTTGTCTATGGCTTCACTATTAGGTTTTTTACCCTATGCGGTCTTTGGACCTGCAATTGGTGTGCTAGTGGATCGTCATGATAGGAAGAAGATAATGATTGGTGCTGATTTAATTATCGCAGCAGCTGGTTCGGTGCTTACTATTGTTGCATTCTATATGGAGCTACCTGTCTGGATGGTTATGATAGTATTGTTTATCCGTAGCATTGGAACAGCTTTTCACACCCCGGCTCTCAATGCGGTTACGCCACTTTTAGTACCAGAAGAACAGCTTACGAAATGTGCAGGCTATAGTCAGTCTGTGCAGTCGATAAGCTATATTATTAGTCCGGCGGCTGCAGCATTGTTATACTCCGTTTGGAAATTAAATGCAATTATTGCTATCGATGTATTGGGCGCTGTGATTGCATCTATTACGGTAGCAATTGTAAGTATTCCTAAGCTGGGCGATCAAGTGCAAAGTTTGAAACCAAATTTCTTAAGAGAAATGAAAGAAGGAATTGTCGCATTGAGACAAAACAAAGGCTTATTTGCCTTATTACTCTTAGGAACGCTATATACGTTTGTGTATATGCCAATTAATGCACTATTTCCTTTAATTAGCATGGAATACTTTAATGGAACACCTGTGCATATTTCCATTACCGAAATCGCTTTTGCATCTGGAATGCTAGTAGGCGGTCTACTATTAGGAAGGTTGGGGAACTTTGAAAAGCGTGTATTACTAATAACAGGTTCATTCTTTATAATGGGAGCCAGTTTAGCCGTTTCAGGATTACTTCCTCCAAGTGGATTTGTTATATTTGTAGCTTGCTGTGCAGTAATGGGGCTTTCGGTGCCATTTTATAGCGGTGTGCAAACAGCTCTTTTTCAGGAGAAGATTAAGCCTGAATATTTAGGACGTGTATTTTCTTTGACCGGAAGTATTATGTCATTTGCTATGCCAATTGGATTAATTCTTTCTGGATTCTTTGCTGATAGAATTGGTGTAAATCATTGGTTTTTACTATCAGGTATTTTAATTATTGGCATTGCTATAGTTTGCCCAATGATAACAGAGGTTAGAAAATTAGATTTAAAATAAAATAATATTGGAGGGATATTTATGTATCTTATTTTCATGTAATTCTTCTGCTAAAATCGCAGGGTTTTCCCTGCGTACAAGCAAATGAAAGCATGCGATTATAGACAGGAGGAAATGTTATGGAATTGATATTAAAAGCAAAAGACATTCGTGTGGAATTCACAGGGCGAGATGTTTTGGATATAGATGAAATAGAAGTATATGATTATGACCGTATTGGTTTAGTAGGAGCAAATGGTGCAGGGAAAAGCACTTTACTCGAGGTGCTTTTAGGGGAATTAACTCCAGAAGGATGTAAAATTAATCGTCTGGGTGAACTTTCCTATATCCCTCAGTTGGATGAAGTAAGTTTGCGGGAGGAAAAAGATTTTGCACTTGTAGGCAAGCTCGGTGTTGAGCAATTAAATATTCAGACCATGAGCGGTGGGGAAGAAACAAGGCTTAAAATAGCACAGGCCTTATCAGCACAAGTACATGGTATTTTAGCCGATGAACCTACCAGTCATCTAGACCGTGAAGGAATTGATTTTCTAATTGGACAGCTAAAATATTTTACAGGTGCACTGTTAGTTATTAGCCATGACCGCTATTTTCTTGATGAAATAGTAGATAAAATATGGGAACTGAAAGATGGCAAAATCACTGAGTATTGGGGAAACTATTCTGATTATCTTCGTCAGAAAGAGGAAGAACGCAAGAGCCAAGCTGCACAATACGAACAATTTATTGCGGAACGTGCCCGATTGGAAAGGGCTGCGGAGGAAAAGCGAAAACAGGCTCGTAAAATAGAACAGAAGGCAAAAGGTGCTTCAAAGAAAAAAAGTACTGAAGGCGGAGGGCGTTTAGCTCATCAAAAATCAATAGGAAGTAAGGAAAAAAAGATGCATAATGCCGCTAAATCCCTAGAGCACAGGATTGCGGCCTTAGGAAATGTAGAAGCTCCGGAAGACATTCGCAGAATTCGTTTCAGGCAAAGTAAAGCATTGGAGCTCCATAATCCATACCCTATAGTCGGTACGGAAATTAATAAAATATTTGGGGATAAGGCACTGTTTGAAAATGCATCTTTTCAAATTCCTCTAGGAGCAAAAGTAGCGCTAACTGGAGGTAATGGAACAGGAAAAACAACCTTAATCCAAATGATCTTAAATCATGAAGATGGAATTACTATTTCACGTAAGGCCAAAATAGGATACTTTGCACAAAATAGTTACAAGTACAACGGTAATCAGAAAGTCATGGAGTTTATGCAGGAGGATTGTGAATACAATGTTTCAGAAATTCGTTCGGTGCTAGCATCAATGGGAATTAAACAAAACGACATAGGAAAAAGCTTAGCTGTTTTAAGCGGTGGTGAAATTATGAAATTATTGTTAGCTAAAATGCTTATGGGTAGATATAACATCTTACTAATGGATGAACCCAGCAACTTCCTTGACATACCAAGCTTAGAGGCTTTGGAAATATTAATGAAGGAGTATGCTGGAACTATAGTGTTTATCACCCATGACAAACGGCTACTCGACAATGTGGCTGATGTGGTTTATGAAATTAGTGATAAGAAAATAAATCTGAAACATTAAATTTAAGGTAGTCGCTGGTCAGTATAGTCTGTTCTGGCTGGCGACTCCATTGTTAAAGAGTATAAAGACTTGAGATTTTATGAAGATTAAAAATAGGAACAGTCAATTGAACTGCTCCTATTTTTCTGCTAAATATGTTGTAGTTTTCTTATATGTATAATGATAGATTAGTGGATTCTCTTCTAAGGTTCTTACTTCAAATATGAAGAAGTGATCGCGGTTATCTCTGGACTTTTCCTTATTGAGGACAAAGTAATTCTTACGAGAAGTTGCCATTGTTTTGAGGATATCATCTGTCAGGAAGGTCAATGGAATATTCATGTTAGAGTAGCGGTAGAAGTAACGTTCAAAATCTTGGTAGCTCTCGCTATAATAGTCCATTTGCAGGTGATTACGCTGAAACTCAAGCTGATTCATAAAGCACCTCTTCAACAAGTTCAATACTAATAATGTTATGTACTTAAAGTCTTATGCAGATTGGTTATTTTGTTATTAGAATTGGGTACTCCAAGTCTTTTTTTATGAATTTTTTTATTCATTCAAAAAAACACTTGAATTAATTAATGAAAAGGGCTATACTATATTCAAACAAATACTTGAATGATATTGAGGTGAGAATATGATTAAAAAAGATACTTGTGAAATTTATTGTTATGACGAAGAAAAGGTCAATCGAATACAAGGTAATTTACAGACAGTAGATATTTCTAGTGTTGCCCAAATGTTAAAAGCTATTGCAGATAAAAATAGAGCAAAAATTGCCTATGCATTGTGTCAAGATGACGAACTGTGTGTGTGTGATATTGCAAATATTATAGGTGTTACGGTTGCAAATACCTCTCATCACCTGCGAACGCTCCATAAGCAAGGGATTGTTAAGTTTCGAAAAGAGGGAAAACTTGCATTTTATTCCTTAGATGATGAGTATATCAGACAAATTATGATGATTGCATTGGCACATAAGAAAGAGGTGAAGATCAATGTCTAGAGGGAAAGCAAAACAGTCTGAAAAAGAAATGAAAGCCTATCGTGTTCAAGGATTTACTTGTATTAACTGTGCAGCCATTTTTGAAAATAATGTTAAAGAACTTCTCGGTGTTCAGGATGCGAAAGTAAATTTCGGAGCATCTAAAGTTTATGTTAAAGGGACGACAACCATTGAAGAATTAGAAAAAGCAGGAGCATTTGAAAATTTAAAAATTCGAGATGAAAAAGAACAAAGGGTAGGAGGAGAACCTTTTTGGAAGCAGAAAGAAAACATTAAGGTATATATATCAGCTCTTTTACTTGTAGTTAGCTGGTTCTTAGGAGAGCAGTATGGTGAAGAGCATGTTCTACCGACAATTGGTTATGCAGCGTCCATTTTAATCGGTGGATATTCGTTATTTATTAAAGGTCTCAAAAATTTAAGAAGATTAAATTTCGATATGAATACGCTTATGACTATTGCCATCATAGGAGCTGCAATTATTGGTGAATGGGGTGAAGGGGCAACCGTTGTTATCCTATTTGCGATTAGTGAAGCATTAGAGCGTTATTCAATGGATAAAGCACGTCAATCTATTGAATCTTTAATGGATATTGCCCCAAAAGAAGCGTTAATTCGACGAGGCAATGAAGAAATGATGATTCATGTTGATGAGATTCAAGTTGGAGACATCATGATAGTTAAGCCCGGTCAAAAGTTAGCAATGGATGGAATAGTGGTTAAAGGTACATCGACATTAAATCAGGCTGCGATTACAGGTGAAAGTGTTCCAGTAACGAAAATCACAAATGATGAAGTATTTGCAGGAACCTTGAATGAAGAAGGGTTACTTGAGGTTAAAGTAACAAAACGAGTTGAAGATACTACTCTTTCAAAAATCATTCACTTGGTAGAAGAAGCCCAAGCAGAACGGGCCCCCTCTCAAGCGTTTGTCGATAAATTTGCAAAATACTATACACCAGCTATTGTCATACTAGCTCTTTTAATTGCAGTAGTTCCACCATTATTTGGCGGAGACTGGAGCCAATGGATTTATCAAGGATTAGCTGTATTAGTGGTTGGTTGTCCTTGTGCCTTAGTAGTCTCAACTCCAGTTGCTGTGGTTACAGCAATAGGAAATGCAGCGAAAAATGGTGTATTAATTAAAGGTGGTATCCATTTAGAAGCAGCAGGACACTTAAAAGCGATAGCATTTGATAAAACAGGAACATTAACCAAAGGGATTCCAGCTGTAACAGACATTGTGACATATGGTAGAAATGAAAATGAATTAATAACCATAACATCAGCCATTGAAAAAGGATCGCAGCACCCTCTTGCTTCAGCGATTATGCGAAAAGCAGAAGAAAATGGATTAAAATTCAATGAAGTAACAGTAGAGGATTTTCAATCCATTACAGGTAAAGGCGTTAAAGCCAAAATAAATAATGAAATGTATTATGTGGGAAGTCAAAATCTTTTTGAGGAATTACACGGAAGCATTTCAAGCGATAAAAAAGAAAAAATTGCCGATATGCAAACTCAAGGTAAAACGGTGATGGTGTTAGGAACAGAAAAAGAAATTCTTTCGTTTATTGCCGTAGCCGATGAAATGAGGGAATCGTCTAAAGAAGTTATCGGCAAGTTGAACAATATGGGAATCGAAACAGTGATGCTAACAGGCGATAACCAAAGAACGGCAACAGCCATCGGAAAACAAGTTGGTGTTTCGGATATTAAAGCTGACTTACTTCCAGAAGATAAGCTTAATTTTATTAAAGAACTTCGAGAAAAACATCAAAGTGTGGGGATGGTCGGAGATGGCGTGAATGATGCTCCAGCCCTTGCGGCATCTACCGTTGGTGTAGCAATGGGTGGTGCTGGAACTGATACAGCTTTAGAAACGGCTGACATCGCCTTAATGTCTGATGATTTGAGTAAATTGCCATATACAATAAAATTAAGCCGTAAGGCTTTAGCAATCATCAAGCAAAACATTACCTTCTCTTTGGCGATTAAATTAGTGGCATTACTTTTGGTCATGCCCGGTTGGTTAACACTTTGGATAGCGATATTTGCTGATATGGGAGCAACTTTACTTGTAACATTAAACAGTTTACGCTTATTGAAAATCAAAGAATAGGTTCTAAAATGGGTGTCAACAATCGGGTGTGATCATTGAAAGCAATGTTATGCTTCAAAAGGGGTATTAACAGGAAATATACAACTGACGCTTTAACTGAGCAACGGAAAAAGCCAAATTTCTCAATTGAAGTTGAGAAATTTGGAGCTTGGTATTGAAAGTGGTATAGACTAAAAGGAGCATAAGACTCCTTTTTAGTTTGTAGAGTAAACGGACTTTAGGTAAACATATTTTCTGATGAGCATATTGTTCTCGAAAGGATTAATATTGAATAGAATGTAGTGATCTCGGTAGTCTTCGGCATTGTCATCATTGAGCTTGAGGAAATTTATATGTTAAATATGTTGTAGTTTTCTTATAAGAATAGCGGTAGATTAGCGGATTTTCATCTATGGTACTTACCTCAAAAATGAAGAAGTGATCGCGATTATCTCTAGCCTTTTCCTTATTTAGGACAAAGTAATTCTTACGAGAAGTTGCCATTGTTTTGAGGATATCATCAGTCAGAAAGGTCAATGGAATATTCATGTTGGAGTAGCGGTAGAAGTCACGTTCAAAATCTTGGTAGCTCTCGCTGTAATAGTCCATTTGCAGGTGTTTACGCTGAAACTCAAGCTGATTCATAAAGCACCTCCTCAACAAGTTCAATACTAATAATGTCTTTCAATTTCAAATTGATGTGATCTGTTGTAGTTTTTATCAAAATCAAATCCTTATTAAGACTTGGTATTGTTCCAGTATAGGAAACTCGATTGTGTTTTTCAATGACATGAATGCGCGTGTTTAGTTGGCTAGCGTAGACTTGGCTGAGGAGTAATAATTTCTTCTCTAGTGATAAATCTGACATGTACGTTACTTAGTTTACATCATCGGAGAGTGCAGATGTATGCTCAGATAGGAAAAAGCCCATCCATTTTTGCATCTTAGTATCTTGGTACTCTCTTGCTGACTGAAATGGTAAGTATGAACGGTCAATCATATCAAATCCTTTCTATGTAGATGCAAGGATATTTTTATCAAATTGAATCGTAAAACCTTGAATTCCCCCACCTGTGTAACGTTCTTTAAAGCGATTGATTTCCTCAGTATAAATCATCATAGATGAGCTTGTTGGCTTAATGCTAAATGTAAATTCCAATGGTAATCGGTTTTCAGATTTAGCATGTACTAGTCGTATCGATATTTCAGTTGTTTTGAGTTTTCTCTGACGAAGTTTTGAAGTTGCTGTTTCAACGATTCCATGTAAAAATCTTTCAAGCATTTCAATATCATTACATCCTTTGCTACGGATTTCTGAAAATTGTACTGTATTTTTTTCTTGTTTCATTTTAATCCCTCCAATCCACCAGTGGAATGACCACCGATAAGTTTACTACGTTCAATATTTCTGGAACCTTCAGTTAGGACGGTTCCTTTTTGTAAGGCTAAAAAGCCAAACTGTTCTCTGACAACATCAATTGCTATCTGAAGTCTATTTTCTTTTTCAATTTGTTCTATATCATCAAAGAGTGATAGTAGAGTATTGTATTTATCAACCAAACGGTTTATACTATTATTAGTGTAAACTTGGAGGTGGTGTATGACTACGGCAGAAATGATTAAAGAACTGTGTGAGGAAATGAATATAAGTGTTTCCGAACTTGCTAGACGTATTGGACAGACACCACAAAATTTCAACAAGAAATTGAAGCGAGAAACAGTAACCTTGGATGAGTTGAAAACCATCGCAGATGTACTGGGTGTCAGGTTTGAGCAGGTATTTGTTTTACCTGATGGTAATGAAATAAAAATATCTAACTAATAAAGGAGGCGGTCTAATATAATGATTATTTCGGAAAGTTACTATGAAGAGTATCTCAAAGGAAGAAATAATGACCGCCATCCGAGGACTTAAGCAAGAAATAGGTCGTCTAAAAACTACACTGGAAATTCCTGACTATGTTGATGACGCAATTATTCATCCGGATAAGTTTACCTGCATTTACTGGACTTGTGGGAACTTGGAAAAAGCTAAAGAGACCTTAATAGAGAATATGAAAGGGGCATTCAAATGAAAAAAAAGGATTTGATGCATGAAATTAAAAATCAATATATAGAAAAACAAGGGTATCACAATGTTACTCACACTCATCATCAAGGACATGAGTCAATTTCACACGCTTCATGTATCACTGTAGTTCCGATCTTTAATCATTTAGAAGCAGCACAGATGGAGGAAATTATGAAAGTAACGAAATCGACCTCTTTTAAAAAGGGTGAAGTAATTTACCGAGAGGGAGATATATCCGACTGCTTATATATTGTAAGTAAAGGGAAAATTCGAATTTACCGTTTGTCTGAATCAGGAAAAGAACAATTAGTGCGAATATTAAATCCAGGCGATTTCACTGGAGAGCTTGCCTTGTTTCGCGAATCAATTCAGGAAGCATATGCAGAAGCAATGAGTGATACCGATGTATGTATGATTAGTAGAAATGATTTGCAAGAATTTTTATTAAAGTACCCTACTATATCTTTGAAGATTTTATCGGAATTCTCTAACCGATTAGAAACATCAGAAAAACAAACAACTAGATTTGCCACAGAGAAGGTAGATACTAGATTAGCACTGTTTCTTGCAGAATGCATAGAAAGCGGAGATGATCCAATGGAAATTGAATTGCCAATGAGTAAAAAGGATTTAGCCTCTTATCTAGGAACTACACCAGAAACTATTAGTAGAAAGTTAGCTGACCTTGAAAATGAAGGATATATAAAACAAAAATCAGGTAGAAAGATTGAGATTTTGGATTTAGATGGATTATTGTTGGTATAGATGTGATCATATAAAGTAAAATAGTAGTAATAATTATTAAAACATTTAAAAAAGACTAAACTTGATTTAGATCAATTTAATTTCGTTCAATCTATAGTATTATTTAATCAAGATAAAGAAAAAATAAAACAAGAAAGAAGGAAAAAAATATGTCAAAACAATTAAATTTTAATCAAGTAAAGGAAACTCATTTAAAAACACTAGCACAATATGTTCCAGTTGTAGCAAAAGTCCATGGAGGAAATCATCCAGAATTCTACCAAGTTCGTGAAGTATATGATGAGCTTGCAAAGAAAGCAAAAGATGCGGGAGTAGAAAAGCCGGACTTAAAAGAGGAGTTTTTAAAATTACGTGAAATCACAGATAATTATACAGTTCCAGGTGATGTATGCGAAAGTTATGAAGCAGTATATAACATGTTAGCAGAATTAGATAAAGCATATGAAGCATAAAAGAAAATAACCAAAGCAATGAAAAGATATAAATAATCTAATAGAGAGGAGTAAGAATATGCAAAAATTTATATTAGGAAGAAAAAACCATATTACAATAGTAAGTGCAATTTTAATAATAATTGCATTTGTCAGTAAATTAGGCTTCGAAAACGAACAAATAGCCATATGGGCATTAGTAATTGCTTCAATTTTTGGAGTTTCACCTATTGCGATTCAAGCCTATCAAGCATTAAAAGTCAAAGTAGTTAGTATTGATGTTTTAGTTACCATTGCAGTTATCGGAGCCTTTATAGTTAGAAACTACGAAGAATCAGCAATTGTTACATTTTTATTTCTATTTGGAGCTTATCTAGAACAAAGGACACTTAATAAAACACGTTCTGCAATTAAAGAATTAACTCAAATGGCACCAGAAAGTGCCTTAAAACAAGTGGGAAATGGTGAATTTGAAGAAGTAGAAATAGATGAAGTCGATGTAGGAGATATTTTACTTGTTAAAACGGGTGCAAAAATCCCCGTTGACGGTACAGTCTTAACAGGAGAAGGGCATATTAATGAAGCAAGTATTACAGGAGAAGCGGTTCCTGTAAGTAAAAAGAAAGATTCGGAAGTGTATGCCGGAACAATTTTAGAAAATGGCACTATTCAAATCACTGCTGATCGTGTAGGTGAGGATACTACTTTTGGTAAAATCATTGAATTGGTTGAAGAAGCACAGGATTCAAAATCAGAAGCAGAACGTTTCATTGATAGATTTTCTAAATACTACACACCAGCTGGTTTAGTTCTCTCATTTATTGTATGGATATTTTCAAGGGATATTGAACTTGCAATTACAATATTAGTTTTAGGATGTCCAGGAGCATTGGTAATCGGTGTACCGGTTTCAAATGTCGCGGGGATTGGCAATGGAGCACGTCATGGAGTCCTTCTAAAAGGTAGCGAGGTTATTAGTGACTTTAGTAGACTAGATACCATGGTATTTGACAAAACAGGTACATTAACAATAGGAAATCCTAAAGTAGCTGATAAAGAAATATATGCAGATAATGTATATGAAGTATTAGGATATCTAGCAAGTGTTGAAAAGGAATCAGATCATCCATTAGCGAAAGCAGTTGTAGAATATATTGGAGATATAAAATTATATACAGTTGAAAAAACAGATGTTGTAAAAGGTGGAGGAATTGTAGCTCATGTAGAAGGTCATAAAGTTGCAGTCGGTAATGTGGCACTAATGGAGCAAGAAAATATTCTTTTAAGTGAAAAAGCTCGTGCAGATATTGCCAGATTTGAGAAAAATGGAAATTCACTTGTTTTAACATCAATTGATGGTGAATTAAAAGCATTGATGGGTATTCGTGATCAAATTCGCCCGGGTGTAAAAGATGATCTTAAAAAGTTGAAAAAACTTGGTGTTAAAAATCTAGTCGTTCTTTCTGGTGATAACCAAGGAACAGTTGATTTAGTAGCACGTGAATTAGGACTTACAGAAGCTCATGGACATATGTTGCCAGAAGATAAAGCAACATATATAAAAGAATTACAAGAAAAAGGTCGAATTGTGGCATTTGTTGGAGATGGCGTAAATGATAGTCCTTCACTAGCTCTAGCACAAATTGGAATTGCTATGGGTAATGGAACAGATGTAGCAATCGAAACATCAGATGTTGTTTTAATGAATTCAGATTTCAGCCGCTTGCCACATGCATTAGGTTTAACAAAAGCAACCGCTAATAACATGCTTCAAAATATTATTATTGCAGTAGGGGTTGTATTTGTCCTTCTTGCCAGCGTATTCTTTAGTGAATGGATGAGCATGTCAATCGGTATGTTAGTGCATGAAGCAAGTATATTAGTAGTGATTTTAAATGGTATGAGACTTCTTCGCTATAAATTAAGAAAATAAATAAAATTCTAGATGTAAATAAATTAAACATAAATTAAAGGAGAGGTAAATAATGCAAAAAGTAACAATTCAATTAGAAACATTAACATGTCCATCATGTATGCAAAAAATAGAAAATGGAGTTAAATCATTAGATGGAGTAGACGAAAAAAGTATAAAAGTTCTATTTAATTCAAGTAAAGTAAGAGTGGAATATGATGATGAAAAAGTATCTATAAAGGATATTGAAAACACCATAAATAAATTAGGGTATGAAGTTATAAAATCTCAAGTAAAGGCTTTATAAAAAAAGAGGGAATAAGTTTGGTTTTAATGATATCAGATGCTGGTTAATGTCATCTACGGTAAAGGACATAGTTACCAAGTTATTATTTTGTTGATATCTTCCCACACACGAAAGCCTCTAGTGCATATGTTCTCACAAAGAGAATTTCTGATAAAAATATTTTGGTTACTAGTATTTGACAGCTATAACTTCCGCTCAAGCCATGTCGAAGTAGTCGGTTTGTTGTCCAAACTTCAAGTCCACCAGACAATTGATGTAGATATTAATTTGGATGAAATTAATTTTTCTCTCAAACGAGAGAATATCTTTAAATAACCCCGGTTGAGAATGCTACCTGTCTATCATTTGTTTACTTGATGATACATGGCACTGAGATATCGCAGTGCCATGTTCTGTATGATGTTTGGGCACATCAGTGCTACATCAAAACTACAAAGGTAAAGATGGTCACAAGATAAGACTTCGTTAGCAATATCAAGTCTGATAAGGAAAACTCAGTCAAAAAATTGACGGTATTGTGGCATTCATAATGGGACTGGACCCTTGTATTCGCCATCAAACCGATGAAGGAAGTGTTTATGTTGAACGTGGAATATTGAGTTTTTAGTTGAATTTAGAAGGTAAGCATGATAGAATGTATTTACAAATCATCTTTACAACGAGGTAAGAACAATGGCAAGCACACAGCCCGTCAACTTTAGAGCGAATTCAACTTTTTATAAACAAACTAAAGAAATTTTAGCAGATGAAAAGCTGACTCTGTCTGATATCTTCAATGCTGCTCTTCGTAAAATTGCGACTGGAGCGGTTGATCCCAAAGAGTTCGTTAACAGTGATTTACAAGAGACGCAGTATCAAGTTGCTTTTGAAGACTTGAAAAAGGAAATTCTAATCGGCCATCAAGAAATTGAGCAAGGTAAACTAACATCTTTGGCTGATGTGAGAAAGGAATGTGGACTTGAATAATCATAAACGATACCATGTTTCCCTTACGGATCAAGCCAAAAGGGACTTAAAAGGGATTCATGACTATATATTACATAATTACTACAGTCAACAATCTGCCGACAGTAAACTAGACCTAATCCTGACTGCACTTGAAACTCTAGAGACCTTCCCTGAAGCTTGTCCTTTGTTGTCTAGTCGTGGTTACGGGGAAATAACAGATGATGGCAAACGGTACCGATATATGCCAATTGAGAATTATCTAGCGTTTTATCACATTGATAACCATGAGGTTTTTATTACAAGAATTTTGAACACTAAGGAAAATTTGGCTAAATTATTAAATAAATAGCCACTATTTTTTATGTGTCAAATTAAGGATATAGTATTCTTATTGGTTATAAAAAATAATAGCGCCATTAATAAATCTGGTAACAGTCATAGTCTATTAGATATGGAACAAGATATATTACCGGTTGTAGAACAAACAACATTGAATGATGTTGCGACTTCAGTATTACCACGTTATCTTGATGCATATAAAGAATTAGTAAAATGAGAATACTAACTGTTGAATAGGTTATTGAATGATTCAGTAGGTTTCTTCAAGTAATTGGTGGTTAGATGATTTAGTGATGTTGGTTTAATTGTATCTTCTTAATCATATACTTTTAGTATGTATTTTGATGTTGAAAACTATCCGAGTATTGAAGAAAAGCTTGTTAGACTTAATGGAATTAGAGTACGACAGACTGTGGCTACAATGAAGTAATTTTGGAGCTTCAGTCTTGTTTTGCTTTTAAGATAAATTAAAAATTGATTTGATATTTGAATCCCCAAATATAGCTAAAATATATCAGCAAACACTGAGAGCATATCACTGCTCGTAAGATTTTAGAAACCTTTGAACGAAAGGGATAGTTAAAAGCCTTGGAGACAAGGCTTTTTCCTTTGGAGTGGGGTAGTATCAGAATGACACCATAAAATGAGATAGTTAACGTACTGGGGTACTTATTGTGCTACCTAGTTTGAATCAAGAAAAATGTTGTCGGTGGGAATTTGTTGAATGTAATTGATACAGATTTACGACTACATCCCTTGAATAGCCAAGATTTTAAGTTTTTCTTAAATTCTAATAGGTTGTGTGAAGTACTAGTTTGCAGATTATTTAAAGGGATGCTGAATTTTACCATAAAAAGTAATCATTTAGGCAACTTCAAATCGTTTTAAAAAGACTATATTAATGGTCAAGAGTAGACAAAATTTGTCCACTCTTTTTTGTAAACTCAAATTATCAATAAATAATATGAGGGAATGCAAAATGAAATATTTTGAAGTTGAGTTAACAAATCCTGATGAATTTTTAAAACAACAAACAGAAGACTTTGTGAAATTAAATCGTTGGCTACTTATCAAAGAAAATGAAACATATTATCTAATTACGCAAGATGATTATAGTCGGAGAGAAATGATTGAAAAATTTAGAAGTGTTTTTGAGAAAATGGTTTATATGGATAAGTTTGAGAAGTTGACTGAAACGGATTTTTTAAAAAAACTCGAGAAAAGTTATCGTGCTGACCTGATCAAATTTTTACTCAATAGTCGTAATGATACACAGTATTCAATGATGAAGCCTAACACTGAAAAGTTAAAGGAATTAAATAATATTATTGGTTTAACTAATTTTAAAAATGCTGTAAAAGAACTTGTCGCCTACCTATCATTTCAAGATAAAATAAATAGTCACGAGAAGCAAAGGCATATTTATATTTTTATAGGTGAACAAGGCTCAGGTCGAAAATTCGCCATTCAATTCTTGGAATCCTTATTTGGTTTGCGAGCAGTTGTCGCGAACTGTAAAGAGTTTTTTCTCCCTAAAATAACTACGGAAGATTTTCCTGTGGTCTATGATTATTTCTCAGCAAGGTCAAGGCCAAAAATCGAATTTTTAGAAAGTCTGCGCAAACATGAGGGGCACACATTAGCAATTTTTTTGGCCAATAATATTGAAGAGGCGAAGTCAATTGAAAAAGAACTGTCAGAAACAACCTATAGAATTTCAATTGTTCCTTTCCCAGATTATCAGCAAGATGAGCTAATTTCTATAGGTAGGATGATGCTAGCAAAGAAAATGATTCGAGTCAACGATGATGATTTTAGAAAGGCGCAATCAAAAAAGTCGGATATAAGCAACGCAAAAGATATTCGACAATTTGTTCAAGAGATTATCGAGTTCGCTGTCCAAAGTGGGTTTGATCCCTCTAAAGATAAGGAGTTACATTTAGAAAATATTTCATTCTCTCCTGAAAGTCAGATTGGACTGAGTAAGAAGCCAGAGGATATTTTGCAAGAATTGATAGGATTAAAAGCAGTCAAAAATTTATTGTCTCAGCAAATAGCTTTCAATAAAGTCAACTATCTAAGAAAACAGCATGGAGTTATCAACGAAACTAGTAACCATCATCTTGTTTTTTCTGGAAATCCTGGTACAGGAAAGACAGAAGTTGCAAGACTTTATACAAAGATTTTGTATAAGAACAAGATCATTCAAGAAGATAAATTGGTGGAAGTAGGCCGTGCGGATCTAATTGGAGAGTATATTGGTAGTACTGCTCCTAAAGTTAAAAACATATTTAATGAAGCTAAGGGTGGTGTTCTTTTCATTGATGAGGCCTACAGTTTAATTCCTAGGCACGAAAAAGATTTTGGACATGAAGCTATTGCGACAATTATTCAAGAGATGGAAAATCGGAGAGATGAAGTCTTAGTTATTTTTGCGGGCTACGAGGATTTGATGAAGGAGTTTCTTGATACAAACCCAGGTCTATCTTCAAGGATTTCTCAGGAAATCATATTTGAAGACTACTCTTCTGACGAACTCTTTGCTATCCTCGAACTAATGATTTCGAGGAAACAATATCAATTGTCAGATGATTGCAAACAGAAGCTATGCCAACATTTTTCAGAACAAAAAAGCGATAGCTATTTCGGGAATGCCCGGTATGTTCGAAAACTTGTTGACCATATTACTATCTGCCAGGCACAACGCGTTATCAATATGGAAGATAGTCAATTGGCAAGTTTGGAGAGTTTGAGTCTAGTGACACTTGAAGATATTGAGAAGGCTCTGGAAAACTTCGAAATAAAATCTCATAATTTAAATCGAGCAATAGGATTCGGTAGATGCTAAAAACAATAATTGTTGAAAGGAATAATACAAATGAAAAACACTAGTAAAGAGCAAGCTACATTTAATGATATTGAGGTCTTGGAAATATATATTGATTTACTATATCGGAAATTGAGTTCAGATATTAAGTTGCGGAACCCCTTTGACAGTTTTAATCGGGAATTGCAACACTTTTTTGAACTACCTTTAAAAAAGTTTAACAGTCAATTGCTCCATGTGATTTCAGACAGAAATGAGTTGAAAAGAGATATTATTGAATATCTGGAATGCTACTTTATTGAAACGTCTAAAAAAGTCAAACATACAACCGGTGTAAGTCTTGTGTTTGAATTAACACATAATAACGCTCTTTTTGAAGTATTTAATCTTGTTATTATTGAAGATATTGACGTATTTTACAATTGCTCAGATAAGATTCAGAAAAGAATATCAAACTTTTTGAAAGATTATTTGGAAAATGGAGGAAAATTATTAATCACTGGCTCCAACTTTGATAGTTCAAATGATTCACTTAGTCAGATACTTTATCAAGGGAGTTTATTGAATTTAACCTGTTAGAGATGTTATAATTTTTTTAAGAATTGAGGTAAATATGAACGATCAAGAACGCTTACTAACGATTTTTCTACGTCTGCAGTCAGGTGCTCATCTTTCTAAGCAACAGTTAGCAGATGAGTTTGGAGTTAGTGAAAAAACAATACAGAGAGATTTTTCTCTATTAGGTCATTACTTGGAATCTCAGCCTATAGTTGCAGCGGAGCTTGCCTATGATGCGAAATACCATACACGTTATCTAAAAGGGAAATCATTATTTAATAAAAAGGATATTTTAGTGATATCAAAGATTTTATTAGAAAATCGTTCTTTGAACAAAGACGAAAATAAGTCTCTGATCGATAGTTTGTTGGCTTTAATCTCTAAAGAGGAACAAAAAGAGGTTTATCAAATTATTGCGAGTGAACTGCTAAATTATGCGCCATTGTCTGATACTCAAAATCGAATTGATAAAATCTGGGAATGGTCGGAAATAATACGAAAAGAGCTAGTTCTAGAGATTCGGTATCAATCGCCTTACAATAGTGAAAAGCAGCATACCATTTTTCCCGTATCCCTATACTATGATCTGCATTACTTTTATATTGTGGCGTATAACTTGACTTTCGAGTCATATATGACCTTAAAATTGGATAGAATTATCGATTGGAAAGTATCAAATGAAAAGAAACCTCAGATTTCTTACGGGAAGAAATTTCGTGATGGAGAAGTACGGAACAAACGTGTTGATTCATTTATGGGACGAGAGTTGACGATTAGAATTCAATTTGCTTATGACCCTACCATTGTAACAGATCAATTTCCAACCGCTAGGATTATTGAACATACACCCGACGGAGTTATCGTTGAATTTATCAGTCAAGACACACCAGGATTGAAACGATGGTTGTTGAGTCAAGCAGATGCTTTGACAGTTTTATCACCTCAATCTTTAGTAAATGATATGCAAGATATTATTAAGAACTTGCAAAAAAAATATAAATAAAAATGCGAACATGGACAATAATTGTCCATATGATTTCATATACTTGATGTATCAAAAAGAAATGAGAACTAACATGAGAACTAATATGAAAACTATATTTGAAAATCAGACATTTGAGAATTTTTCGGTCAATGATGGAAATGCTTGGGCTTTAGCAGCGTTAAAGACAGTTATTAAGGATAAGAATCGCTACAATCCGGTTTATATCTTCGGTGATGAAAAAGTTGGAAAAACTCATCTACTAAATGCTACAAACAATGCCCTACTCTCTGAACAAAATAAGGTAATCTTGTTATCAGCAGAAAAATTAACCTATCATTTAGTAGAAAATCTTACAAATTCCGAATTTGACTATATTTTAATTGATGATTTAAATCTAATGCCAAAAGATGACATGCTTGAAGAGCAAATCGCAATGCTGATTGAAGAAAACAAAAAACAGTTGGTTATTACATCAACTGTTGACCCAAAAAGTTTGGAAGTTTGCAGTAAACTACAGGAACGATTACAATGGGGACTAACAACGAGTTTGGTTTCAGAAACTCAATGATATTTTAAATAGATATTACTCAAATAGGAAGGAGATTAGTAACATGCAAGAATGGATCGTTGTTGATCAGTTTGGGAATATGATTGCACAAGGTTTTTATGATAAACAATCAGCAGAATTTTATGCAAAAAATATTCCAAATGCTAGTGTTGAAAAGAAAAGATAATAAGTTTTCAACTTTACAAGTTACACATTTTTACTTAGGATTACTAAGATTTGCATACACCCAGGCTTTTCTGTGGATATCAGGTTCGTATTCTTTCTGATGTTCTCAGATTAATAATGACGGGCTTTTAAAAAGATTGTATGTGTTATAATGATGATACTAGAAATCAAAAAGGAGGAAAGAATTTTGACGCTAGTTCAAGAAGAACTAAAAATCATCTGCGTAAATGAACTGATGAAAATAGAGTTAAAGATTCCAGAATATCAACGGCCATATCGTTGGTCATCAAGTTCTACGAATACCCTTTTTGCAGATACATTTGAAGCTTTTAAATCAAGAATAGATGAGTATAGATTAGGATCGGTAATTCTTCATAAGACAATAAATCCTATAACTCAAAAATTTGAGTATAATCTAGTTGATGGACAGCAACGAACAACGACCTTATCCATCTTACTCTATGTGCTTGGTGAAAAAAGCCAAAAACTTCTGAGCGAGAACTATAAACCTTCATCTCGTGATGCAATTTACAATAATTATTTGTTGCTTCAAAAAAGAGTGAACGAACTTTCCGAAGAAGAAAAAAGCAAGTATAAAGATTATCTTGAAAAGAATTGTACGGTCGTAAAGATTGTTACAGATAGTGAGCAGGAGGCCTTCCAGTTCTTTGATTCACAAAATTCACGTGGAAAAGCGCTCAAGCCTCACGATTTATTAAAATCTTATCATTTAAGAGAAATGGCTCGAGATTCTGAAGTGTTGAAAATTAGTCTGATTTCTGAGTGGGAAGATACGGATCAAAATGCACTTGAGGATTTATTTCGCAATTATTTGTATCCAGTCATTCGTTGGGTTAAAAACAGAGATGGGTTACATTATTCATCGGATAAAATCCAATATTTTAAGGGAATCAAGCAATCTAATACTTTTAACTATTCAATTTATCATAAGGCAAGTAATATTTTCATTGAACAATTCAATACGAGGGGTTCAGGCGAATTGCTCAGTTCCGGGGAATTAAACCAATTTCAGCTGACGCAACCAATTATTGCTGGAAAACGCTTTTTTGCTTGGACCTTGCATTATTCAGTTTTGTTGGAACAAGTCAAAAGCAAGATTGATGATTTCCATACAAAAGAAGAGGTGCCAGGAAAGCGAACTGGTGATATTTACATAAAACAACTTTATGAAGCTACATTACTTTTTTATGCTGACAGGTTTGGTTATGAAACAATAGATGAATCGGTCATGCATCAGCTATACACTTGGTGTTATTCATTAAGATTGAGAATGAAGGCAATTTATCCACAAACTATAAATAAGTATGCAATTGGACAACATGATCGGATTAATTTGGGTAAAGATGTATTTTCTATGATGAATGAAATGAATGACCCGCAAGAGTTGAAATCTATATTTTTAGAGAGTGTTGAAGAGAGCAATCTTCAAAGTAATAGTTACAAGGTAATTTACGAATTAATGAAACAATGGAATGGGTGGTAATCATGGACAATCATTTAATAATGATTCCAGTTTCAAGAATATTTTATAATGTTCATTATGAGGTTCCTATTTATCAACGAAATTACGCATGGGGAAATGAACAAATTGAACAGTTAATTGAAGATATTATGAGCATTGACGATGATTATTTTTTGGGCAATCTAATCGTTAATCAAAAGGAAAATAATGTTTATGAAGTTATTGATGGACAACAGCGCTTGACAACATTATTTTTACTTGAAAGATATTTGGGTATTGCGATAGCTAATGATGCATTACGGTTTGAAGCAAGAGATAAGTCGAATCGAACACTTACAGCATTACCCAATACAAACCAATTAACTGACGAGTTGCTGTCTTCTGAAATTAAAGAGGGCTATAAAATTATTGATGATTATTTTGAGAAGACAGGTCTGAAAGAAGAAAAAGAATCATTCATCAAGCGTTTGGATAAAGTTAATCTCATCCGTGTCCAAGTACCCGCTAAAATCGATTTGAACCATTATTTTGAAATTATGAATACGCGTGGTGAGCAACTCGAATTGCATGAAATTGCCAAAGCAAACATTTTATCAAAAGTTTCATCACCAGAAGCTAAGAAAATAGCTAGTGATATTTGGGAATATTGTTCCAATATGGACTCCTATATTCAAATGAATTATCCTAAAGACAAACGTGATCAGATTTTCAGTAAAGATTGGAGTAGCTTGTCTGATAGGATTGTTGATTTTGATTCATTAATCGGTTGTTATCAAAATGAAGCAGTAATGGAAGAGAGAGTCACTCTTGAAGAAATACTTCAAGGTAAGAGAGTGATGAGTAGTGAATCAACATTAAGTGATGAGCTAGAGAATGAACGATTTGAGTCAATTATTTCTTTCCCAAACTTCTTGTTGCAAGTCAATGAAGCAATAACGAGATCAAGTGCAGACGATGATTCAAGTTTGGATGACAAGAATTTTTTAACAAATCTTCAGAACAATTGGGCAGATGAATTGTCTGCTAAGCACTTTTTATTTATGCTGCTAAAAGCACGTGTATTGTTCGACAAATTTGTGTTAAAGCGTGAATATGCACGTGATTACAAAGAAACAGGTAAATGGTCGTTACAAAGGCTCGAAAAGTATCGTGATGCTAAAGGGGACAAACCAAAATATATCGGAACATTTGGTGGAGATGAAGATAATAAAAATAGACAGATTCGAACCTTGCAATCTGCCCTACGTATAACATACACATCTCCAAAAACAATGCATTGGATTTCATTAGTCTTATCAAGCTATTTTAATGATGAAAATGCTGATATTTTGAAGATTCTTGAAAGTTATGCACAGTCAAAAGTTGATACAAGTGGGTATGAAACGGCTTCTGGATTTGGATTTGAACGGATCGTGTTTAGTTATTTAGATTATTTGATTTACCGAGATGGATATTCATTCAATGGTCATGAAATAATTCGTCCACTATCAAGTGATTGGCAATTTCAATTCAGAAGCTCAATTGAACATTTCTATCCGCAAAATCCAACAGAGTTGCTCCCTTGGGAAAATGAAGATCTGAATTGCTTTGGTAATTTAGCCTTGATTACGGTCTCCGGTAATTCAACGTTTAATAATGCAACGCCTGTAGGCAAAGCTAGTTCAAACCCAGGAATAATTGCGCAGAGTTTGAAGTTGAAAATCATGGCCGAGATGATGAGACAAAATAACAATATTTGGGATCAAAAATTGGCGCACATTCATCAGGACGAGATGTTTAAGATTCTTAGGTCTGATTAGTATCCGATGAATGATAGGTGTAATAAATAGCTCTATCTTATTGATTTTTTAGAGTAATTGAAAACGAGTTTATATAAACAGAAAAGCACCGGTGCATCAGGAGTCATCATTTGGATTGTATATTGACAAAACCAGCAAAAATTATTGGAGATAATTCAGATTTATTTTATTTTGATAAATTCTGTATGATACTAGGATATGATGGTGCTGAGGATGATGGAGAGAAAAAGGAGGGATATTTTGGATTTAATTGGTATGAAAGCCTTATCGTATGAGGAACTGCGGGCTTTATATAAAAAGTTTCTACTTCGTCAGAAAATTTCTAAAGCAACCATCAACACTGCTTATAATGATACGTTTTACCTTTGGAGAAAAGGAAGCAAAGAGCTTTTTTGGAGCACAGTGACTGCTAGCGATTTTGAAAATGAAGCAAGGAAGACCTTAATAACAGCTCTCTCTGAGAATTCTAAAGGGAATAGTAAATTGCGGGTAAGTGGTTATCTATCTCATCTTAGGAGATTCCGTATGTTTTTGTCCTCAGAAGAATTGATTAATCCTATTGAAGCTAAACACCAGGACATATCGAAGCCAAAAACAGCATGTCGTGAAATCATATTAAATAAAATGTATGTTGGAGGCTATTTGTCTGAGGGAACTAATATAGGTCATGAAATCATTAACCTTTATAAAGCAGATGATGGAAAAAATTATATCTACCTCAACTCACAAGGAACAATAGAGTTATCTCATGGTGAAAATAGTCTTACTGTTTTGTTGGTTCGCAAATTTGCCTCGAAAATATATAAAGTACTAGCTAAAGCAGAGGGGATTACGATTCTTGATTTTGCCGACAACAAACTATCTAGAAAAAAGAGATTTGAAGGACAAGTTGCATTAGGATTGACCTATGGTGGAGTGAGTCTTGTTGATTTATTTAATGAAAATTCCTTTCGTGGCAGTCTGGATAATGAAAAAAATGCATATACTACATTTATTGCTGAGAGAGTTATTAGGCCCAAAAATCAGATTTATATTACTGACGATGAATCTGTTAGCGGAGATAATACTTTTTTCATTCGTACAAATAAAGGATTTGGCAAGCAAACCTTAAGGGAATTCTTCAACGAAAATGAAAAGCCAGAATCTTTCATTGATTTGAATCAAATAATTGAAAACGAAGATTTGTGGGAAGAATCCAATACGACGCAAGTAATGTCCGAAGTAGTCGAACCTCAAACAAACCCATATTTTAATTTCCTGAAAATAATCAGGCAGGAAGATAGTGAACTAGCTTTTTCAAATATGTTTGCTTACTTTTTTAATATCAATAAAATTGCATTTTCTAGGTTTGCAAAAAAAGTTTTATCTATCGATATACAAACTGATTTTACAATTGAGAGAGAAAAGAAAAATATTGACCTACTCATTTGTGATAAAAATAATGCTATCGTAATAGAGAATAAAATAAAATCAAGCATTAATGGTATTCATGATAGGCATAATATATACAGCAATCTAGTCCAGTCTCAACTAAAAACATACTATCAATTTGTTACAACTGATGCTGAGTATTCTAAGAAAACGGTTAGTTGCTTTATTTTTTCGCCCAATTATAACCACATTGATTTGAGCAAGTTTTCATGCGGTGAAAAATATACTGTGGTTTATTACAGAGAAATCTATCATTTCTTTATCGAAAATAGAGACTTGTATGATAAGGTACCTTATTTTGAAGATTTTATAAATGCCTTGCAGAAGCATACAATGGACTATGATAATGAGTTGGAGGAAGAAATGCAAAGAAGATTCCAAAATACTATTTACAAAGCCAAAAAAAGAGCATCAGATGGGATTAAATAATATGTATTAAATAAAAAAGGGTGATTGAAATTGATTGCAAAAATAAAAAATATATCATTTAAACTGAAAATAAAAAATGTTAATAATAAAGTAAGTTAAGGTGTTTCTCCATCATTTAGATGGGAGGTATCGTATACTTGAAACAAGCGATTGATAGGGAGTGGGAAAGAACTCGACTAGTTAAAAACATACTAAGATTAGTAGTGAGGAAATCTCCGACGGGAGAAAGTACTCACTACTTTTTCTTTATGATAAAGTAGAGGTGTCTTGTTAAGTCGAGAACTCTTTTGACGCTAGACGTCGCATCAAAAACTGGCAAGGCACCTGTTTTAGAAAGAATGTTATCAAAGTATGTGGACGCCAGACGTCGAGTATTGAAAATGACATCACTAAAACAAGGAATCATTCAAGACAAAGAGGTAATATCATGCGAGTAGTATTTGGGATTGACGTGAGTAAGGTAAGTTCAGAAGT
>NZ_JAIMEP010000027.1 GCF_019794555.1 Streptococcus suis | reverse complement strand
CCATGTCTTGTAATTGGTAAACCAAGCTTCGGCAAGTTCTGCAAGATTTGAAACCTTGATGACTGTTTTGACTGTTGAGCCATTAGACTCAAACTCCAATTTTAATTCAATGATTTTTCTATCCAATTGTCGAAGTGTTTTTGCTGTGACAGTTTTGGTAATTGACTTTCCAGTTTTACTGTCAGTACCGATGTATACACCTTTTTGTGAATAGCTGATACTTCCATCTTTTTTCGTATTTTTTATGACTTTTTTGCTTTTGTATTCAATTGTTTCTTTATTCATAATGCCTCATAAAATCGGATAAGTAATAAGGCTAAAATAACAACCCTCGCTGTCTTTTTTGATACCATTATTTTAGCACATTCTTACTTATTTTGAAAGAAAGTCAATAACATCTGATATTTTGTAGAACACAGTTCTTGTATTTTCTATTGGCGGTTCTAATCTTGATAAGCCCTTTCTCTCCCATGATTTCAAAGTATTTGGAGAAATTTTTAATTGTTGTAATAATTCTTTTTGTGTTAATATTGGTAATTGTTTTGTAGCATTTTTCTTTTGTAGTTCTATCAATACCTCTAGTAGCTCTTGAATTTTTAATAAATATTGATTATTCATAAAAAGTTAACCTCTTTCGTTTTTCTATATTTCAGTATGCCAGAATTCGGATTAAAAACAGATGATTTTTGAAAAAGTAGAAATAGCATTAGCGCCACAAATCATTATTGATATGTTTGTCTATACGTTTTTTTAGACTGGATTGTCCCTCTAGATTTGGATCATGTCTAATTTCTTGAAATAAATTGTATTCTTCAGAATCTTTTTGTCGAAAAATATTTTTAAAAGTTTTCCAGAAACCGATGCTTTTGAGAAATTCTTCAGCTTTATCAAATGCTCTCTGAAGTTTATCAAGTACTCTGCGTAGAAACTTATTTTCATGTTTGAGAGATTTATTTTCGTTTTCTAATATCTGATATTTACTTGCCCACTTCTTGTTTATAGCAAGTACCTCGCGGTATTTGTTTTCAGTTTCAAGCCTGCGACTTTCTGCAGTATCGACTCTGTCTTTTAATGACTTTGTTCGCTTTTCAGTCAGCTCTTGTGCCAAATCAAGAGCTTTATCGACAGTATTTTCCACAAATTGTTTTTTCAGCTGATCCTTTAGATTAAGCTTATCCATTTCATGTTTAATTAACTCATTTCGTTCTTCTAGCATTTTATTTTGTTGTGTTAAATATTCTGCTTTTCGTTCCATATCTTCAATGAAATTATCCAATTGATTTAAATGTGTTTCTTTTGCTTTGATTTCTTTGTTAAATTTTGCACGCTCATTTTCAACCTCTTGAATTAATTGTTTGTACTCTCGCATATCTTCGATTTTATTTGTACCGACAATTTTTCGTTGAATATTCAATTTTTTCATGAGTTGTTCAAGTTTTTTAATTTCTTGCTCACGAAATTGAATGAATTGTCCACGGCCACGTTCGGTATAGCCCTCTTGAAATAGAGCTTTAGAAAAACTTGGTTGTTTATTTAAACCATTTTTATACCCAGTAGCAATTGGAATAATATTAAAATGCAAATGTGGTGCACCAGCTTCATCAAGATGGACTACAGCATTGTAAACAAGTAATTGTTTATGACGCTCTTCAAAATCTTTTACATATTGTGCCAATAGATTTCCAACTATTAGTTTATCTTTGTCTGAATAGTTATCCCAATCTTCCTTTGAACCAATCGCGATAACAAATTCTCGTTGAACATCTAATGTTTTCGATTTTTTTACATGATTGAGATAATCTTTAATTTTGCGATCACTTCTCTTTTGTTTTGCATTATAAGCTACAAGGCTTGGCCCAAATTCTTCGTTATAGATATCTTGTATGTTTACTTGTTTGATGTATATGTTAAAAGAACTTTTTCTCCGGTCTATATGCTTGTGGGCAGGCGATTCCCACTCATTTTCTGTAAAGGAACGATTGTTGTGACGAATATTAGTTTTTCTTGGATTCGTCACGAACGAAACTGACATATCAACCATTTTGGTCTCCTTTTTTACTCGACTATAGTATGCCAGATGCGTAGCTAAATAATCGTAAAAATAATGAATTTTTCACCATTTTTGAAAACTCTAGACAAAGAAATAAACTATTCTTTATTAATTTATAGCAATGCAATAGTCTATCTTTAAGTAATACTTGGGCTATGAATGGTAATAAAATGGATAACTAGATAGACCATGGATAGCATTTTCCTGGGCTACCTAGTTATCCAATATTTTTATTGATTCTAGGATGGAAGATTGAAGTGATCCAACTTTTAGTAAAAAATGGGTTATGTAGAATACCATGAATAGCGATTTTATGGAATACCTAGTCATCCATTATTTTTATTGATACTAAGGTGGATGGTTAAAGTAATCCATCTTTGAATAAAAATTGGATATGTATGAAGTCCATTAATAATCGAAAAATGGTCTAAATTTATAAAGTCCATGTTTGACCAATAAATGGACAATGTAGAACTCCATTTTTATTATTATGAAACTGAAAATTCATGCTCGATTGCCCGAATGACGGGCAACAGCGGGGCGCTTTGCTATTCCCCGCTGGCCTAAGTTCGATATTTTTGAGCTGTAAGATAAACAATTGACTTCGATTCAAGATAGCTTTTTGTTACTTTTTGCCAAAAAGTAACGTTTTTGTAGTTTTGACAGACCTGTGGTCCATCAAAACTACAAACGCTCTCCGAGGGGTCTTGCAGACGGCTAATCCAAAAATATGAAAATAAAGAACGCACCAAAAATGGTGCGTCATTATTTTTTGTGCTATAATGAAATTAAATATGAGGAGGTCTTTATCTATGATTGGAGACAATATCAAGTCACTACGCCAGACACATGATTTAACACAACCAGAATTTGCTAAAATGGTCGGTATTTCACGCAATAGCCTGAGTCGTTATGAAAATGGAACTAGTAAAGTTTCAACAGAACTCATCGATCGTATTTGTCAAAAATTTAACGTCTCTTATGTCGATATTGTAGGGGAGGATAAGATGCTAACACCTGTTGAAGATTACCAACTGACTTTAAGAATAGAAGTGATTAAAGAACGTGGAGCAGCCATTTTATCAAAGCTTTATAGATACCAGGATAGTCAAGATATTGCTTTTGATGATGAATCCAACCCTTGGATTTTGATGAGTGATGATTTGGCTGAATTGATCAATACAAAGATTTACCTTGTCGATACTTTCGATGAGATTGAACGTTACAATGGTTATTTAGACGGTATTGAGCGGATGTTAGAGATGGTGCATCATCGGGTGGTGGCTTAATGAGGTTGGAAGAATTTAGTGAAGCTGAGTTTCAGAAGGCTTTACAGCGAACTATTCGGGCTTTAACCCGAGGAAAGACGATCCCAGATCGACCAAAAGCTATCTTGCTTGGAGGACAAAGCGGGGCAGGTAAGACGACTATTCATCGTATCAAGCAAAAAGAATTTCAAGGTAATATCATTATCATCGATGGTGATAGCTACCGTTCTCAGCATCCCAACTACTTAGCCCTGCAAGAAAAGTATGGCAAGGACAGCGTGGACTATACCAAGGGATTTGCAGGAAAAATGGTAGAACAGTTGGTTGATGAACTCAGCACGCAAGGCTACCATTTGCTGATTGAGGGAACCTTGCGTACCACTCAAGTTCCTCGTCAGACTGCTCAATTATTAGCTTCTAAAGGTTACCAAGTTTCTTTAGCTGTAATTGGTACCAAACCAGAGCTTTCTTATCTCAGCACCTTGATTCGTTACGAAGAACTTTATGCCATCGATTCCAATCAGGCCAGAGCAACGCCAAAAGAACACCATGATGGGATTGTAGAGAACTTGGTTGATAACCTAAAGGAGTTAGAAAGAGAGCAACTCTTTGACCAGATTCAGATTTATCAAAGAGACAGGACTTGCATTTATGATTCTAAAACGGATGAAGGTTCCGCAGCAGAAGTGTTACAAGAGTGTCTCTTTGGAAAATGGAGTAAGGTAGAAGAAGAGATGATGAAGGTTGGACAGGAACGGTTGAAGGAGTTTAATAAGGAGTAAAAAATAGGGAGAGATTAATTTGGCGAGTTCGAGTGTTGATCAAAATAGAAACGCAACATCAAGTTGGAGTGGTTATGTTCACCAAGGAAAAGTTGGCTTTTTAGTAGCATTAAGACAACTACGACAGTGTATTGAAACTGGTGTAAGCTATGAGGAGTATAGTATACGGTATGAGAATGCTGAGGATTTTGACATTATTGATAATAACGGTCAAGTATTATCAAGGCATCAAGTGAAAGCATATACTAATGGAAATGAGAGAGAGGCTTACTCAGACCTTTTTAATATACAAACAAGGAAGTTTGAAGGTGGTAAGGAAAAAATAGATACAAAAGGATTTCAGATTCATGAATTTGATGGATCAGGCAAAGCAGTACGAGAGGTGGTACGTTCTGACTGCAGATTTTTACATGTGATTGTAGATGTGCCAGATTTTAAACTATCAAAGGATGATTATTTGGAAAAATATTCTGATCGAACAAAATACACAGATAATGATTCTTGTGTCAGTCTTTATGCGTATAATCAAACTGAAAATCTGTTTTATTGCCCACTGTCACAAGACGATAGTAATGATAAGATTAGAGATTATTGTATAACTGAAATTAAAGAGATTTTAATGTTAGAAAAATCTTCGTTAAAAGATAATAATCCACATTTAAATCAAGTATATCTCAGGTATGTAGGTTCTTTATTAGATCATAGCATTGGACAAGCACACAGTGAATCTGGTTTTCCAGAAATATCTTTTAGAGAAATAATTAATCTTATCACAGAGGAAGTTCCTAAAGATGAAGTATATGAAATGAAGAATACTTTGACTTATAGCTGGGAAAAATATCATCGTGATTATTCAACTGATATTTCTGAAGAGGATTTTAAACTGATGGACAAAATAATCAATCAATTACTTTCTATGTCTAAAGAAAAGTTTTTGGAGTTTGTAAGAATGGTTTTACCTCATGAAAAGTCGGATGAAGATTTTACAAAAATATTTAATATTACTCTCTTAGAACGAATATTCTATTCGTTGATAAAAGATGTTAGAAAATTTTCGTTTAAACATTATAGTTTTTTAGATGATGTTGAAAAAAGTTATAGATTCTCCTTAATTGATATTGAAGAATCTCCTGGTCGTATTGCAACAGTAATTAAAAATATTATTGATAATTCAGAATTTTTAAAAGCCACTTTTAATCATGATTTTCTTATTAATAGGGATATAGATGGGGTTCCCATTGGAGTAAGAATAGATGAATTTGATAGTATGTCAGATAGTAGATATAAAGATGAATGGAATACAGGAATGCAACATAATATTTTCAAACCGAATATGGAATTTATAGGCATTAAGAAAGCAAAAGAAAAGAATTTGAGTGTGCCGGAGGACTAATATGAGAGACATTGTTATAAAATTTTTACAAAATAACCATTTTAATCAGTTGGATACAGATTTTGATTTCTATACGAACTCGCAATACTCAGAGTATTTTATAGTTAGTGAATATAGTCCTAATGAGCTACATAATTTTTTTGATGATGATAAGACTTCACAAGTAATAAAAGAGTTTGAAAGACTGTCTGTGAAATCAGAACACGAGAATATTAAGAAAAATACCTCTCTGTTTATTTTGGTAGAAGTTGATAATTTAAAAGAAGCATTTGAAGATGAAAAAATCCAAAGATCAATATTATTGATAGAAGAGGACTATTACTATTTTAGAAAGTTCGTTTTATTATACACTCAAAATGGGTTATCGGATTTACGAGACAAAACTACTAATGAGGCACTCTATAGTTACTTGGAATCTAATATTGATGCTTTTGAGGAGGATATGTTTTTTAGCGAGTCGTATTTTATGGCGATGGAAATTGGAGTAAAACTACCATTTTTCACACTCCCTAACAGAAATGATATTTATAAAAGTATAGAAAATCAGTATAAGAACGATAAGGATAAATTAGATAATAGATTATTGGAATTCTATACTAAGGTCACTGATGAGAATTTGTCAGAATCACTAAAAGATATTTCTCTTGATGATGAAAATATTTCTGAATTACGAAAAATAGGGGAATTATTACCATGAGAATCAAAAAAATCATAATAAAAAACTTTAAAAACATAAAGGAAACTAGAATTATTGATTTTCAAGAGAATGTAACTTTGTTTGTTGGACCAAATGGATTTGGAAAAACTACAATTTTTGATGCAATAGAGTTATCATTAACTGGGAAAATCCGTCGAATTGAAGAGTCCGATTATAGCGATGGTAGAAGTAGTTTTAGTACTCCTTATTTTCAAAATAATCCTGAGGAAGATACATTTATTGAGCTAACGTTGACAAATGATGAAGGTAGTTCTTTGATAGTATCTAGTCTTTATAAGAGTAGTATGAATGCTGAGGGAAGAAATGTACCAAAGTTTTCATTTTCAAAATTTAAAAGAGCAGTTCGGTTTGAACCTGAATCCCTTGAAGACTTGGATGGTTTGAGTGAAAGAGATATACAAAAGGTCATTAGTCAATTTTTAGGATACGAATCAGAAGATTATAGCTTAGGTGATACTTTTGATTTGTTTCATTACATTCAACAAGATGAAACAGCTTATTATTTGAAGCAAAAGGAGAAAGATAGAAAGGAACAATTGAACTTTTTATTAAATATTGGAAACTATGTTAATAGAAAAAATCGATTAGAGCGTTTAAAAAGTGTTTTAACCTCTAGTGAAAAGGAACTAAAAGCAAAAAAAGATAAGTTAAAAACTTCCCCAATTAAGAACGACACTCCATATTCTAAGTTACCTCTTAGAGCAGATAATGACTTTGCTTTTAATAAAGAATCAATTGTATTTGATGGTGAACTGTCAAACGAAAGTTTAACTATGTATCTTTCAGAAATTGAAAAACTGCAAGGATTTCGGAATTCATTTTCTCCAAAGGATTACTTCCTTAGAAAACAAAGTGAGCAGTTTAAGCGAGAGGTGTTGGATGATAAAGATTTTATTAGTTATTTAATATTTAGAGAAATTATTGAAAATCAGGAGAATATAGAGTATATTAAACAAAATCATAGTTTAATTTCAAATGAAAAAAATTACTCTTATTTTTTACTTAAAAACTATATTGAACAACTGGAAACGTTGGAAAATGATAGTAGGATATTTAAACGTGGAAAAATTCTAGAGAGTCTGCTTGATGTCGAAATTGATAAACTTAATATAGAGTCAATTAAGAATTCTTTAAGTGACTTTTTAGGTTGGGAATTTGGCAAAGTATGGTTTGAAACATTTGATTCCAAGTTAACAAATTACAAGATTAAAAAGGAGCAGTTGGATGATGGAACAGATTCGATTAACAAGTTACTCGAGATAAGAAATCGTCTAAAAGAACATAGTGATAATAAGCATTCAGAATGTGTATTTTGTGGTTATGATTGGATTGAAAGCAAGAATTTACTGCTTGCTTATGAAGAAACAACGCATCAACTACGTAAAAATTTGACTAATTTTGAAATAGAAGTTTCAAATTTGGTTGAAGAATTAAACAAATTAAAAATAGAGTTGCAAAATCAGATTAAAATTGAGCAAGAGAAACTCTTTGTTCTTCCTGATGATTTTTTGGCGGTGATACGATCCATAAGTAATTATGATTTTCCTGAGTCTTTTAGCAATTTAATTGTCATGAACTCAGAGATTACGCCTTTGTTAGTTGATAAGAGTGCTTCCCTACAAAAGTTTGAAATTTTGAAAAAAGAGTTAATAAATTCATTGCAAGAAAAACGGTTGCTTCCAAATGTAGTCTATGGAACTTTCCTTAGAGGTGTAAATAAGAGAGTAGATTTTGAAACACTTTTAGAAAAATATTCAGTTTTAGAGAGAATCTATAAAGGAATTTCAAATTTCGTTTGAAGCCCTACCGATTAACTTGCATAAATTTGAAGAGAATGGTGAGAAGCTTTCAACATTTTTGGATGAGCTTAGATCACAAATAGTATTTGATTATTCTAAAAGTTTAGATTCACAAAATCTATTTGATAAATACTTTGCATCTGATGAAAAAACTTTTGAGGATTGTACTATAGAAAGGATCGGTCAAAAAAGGGAGTATATTATTAATCAGTTTGAATTACAAAGTTTGACGATGTTTAACCAAATTGAGAATCGCCTTCAAATAATCGAACGCACAATTACTTATCTTCAGCAGCGTGTCAGAGAATTAAATAATAATATACAATCCTACCAAGAGCAGATGATTCAAAAGTTAAAGCTTCCTTTTTACATGTATACCGCTAAGATTTTACAAAATTACCAACAAGGAATGGGAGTTCTACTAACAACTCAAAATAATTCTAATATCAGGTTTATAGCAAATAGTAATAGTGAGCAAGATGTGATGTATCAATTGAGTTCTGGACAAATAGCTGTTATTTCGTTTGCTTTCACTTTGGCACTAAATACAACATTTAAGATTTCAAAAGAGTTCAAATTTTTATCAATTGATGATCCGATTCAAGATATGGATTCTATGAATGTATATGCTTTAATTGATTTAATAAGACATTCCTTATCAGACTATCAAATTATTATGTCCACACATAATGATGGCAGTGCTATGTTTATTAAATATAAATTTGAACTATTTTCAGATTCTGAAATTTCAAATGTAGGACTAAAAAATATAAAAAATATCTTATTATTGGATGATGAAGGTTAGCAGTTGATAGATAGCGATTATTAATGAAGAATAAGACTCATTTTCTTCCCTTTTTTCACTAATGTGATATCTTCCAAACGAACGATGCTAGACAATAACCTCAAATCAATTTCGAACAAATGTTCAAAATTCCAACATATTCTTGTTTATTTTTGATATAATGTAAAAAAACAACAAAGGATTAAACATGAATAAACGAGAACGACTAGAAGAAATTACACGATTGGTAAACAAAAAAGGCACAGTTCGAATTTCTGAGATTGTTGAATTGCTAAATGTTACTGATATGACTGTTCGACGTGATTTTATTGAATTGGAAGAGCAAGGTGTCTTAACAAAAATTCACGGCGGTGCTAGAAGTAATAAGGCTTTTCAATATCGGGAATATTCCCATTCTGAGAAACACATTCAAAATAAGGAAGCCAAGCAAGAGATAGCAGAAAGGGCTGCACAACTGATAGAAGATGGAGACACGGTATTTTTAGGTCCAGGAACAACAGTGGCCTTTCTGGCCGAGGCCATTAAAAATCCTCGCCTAACAGTCATCACAAACTGTATGCCTGTTTTTACCATCCTATCTCAAAAAAAGACCGAGGAGTTTCAAGTCTTTCTCCTTGGGGGAGAATATCGCCAAGTGACAGAATCTTTTGTAGGAGAAATTACCAATACAAGTTTAGGAAAAATGCGATTCAGCAAAATTTTCTTTTCAGGTAACGGACTTAAGGGAACTGATGTCATGACCTCCACCCTAGCGGAAGCCTATACGCAAAATATTGCCATTAAACATTCTTTAGAAAAATATCTACTGCTGGATGCCTCAAAAATTGGAAAAGATGATTTTACTTCCTTTTGTGATTTGAATGATGTAACCGCTCTAGTGACAGATATGAATGCAAAGGATGAAAATTACCAATTATTAAGTAACCACATCGAAATTATCACTACAAAATCATAAAGTTATCAAAACCAACAGAGAAATGTTGGTTTTTTGTTTGCATACGAAAAAAATAAACAAAAATAAAACAAAATATGTTGACTTTATGTTTGTTTGAGTGTATAATTTAAACATAAAAAGCGAAAACGCTTTTCTAAGTTTTGCAAAACAAAGATTTTCTGCCAAATATGGCTACAACTTTCTATTTTTGTTAGGAGATAGGTTATGACAATCATTATCGGTGCTGATCCAGCGGGTTCAAAACTAAAAGACGTTATTAAAGATTACTTGCTAGAAAAATCACATGACTTTAAAGATGTCAGTGATGGAAGTGATTTTGTTGATACAACTTTGGCAGTAGTTGCAGAAGTTAATCAAGAGGAAGGAAATCTTGGCATTGTGATTGATGCTTATGGTGTTGGTCCATTTATGACTGCAACTAAAGTCAAAGGCATGATCGCTGCAGAAGTTTCAGACGAACGTTCAGCCTATATGACAAGAGGCCACAACAATTCGCGTATTATTACAATCGGTAGTGAGATTGTAGGAGAAGGCATTGCTAAAAATATCGTTAAAGGATTTGTTGAAGGTGAGTATGATGGTGGCCGTCACCAAATTCGTGTCGATATGCTAAATAAAATGTGCTAATTGTTGTAAACAAAGGAGAATAAGAGATGAAAATTGCAATCGGTTGTGACCACATTGTAACCTACGAAAAAATCGCTGTGGTAGATTATTTGAAAAATCAAGGATATGAAGTATTGGACTTTGGGACTTATGACAATGTTCGTACTCATTACCCAATCTTTGGTAAAAAAGTTGGTGAAGCTGTTGCAAGCGGGCAAGCAGATTTGGGAATTTGTATTTGTGGAACAGGTGTTGGAATCAACAATGCTGTAAACAAGGTTCCTGGTGTTCGATCAGCCTTGGTTCGTGATATGACCTCTGCACTCTATGCAAAAGAAGAGTTAAATGCCAACGTCATTGGTTTTGGAGGAAAGATTACAGGTGAGTTGCTCATGTGCGACATCATTGAAGCCTTCATTAAAGCAGAATACAAACCAACTGAAGAAAACAAACGCTTAATTGAAAAGATTGCTGCAGTTGAAACGCTCAATCAAGAGCAAGCTAATCCAGAGTTCTTTACGGAATTTCTTGAAAAGTGGGATCGTGGAGAATATCACGACTAGGAGGCTCACATGATTTTGACAATCACTTTAAATCCGTCGGTTGATATTGCCTATCAATTGGATACCTTTCATTTGGATACGGTCAATCGAGTAGAAAAAGTTCAAAAAACAGCTGGAGGCAAGGGGCTCAATGTTACACGAGTTTTGAAACAAATCGGTGAAGATGTTGTAGCAACAGGCTTTATTGGCGGTGATTTTGGAAGCTATGTCAAGAAACAACTCACTCAAAATGATGTTAAAAACTCCTTTGTGGAAATTGGTGGCGAAACACGTAACTGTATTGCGGTTCTTCATGATGGCAAACAGACGGAGATTTTAGAGCAAGGCCCAACTATTCATGAACACGAAGCCTTGAATTTTATCGAACACCTTGAAATCATCCTGAACAATGTAGATGTAGTTGTTATTTCAGGAAGTTTGCCTAAGGGACTTGCTAGCAATTATTATGTTGAGATTGTAGAACTTTGTAAAAAATACGGTGTAGCTGTTGTTTTGGATTGTTCTGGTGAGGCGCTGAAAAACGTTTTAGAAAGCCAGCAGAAGCCGACAGTTATTAAGCCGAATACAGAGGAATTATCACAACTGATTGGTAAAGAAGTTACTGATGATATTCAAGAGTTGAAATCAGTTTTGTCTGGTCAACTTTTTCAAGGAATTGAGTGGATAGTCGTCTCATTAGGAGCAAAGGGGGCTTTTGCCAAGCACAACGACAAGTTCTATCGTGTGAAAATTCCAAAAATCAAAGTCGTCAATCCAGTAGGATCAGGAGATTCAACTGTTGCAGGTATTGCAGCAGGTTTGGTACATGCTTTACCTGATGCAGAATTATTAAAAAATGCTAATGTTTTAGGCATGTTAAATGCCCAGGAAGAACAGACGGGTTACGTCAATTTAGAAAATGCAGAATCGTTGTATTCTCAAATCGAAGTCGAAGAGGTATAATATGGTAGTAACAGCAGACAAAAGAAAATACATGGAAAAAGTAAGCAATGAAGCAGGTATTATTTCAGCTTTAGCTTTTGACCAACGTGGAGCCCTGAAAAAAATGATGGCAAAACATCAGACAGAGGAACCCAATGTGAAGCAGATGGAAGAACTAAAGAAACTAGTTTCAGAGGAATTAACACAGTTTTCTTCCTCAATTCTGTTAGATCCTGAATTTGGTTTGCCTGCATCACGCGCCCGTGACGAACAGTGCGGTTTGCTCCTAGCTTATGAAAAAACTGGCTATGATACAAGCTCTACTAGTCGCTTACCAGATTGCCTAGTGGAGTGGTCTGTAAAACGACTAAAAGAAGAAGGGGCAGATGCTATCAAGTTCTTACTCTATTATGATGTTGATGGAGACCCATACGTCAATCTTCAAAAACATGCCTATATTGAACGCTTGGGTTCAGAATGTCAGGCTGAAGGTTTGCCATTCTTCTTGGAGATTTTGAGCTATGATGAAACGATTGAAGACAATGCTAGTGTTGAGTTTGCGAAAGTTAAACCTAGAAAAGTAAATGAGGCTATGAAAGTATTTTCGGATGAACGCTTTGGAGTAGATGTTCTCAAGGTAGAAGTACCTGTGAACATGAATTTTGTTGAAGGCTTTGGAACAGGGGAAGTCGTCTATACAAAAGAAGAAGCAGCCGAATATTTCCGTCAACAAGAAGCATCAACTCATTTGCCTTATATTTATCTAAGTGCAGGTGTTTCTGCAAAACTCTTCCAAGATACTCTAGTGTTTGCACATGAAGCTGGTGCTAAATTTAACGGTGTTCTCTGTGGTCGTGCAACATGGGCGGGTGTTGTGCCAGTCTATATTGAACAGGGTGAAAAAGCTGCGCGTGAATGGTTACGTACTGTTGGTCGTGAAAATATTGAGGGACTTGATGCAGTCTTGTCTCAAACAGCAACTTCTTGGCTAGAAAAATAATTGAAAAAATAACCATTTTCTTAAAAGAAAGGGTTTACATTTTCTGAGAATATGCTATAATAATCTCATCAGCAAGAATAGAGTGGATTGTAACTAATTCGATTAGGCAAGACTACAAATGGATTTGAGAGTAGGATATTCTCGGTTTGTTTGTAGTCTTTTTTTGCTTAAAAATATAGGAGGGATATATGTTTAGGATTATACAGTCACTAAATAATAACGCTGCCCTGGTGAAAAATGAACATGGGGAACAGGCAGTCGTGATGGGATTAGGTATAACCTTTCAAAAGAAAAAAGGGGATTTAATTGTTAAGGACAAGATAGAAAATATTTTTTCACTGAAAAATGATGAAGCCAAAGAAAATTTTCTAACCTTATTAAAAGATATTCCCTTAGATTTTATTTCGGCAACCTACACGGTTATTAATCATCTGGTAGAAACTTATCATTACCCTGTACAAGAATATCTATATGTGACACTGACAGATCATATCTATTGTGCATATCAGGCGGTTTTAAAGAATAGTTATCAAGAAAGTAGGCTACCCAATATTTCAGCCGAATATCCATTGGAATATAAAATGGCGCGTGAAGCCTTAGCTATGTTTCGAGAAAAATTGCTAAAAGATTTTCCAAATGATGAGATTGGTAGAATTGCACTTCACTTAATCAATGCAAAGGGTGAAACAATTCATCCCACTAGTGAAGAACATGACATCAGTAAGAAAATTATTGCCGAGGTTGAACAAATTTTGATAGAGAATGGGATTAAACGCACAAAAGAAAATAGCAATTTTTATGATCGCTTTATGATTCATTTGTCCTATTTTCTGAATTACTTAGATAGATCCCATCAGTCAAATGAATCGATTGCTAGTTTGGAACAGTACATCAAGCTCCAGAATCCAAGAGCCCATCAGGTTGGAAGTCAGATTTTTGAGATGATTACATCATTGGTTGATGAGCCTGTAAATGATAGTGAAAGGTTCTATATTGTGTTACATATTCAACGGTTATTGTAAATCATACTCTTCGTAAATCCAATTCAGACGTTGTTGCCTCAACTTGATGAACTTTAGTTCTATCTACGTTTTTGTCGCCTAGTCTGAATGGTATTTCCATTGAGTACATAAAAAATAGGAGGTTTATATTATGAACAGAGAAGAAATTACGTTATTAGGTTTTGAGATTGTTGCATTCGCTGGTGATGCTCGTTCTCGTTTGATGGAGGCACTGGCTGCGGCTCAAAAAGGCGACTATGCAAAAGCAGAAGAACTAGTTGAAGCTGCTAATGCTTGTATTGTTGAAGCCCACCATGCTCAGACTAGCTTGTTGCAAAAAGAAGCGGCTGGTGAGGATTTAGCCTTTAGTGTGACGCTCATGCATGGTCAAGACCATCTCATGACGACATTGTTATTGAAAGATATGATGAGTCATATGATTGAACTTTACAAACGAGGTGATAAGTAATGAATAAATTGATTGAATTCATTGAGAAAGGGAAGCCTTTCTTTGAAAAGATTTCGAGAAACCCTTATTTAAGGGCTATCCGTGATGGCTTTATCGCAGCCATGCCAATCATCTTATTTTCAAGTATCTTCCTATTGGTAGCATTTGTGCCTAATATCTTTGGTTTTACTTGGTCAGATGAAGCAGTTGCAGCTATCATGAAACCTTACGGTTATACAATGGGTATTGTAGCTGTCTTAGTTGCAGGAACGACCGCAAAATCTTTGACAGATGCGTTTAACCGTCAATTGCCAAAAACCAATCAAATCAACTTCATTTCAACCATGATTGCTTCAATTTCAGGTTTCTTATTACTGGCTTCTGATGGTATTGAAGGTGGATTTGCCAATGGTTACATGGGAACTAAGGGACTTTTGACAGCCTTTCTGGCAGCCTTTATTACGGTTAATATCTATAAGGTCTGTGTGAAAAACAATGTCACCATTCGTATGCCTGAAGAAGTTCCGCCAAATGTGTCACAAGCTTTCAAAGATGTTATCCCTTATGCTCTTTCTATCTTTGTGCTCTATGGCATTGACCTGGCTACTCGTCAGTTAGTTGGTACAAACGTAGCAGAAGCTATTTTGAAATTCTTTGAGCCTTTGTTTACAGCCGCAGATGGTTATGTAGGGATTACGATTATCTTCGGTGCTTATGCACTCTTCTGGTTTGTTGGGATTCATGGTCCATCGATTGTTGAACCAGCTATTGCAGCGATTACATACGCAAATATTGAAACCAACTTCCAGTTATTACAAGCAGGACAGCATGCAGATAAGGTGCTGACATCTGGTACACAAATGTTTATTGTAACTATGGGTGGAACAGGTGCTACCTTAGTTGTGCCGTTCATGTTTATGTGGTTGACTAAGTCTAAACGAAATAAAGCAATTGGACGTGCTTCAGTTGTTCCAACTTTCTTTGGTGTAAACGAACCGATCTTGTTCGGTGCACCACTTGTACTCAACCCAGTATTCTTTGTTCCATTTATTTTAGCTCCAATTGCTAACGTATGGATTTTCAAATTCTTTGTTGATACGCTAAAAATGAACAGTTTCAGCGTTAACTTGCCATGGACAACTCCAGGACCATTGGGGATTGTAATGGGAACAAACTTTGCTCCACTTGCCTTTGCACTAGCTATCTTGTTGGTAGTTGTCGATGTACTTATCTATTATCCATTCTTGAAAGTTTACGATGAGCAAATTCTTGCTGAAGAACAATCAGGGAAAGTTGAAAATAGCTTGAAAGAGAAAGTGGCGGCTAACTTTAATACTGCCAAAGCGGATACTATTCTTGAAAAAGCTGCAGTCGAAACCGAAATTTCTGAACAAACCAATGTTTTGGTACTTTGTGCAGGAGGTGGTACAAGTGGATTGCTTGCCAACGCTCTAACTAAAGCTGCAAAAGAATACGGTGTTCCAGTTACAGCTACAGCAGGAAGCTATGGGGCGCACCGTGAGATTTTGCCAGAGTATCAATTAGTCATCCTTGCACCTCAAGTAGCATCAAACTACGATGACATCAAACAAGAAACCGATGCATTGGGCATTAAACTCGCTAAAACTGAAGGGGCTCAATACATTAAACTCACACGAGATGGTCAAGGTGCTCTTGACTTTGTCAAACAACAGTTTTAATCAAAGGGGGAGGGAGTTATAATCTCCAACTCCTCCCCCTTTATTTATTTTTGATAGAAGAAGGTAGGCATATGGTTAAAACATTACCGAAAGATTTTATATTTGGTGGAGCAACTGCAGCATATCAAGCAGAGGGTGCTACACAGACGGATGGAAAAGGTCGTGTTGCGTGGGACAAGTATCTAGAAGATAATTACTGGTACACTGCGGAACCAGCTTCTGATTTTTATAATCGTTATCCAGTTGATTTAGAACTAAGTGAACAATTTGGGGTAAACGGCATTCGTATTTCAATTGCGTGGTCTCGTATTTTCCCAACAGGCTTTGGAGAAGTGAATCCAAAGGGAGTAGAGTATTACCATAAATTATTTGCGGAATGCCATAAACGTCACGTAGAACCATTTGTAACGCTTCACCATTTTGATACACCAGAAACGCTACATTCTAATGGTGACTTTCTAAATCGAGAAAATATTGAGCACTTCGTCAATTACGCAGCGTTTTGCTTCAAAGAATTCCCCGAAGTTAATTACTGGACAACCTTTAATGAAATCGGTCCAATTGGTGATGGGCAATATCTAGTTGGGAAGTTCCCACCAGGGATTCAGTATGACTTAGCTAAGGTATTCCAATCTCACCACAATATGATGGTTTCACATGCCAAGGCAGTTAAGCTCTACAAGGATGCTGGTTATAGTGGAGAAATTGGTGTTGTACACGCATTGCCAACGAAATATCCTTATGATCCAAGCAACCCTGACGATGTTCGTGCAGCGGAACTAGAAGATATTATTCATAATAAATTTATCCTCGATGCTACATACTTGGGTTACTATTCTGAAAAAACACTTGAAGGCGTTCGACATATTCTGAAAGTGAATGGTGGAGAATTAGACCTTCGTGATGAAGACTTCGTTGCCTTAGATGCCGCAAAAGATTTGAACGACTTCTTGGGCATCAATTACTATATGAGTGATTGGATGAGGGCTCATGACGGTGAGACTGAAATTATCCATAATGGTAAAGGTGAAAAGGGAAGTTCTAAGTATCAAATCAAGGGAGTTGGTCGTAGAGAATCCCCAGTCGATATTCCAAAAACGGACTGGGATTGGATTATCTATCCGCAAGGCCTTTATGATCAAATCATGCGTGTAAAAAATGACTATCCAAACTATAAGAAAATCTACATCACTGAAAACGGCCTAGGCTATAAAGATGAGTTTGTAGATGGTACAGTCTATGACGATGGTCGAATTGATTATGTGAAAAAGCATTTAGAAGTGATTTCAGATGCTATCTCAGATGGTGCCAATGTTAAAGGTTATTTCATCTGGTCCTTGATGGATGTATTTTCTTGGTCAAATGGATACGAGAAACGATATGGATTGTTCTATGTTGACTTTGAGACCCAAGAACGCTATCCAAAGAAAAGTGCATATTGGTATAAAAAAGTAGCGGAAACACAGGTTATTGAATAAAACTAAAACAAGGATGCCTAGCTCAAGTTAGCATCCTTGTTTTCATATAAGGGAGGCAGTTTTTATGCTCGAATTAAAAAATGAGAACTTAACAGTACAATTTTCTGAATTAGGTGGGCAAATTATTTCTATTAAAGACAAGGATGGTATCGAGTATCTTTGGCAAGGAGATTCGACCTATTGGAGCGGTCAAGCACCAGTTCTATTTCCGATTTGTGGAAGTTTACGAAATGATTGGGCTATCTATGAACCTGCAGAAAGACCGACATTTACAGGCACAATTCCGAGGCATGGACTTGTGCGAAAAATGATGTTCAAAAATGTAAATAGTACTGAAAACTCTTTAGAATTTTCTATTTCATCAAACGAAGAAACCGTAAAAAATTACCCTTTTGAATTTGAACTTTCCATTAACTACTCACTACTTGGCAATACAATTCGAACTGAATATCGGGTGAAAAACCTTGAGGGACATAGAAAGCTACCTTACTTTATTGGGGGTCACCCAGGTTTTAATTGTCCCTTGTTGGATGGTGAGAGTTATGAAGACTATTATTTAGAATTTGAAAAAGTAGAATCTTGTACAGTACCTAGAAGTTTTCCAGAAACTGGCTTACTTGATCTGCGAGACCGCCGGCCATTCTTGGAAAATCAAAAGACCTTGGACTTGTCCTATAAACTGTTTGAGCATGATGCCATAACATTGGATCAATTAGCATCACGAAAGGTAACCTTGAAATCAAAAAATCATCAGAAGAAACTTTCGATTGCATTTGATGATTTTCCATATTTAGTGATTTGGTCAACTACAAATCAGAGTCCCTTTATCGCATTAGAACCATGGAGCGGACTCTCTACTTCATTGGAAGAATCTGATATTTTCAATGCCAAACGAAATATTAGTTACGTTGCTCCAAAAGAGGTTGATACAAAATATTTTGATATTATTATTGAGTAGCCTTTTGAAAATGTTTGTTCGTTACAGAAATTTGGTAAAATAGTTCGAATAATGAAAAAACTAAAAAATATTAAGCCACGATGGTTTGTTTTTATTTGTATCCTAATTTTTCTTGCTTTAGGTTTTGACGTTCGGCTTCAAGTAACTCATTACAGGCTTGTCAGCCCCAAAATATCTCAGCCAATCAGACTTACTCTAATTACTGATTTACACTCATCAAATTACGGTAAAAATCAGATACAAATCTTGGAAACATTAGAGAAAGAAGGCCCAGATATCATTTTATTAGGTGGAGATATTTTTGATGATGAACTTTCTGACAGAAAAACTCTAGAATTGTTAAGCGGGCTAGTAAAATTTAATCATACTTACTATGTGTCAGGTAATCATGAAATATGGAGTAATCGATATGATCAGATGCTGGAACATCTGAGACAACAGAATGTGGTCGTATTATCTGGAAATAGTAGTAGAGTTGATGTAAGGGGGCAGTCTATCACTATTTCAGGCATTGATGATCCTGAATATTTTCAAAAGTATGATACTAGTGAGAGTTTGCTAGACCAACTTGAAGACATAAAAGGGAAGCAAATAAGCACTGACTTTCAAGTTTTACTAGCGCACCGACCAGAACTAATTGATACTTATCAAAAGTATGGATTTGATTTAGTGTTATCTGGTCATGCGCATGGAGGACAATGGAGAGTGCCTTATTTGGTTAATGGTGTATTTGCGCCTAATCAAGGTCTTCTTCCGAAATATGCAGGTGGTTTATATGAAGTTGAAAATTCGTATTTTATTGTAAGCAGGGGTCTGGCCAAAGAATCTACACGAGTACCAAGATTCTTTAATCGCCCAGAAATTATCATTGTCGATCTTGTTAATCCGTAACTTCACTTCTTTCTAATCACTCAAAAACCCACTGACTTAATGAGCCAGTGGGTTTATTACTTATCCGAATCAAAATCTTATTTCAAAAAAAGGTAGTGAAAAAGGTAGTGATTCGACTGATTTGTACTGCAATGTAATGAAAGTTCATCTTTCAAAAATCGCTTAAAATCAAGGTTTCTACCGTCTATTGACGTGTAGTGAATCCCTATTTCACCTCAGTAAAAATCACGTGTTTACGCAATTTTGGTGAGTATTTTTTCAATTGAAGACGGTCTGGAGTGTTACGTTTGTTTTTTGAAGTAAGGTACAAGCGTTCACCAGATTCTTTGTGTTCAAGTGTAATATTTACGCGCATGGTATCTCCCTTCTATTATTCAGCTGAAGCAGCCTTAGCGATTTTACGTCCTTTGTAGTATCCTTTCAAAGATACACGGTGTGAACGTGAGTAATCTCCAGTAGTTTCATCAAATTTCACAGTTGGAGCTGCTACTTTATAGTGAGTACGACGTTTGTTTTTCTTCGCTTTTGAAGTGCGACGTGCAGGTACTGCCATTTCTATTTTCCTCCATTAAAATACGAGAGCAAAGCCCTCTTTAAATCTAAAATTTATAGTATGACTTTCGTCAACTTTAACAGTATATCAAAACTTCTTTGTAAAGTAAAGTTACTTGACAGATATTTTTAAAAATTTTATTCACAGTAAATTCCCACCTAGAGAAAGTTTGCTATAATATTCAAAAAGAAAGAAAATTCACTCGAAGACATATATATAATAGTTATAGGACGAGTTCCAATTATTCAATATGAAGGAGAACTGTATGAAAACAGTTGGGAAGTTTTTTGCGAAAAAGTTGGCTAGCCTCTTGGTCTTGTTGCTAGTTTTAGGTATAGGGATCTTCTGGTTTAGAAATAGTATTCTAGCATGGTTCCAAGGGACCCACAAGGTTCAATATGAGTCTGTCATTAAGAAGTTTGAAGCGGAAAGCAAGTTGGTTGTGGCAGGTGCCGAGGTGGATACAACTGCCAACCATACTTTTGATAATAATAATCTGCAAGAATGGCCAGACTGGACAGAACCGATTACCAAGCTCTTTGTAGGACGTGAAATGTCTGTTGATATTCCTGTGCAGACAGAGTTCAAGTTGGTCTTGGAAGGGATTGGTCAGTCAGATGTCCAGATTCAAAACAATACTTTAACCTTCAAGAAACCTGTTCATGTCGAAGTTGATTCTCAGCAACATGGAGAAATTAAAATCAGCGATAATAGCAATGGTCTGCTGGACAAGGCGGTCGATGCCTTCACTTCTGGACTAAAGGCCCAGGAATTTCTAAATGAAAAATCCCAGGAAGCCATTTACAAGACAAGTGAGAAAGTATTGAATGACGCGGAACGCAAAGAAAAAGTAGCGGCCTTTGCTGAAGCAGCCTTAGAAAACCTCCTCAATCTCAATTCAGAAGAAAAACTTGAGGTTGAAATCGAAGTGGCCGACTTGAATTTCCAGATTGTAGATAAGAAATAGCTTTTTAAACAAGGTTGTGTAAGTAGGCACGGCTTTTTGTTTGCTCTGCCATTTCCAAAAAAGCCCAAAATATGATAAAATAAGGGGCAATATTTAGAGAAATGAGAAAGCCCATGAAACTACAAAAACCAAAAGGGACGCAAGATTTACTTCCACAGGACTCTGCCAAATGGCAATATGTAGAAAATTTCGCACGTTCTATTTTTAAACAGTATAATTTTTCGGAAATTCGCACACCTATCTTTGAACATTACGAAGTAATTAGTCGCTCTGTTGGCGATACCACAGATATTGTGACCAAGGAAATGTACGATTTTTACGATAAGGGAGAACGTCATATTACTCTTCGTCCAGAAGGCACAGCGCCCGTTGTTCGTTCTTATGTAGAAAATAAGCTCTTTGCTCCAGAAGTGCAAAAACCGGCAAAATTTTACTATATGGGGCCCATGTTCCGATATGAGCGTCCGCAGGCGGGGCGTCTCCGACAGTTCCATCAGATTGGTGTAGAGTGCTTCGGCTCAAATAATCCAGCAACAGATGTAGAAATTATTGCCATGGCTTATCATTTCTTTGAAGAGTTGGGGATTAAAGATGTTCGTTTGCATCTCAATAGTTTGGGGAATCCAGAGAGTCGCGCAGCCTATCGCCAAGCCTTGATTGACTATCTGACACCGCTCAAGGATCAACTGTCTAAAGATAGCCAGCGCCGTTTGGAAGAAAATCCTCTCCGCGTGTTAGACTCAAAAGAAAAAGAAGACAAGGTTGCTGTAGAAAATGCACCATCCATCTTGGACTATCTGGATCAGGAAAGTATAGCTCACTTTGAAGCAGTCAAGTCTATGCTAGATAATCTGGGCATATCATATGAAATCGACACGAATATGGTACGTGGTCTAGACTACTATAACCATACTATTTTTGAATTCATGACCGAAGTAGGTGGCAGTGACTTGACCATCTGTGCTGGCGGTCGTTATGATGGATTGGTTAGCTATTTTGGTGGTCCAGAAACACCAGCCTTCGGCTTTGGCATGGGGATTGAACGTCTGATTCTCGTACTTGAAAAGCAAGGGATTGAGCTTCCGATTGACACCCAGATAGATGTTTACATAGCTGTTTTAGGTCGAGAGGCCAATGGCGGAGCGCTTGAGTTGGTTCAAGCCATCCGCAAGCAAGGGTTCCGAGCAGAGAGAGACTATCTTGACCGCAAGCTCAAAGCCCAGTTTAAGTCAGCAGATGTATTTGGAGCCAAGACAATCATTACCTTAGGTGGTAGTGAAATCGAATCAGGTCAAGTCGTGGTGAAAAATAACCAGACTCGACAAGAGGTTGAAACAAGTCTTGAAATAGTTAAAACAGAATTTGCTAGTATTTTAGAAAAAATAAGTGAAAATTAGTGTTATATCCTATGATAGTGTATTGATGAGCCATCTTTGAAAGAAGATGGTTTATCAAAAACGAAAAATGAAAGCGCTTTATTCGGGTTTCGCGAAAAAATTGTGAAAAAATTAACAAAAATGCTTTACAAAATTAAAAAGTTATTGTATTATAAACATGTGAAAAAATTAACAAACATCTGTTTTGTAAATGGAGGACTAAAATGGCTGAACAGAAAGTAGTATCACCTGAAGAAAAATTGGTGGCAGCTCAAAAACATGTTGACGAACTTGTTCAAAAAGGTTTGGTAGCCTTGGATGAGTTTCGCAAATTGAACCAAGAACAAGTTGACTACATCGTTGCGAAAGCATCTGTGGCAGCGCTTGACGCTCATGGTATCTTGGCAGCACACGCTGTAGAAGAAACAGGTCGCGGTGTCTTTGAAGACAAAGCTACAAAAAACTTGTTTGCATGTGAACATGTTGTAAATAACATGCGCGGTGTAAAAACAGTTGGTGTTATCGAAGATGATCCTATTACTGGTTTGACAAAAATTGCAGAACCTGTCGGTGTTATCTGTGGTGTTACTCCAACAACTAACCCAACCTCAACAGCTATTTTCAAATCACTTATCGCACTTAAAACTCGTAACCCAATCGTATTTGGTTTCCACCCATCTGCACAAGAATCTTCTGCACATGCAGCACGTATCGTTTATGAAGCTGCTGTAAAAGCAGGTGCCCCTGAAAACTGTATCCAATGGATTACTGAGCCATCTATTGCTGCTACAAATGCACTCATGAACCACGATGGTATCTCAACTATCTTGGCAACAGGTGGTAATGCAATGGTACGTGCAGCGTATTCATGTGGTAAACCAGCTCTTGGTGTTGGTGCAGGTAACGTTCCAGCATATATCGAAAAATCTGCAGATATTCGTCAAGCAGCTCACGATATCGTTATGTCTAAATCATTTGACAACGGTATGGTATGTGCGTCTGAGCAAGCAGTCATCATCGACAAAGAAATTTATGATGAATTCGTTGAAGAGTTTAAATCATACAAAACTTACTTTGTTAATAAAAAAGAAAAAGCACTCCTTGAAGAGTACTGCTTCGGTGTAAAAGCAAATAGCAAAAACTGTGCAGAAGGTAAATTGAATGCTGATATCGTTGGTAAACCAGCTGCATGGATTGCGGAACAAGCAGGCTTCAAAGTTCCAGAAGGAACAAATATCTTGGCTGCTGAATGTGCTGAAGTTGGACCAAATGAGCCTCTTACACGTGAAAAACTTTCTCCAGTAATTGCTGTATTGAAAGCTGAAGACGTAGAAGATGGTCTTAAAAAAGCTCGTCAAATGGTAGAGTTCAACGGTCTTGGACACTCTGCTGCAATCCACACTAAAGATGAAGAACTTGCAAAACGTTTCGGTACTGAAATGAAAGCAATGCGTATTATCTGGAACTCACCTTCTACTTTTGGTGGTATCGGTGACGTTTATAATGCATTTATTCCATCATTAACACTCGGATGTGGTTCATATGGACGTAACTCAGTTGGTGATAACGTATCTGCTATCAACCTTCTTAACATCAAGAAAGTAGGGAAACGTAGAAATAATATGCAATGGTTTAAAGTTCCTTCAAAAATTTACTTCGAACGTAACTCTATTCAATACCTTCAAACAGCAGAAGGCCTTGAACGTGTTATGATCGTAACAGACAAATCAATCGAACGTCTTGGTTTTGTTCAACGTGTCATCGATCAATTGAATGCTCGTTCAAATCAAGTGACTATTCAAGTCTTCTCAGATGTTGAACCAGATCCAGATATTACAACAGTTGAACGCGGTGCTGAAGTAATGCGTGCGTTCCAACCGGATACAATTATTGCGCTCGGTGGTGGTTCACCAATGGATGCTGCTAAAGTAATGTGGCTCTTCTATGAACAACCAGAAATCGACTTCCGTGACCTTGTTCAAAAATTCATGGATATCCGTAAACGTGCCTTCAAATTCCCATCATTGGGTCAAAAAGCTAAATACATCGGTATCCCAACTACATCTGGTACAGGTTCAGAAGTAACACCGTTTGCCGTTATTTCTGATAAGAAAAACAACCGCAAATACCCACTTGCTGACTACTCATTAACACCAACAATTGCAATCGTAGACCCAGCATTGGTAGAGTCAGTTCCAGCCTTCATCGCAGCTGATACTGGTATGGACGTATTGACTCATGCGACAGAAGCATACACTTCTAACTTTGCGAACGACTACACTGATGGTATTGCCCTTCAAACAATTAAGTTGGTATTCCAATATCTTGAAAAATCAGTCTTGACTGGTGATCCAGAAGCACGTGAAAAAATCCACAACGCTTCTACAATGGCTGGTATGGCTTTTGCAAATGCCTTCTTGGGTATGAGCCACTCTATGGCCCATAAGATTGGTGGTCGCTTCCACACAGTTCATGGACGTACAAACGCAATCTTGTTGCCATACGTTATCCGTTACAATGGTACTCGTCCGTCTAAGACAACTACATGGCCTAAGTACAACTACTGGAAAGCGGATGAAAAATTCCAAGACATCGCTCGTATGTTAGGTTTACCACATTCTACTCCAGAAGAAGCTGTTGCAGCTTATGCTAAAGCAGTTTACGAATTGGGTGAAAAAGTTGGTATCAAGATGAACTTTAAAGATCAAGGTATTGACGAACAAGAATGGAAGAAATACACTCATGAATTGGCTCTTCTAGCATATGAAGACCAATGTTCACCTGCTAACCCACGCTTGCCAATGGTAGCAGATATGGAAGAAATCATGAATGACGCTTACTACGGTTACAAAGAACGTCCGGGTCGGATTAAATAATATCTTTCCTTATTCGTGCAACAATTTTTGAAAGTACCTTCTCGGAGATAATTAGTTTTGCCAACTAAAACTGGCTGATAGGATTGAGGTTGCTAAGTTGATTCTTAGCTACCTCAATTTTTTTATGTGACTTTTAGTCCGTCACGCTCCGTAAGGTGCGTGACAAATAAACCACCCGCTATGCGGGTGCGCGACGAAGGTTATACCAAAAAAGAACTCCAAACGCGATACAATAAAGGTG
>NZ_JAIMEP010000026.1 GCF_019794555.1 Streptococcus suis | reverse complement strand
TTATTTCCAACTTAAAGAAGTCCCCCGGACTTCAGCTACTGACATCCAGCTCCGCTGTCTTTAACCACCTACACTGGTGAATTTGGTCATGCCGTAGCGGAAGATTTTGTAATTGATGCTAAATATGACGATAAGGACAAGTGGCAAGGCTAGTCCCCACATAGACAAATCTAAAAAATAGAGTGCTGGGAAATAAGCTGTGAAGGCGTAAGGAAAGACAAAAATTAGAAGAATTTGAATGATTTTTGGATAGATATTTAGAGGATATTGGGCCATCTGATTAAGGGCAAAAATACCCATAGTTAATGGAAAAGACTCTACAATCCAAAAAGCTAGAGCAGTAGGTCCAAGTTGTATTGCTGCATAGAGTAAGCCAATACAAATTGTAATAAAAATGAGTAAGATTAGTTTGCCAAGACTCCATTCCAGACCAAGTTCTTTGGAAGCTTGAAAGAGGGCAATGGAACCGATAAGCGTCGTCCCAATTCCTTGTGGCTGAATTCGTTCACAAATGAGTTGAAAGAGTGGATTGACAGGCATCAGTATGAGTCGTTCAAATTCACCCTGTCGGATATAGCGACTACCAAACATCCAAAGATTATCAAAGAAAATTAAGTGAATAGATCGACCAACTGTTGCAATTCCATAGATGAAAAGCATTTGGCCGTAATTGAAACCGGCAATTTCCTTAATGTTTCCAAAGAGAATGTTGAGGAAAATGAGATAGACAATTTGTTCAATCAAAGAGGAGAATAGCCCGATAAAGAAGTCCACGCGAAATGACATCTGAGCCATCATGAAGACTTTGATATTATACAAGTAGAGGTTGATATATTTTTTCATGTTAACCTCCAAAAATGACAATGCGTCGTTTGGCTTGAGACCAAAGACCTGCAATAAAAATAGTGAGAAAAGGTATCCAAAGAACTTGCAAGCCCAAAGCCCTTAGATCGCTTTCTTGCCCAAGTAAAATGGAGATAGGGACATTAACAGCATAATTATAGGGCAATAGCTTTAAAAAGTTTTCCACGGCCTTTGGATAAAAGCTGAGTGGCAAGAGTGCTCCAGAGGCTAGATTGAAGAGACCGGTTCTCAAGAGCATAACGCCCCAAGCGTTGACTGTAAAAAAAGCCAAAAATCCAAAAGCCATATCAAGTAGCTGGACGATAAACATGCCGAGGATGGAGCTGACGAGAAAAAGGAGCAATGTTTTCCCATCAGGCAAATAGAAATCTTGATGAACAAGCAAGATTCCGATAAAAACTAGTCCAAATTTAAAGAGTTCCAACAGTTTATTTCCTAAATCTTTGAAAAAGAGGGCTAGGATAAAGGAGTAGGGTCTAAGAAATTCTCCAGCAATGCTCCCTTTCAAAATACTATAAGATAAATCTTCACCCAGTGAGAAAGAATTCAAACTGGCTAGTAAATTGGCGAAAATAATATAAGTGGTAAAAGTCTGCAAGGTAAAACCGTTGACTTCAGATTGAGTAAAGAAAATAGTTTTCCAGACATAGAGAGCCACCAAGATCTTCACTGCCAGTGAAACGAAGGTTGCTAGAAAGAAAGCCTTGTATTGCATGGCAGTCATCATAGTCAGGCGGGTCATATAGAAATATTTACGCATGAATACCCTCCTCATAAATTTGGCGGACCATGGTTTCAATTTCCAATTCTTTCATGGTAACATCTTCCACAGTAAAGTGATTGAAGACTTGCTCAATCACCTGAGCACTGGTCCAAAATTTACTTTGGTAGTGGATTTCAAAGTGAAAATCATCTTTTCGAACAAATTCCAAGCCTTCCAATTGTAAGTCCTGTGCAATTGGTTTTTCTGTGGAAAAAAGGATGGTTTTGATAGTGGAAAACCGTTCTTTTAGAATGGTCAGAGAACCATCGTAAACTTTTTTGCCTTTATCAATGATGAAAATCCGCTCACAGAGACTCTCAATGTCCTTCATATCGTGGGAAGTAATCAAAAAGGTGGTTTGATATTGCTGATTCATGTAGCGAATAAAGGAGCGAATAGTCTCCTTTACGCTGGCATCCAAGCCGATGGTTGGTTCGTCCAAAAAGACAACGGCAGGTTGGTGAATAAAGATAGCCGCAAATTCACAGCGAACTCGTTGTCCTAAAGAGAGGTTACGGATAGGTTGCTTCATGATGTCTGCCAAATCCAATAAGTCAATCAAGACAGCTAATCTCTCTTTAAATAGCTGATCTGGAACATCATAAATTTTGGCGTGTAGAATAAAAGATTCCTGTACGGGTAAATTCCAATCAAGATGCGATTTTTGCCCAAAGAGGACGCCAATTTGCTTATTCACTTCCTTACGTTTCTCTTGTGGGTTCAACCCGTTGATGCGAACTTGTCCTTGGTCAGGAAATAAGACTCCAGTTAACATTTTGATTGTGGTTGACTTACCAGAACCATTTGAGCCAATATATCCAATAATTTCTCCTTTGTCAACTTGCAAGGAAATGTCTTGGACCGCTGGAATTAATTTTTTCTTTGGTTTGAAAAAGGCTTTGATTGATCCTTTTAAACCGACTTCCTTATCTATAACTGAATATGTTTTTGATAGATGCTCTGCTTGAATCGTATCTGAATCTCCTCACTGAAAACGTTTGCGCAATATTTAGTATAACACAATTAAGGAGATTTGGAACAAAAATGAAGCATTACGGCAACATTTTAATAAGGAAATCGGTCATATATTGAGGAGATTCTTGCTTCCCATTTTTTATCCATACTTGAATGATTCCAAAGAAGGCATGTGAAAAATAAATGCTTCGGTACTCTCTTTCAAGTGGTGATAAATCTTCTTTTCCCAAACGTTCAGCTAAATCGTTTGCAATCAATAATCTAACTTTGTTGATAAGGAAATTTTGGATTTCTTGAGTTCCGTTATGGGTCAATAAGGATGACAGTAATTCTTCACGGTAGAGTAGTTCAAAAATTTCTAAGCAAGAGGACTGTCGATTTCCATCATAGTGATCAAATATGGTCTCTAACTTGAGAAATAAGCCTTGTTGGTAGGAGTCAATCAATTCATATTTATCCTTATAATGGGTATAAAAACTAGAGCGACTAATTCCTGCTGTCTGAGCGAGATGGGTGGTTGTAATCTCATTAAATCCTTGAGTTTCTAAGCAAGTCACCATTGCTTCTAAAATGGCTTGACGAGTTCGTTCTTTTCGATTATCTGTTCCCATATTTTCTCCTTTTGAACATTTTTAGACACATTGTCTAAAAAACGATTCTTTCTACTTGATTTTGAAAATGATACTTGTATAATGTATTTTATCAGTTTTTGAACAGGATGTCTAAAGGAGTTATTATGTCAGAAAAAGTAAAGAATTTTTTCACTAGACCAATGACCTTGATTACCATTATTGGTATAGCTTGTGTCCCGGCCTTATACAATATTAGTTTCCTAACCTCTATGTGGGATCCTTATGGACGATTGGATCAGCTACCTGTAGCAGTTGTAAACCAAGATCAGTCTGCAACCTTTCAAGATAAAACCTTAACCATTGGTGATGATATGGTGGATAATATGAAAGAAAGCAAGAGTCTGGATTTCCACTTTGTATCAGAAAAAGATGCAGAAAAAGGTTTGGAAGAAGGGGACTATTATATGGTCATTACCCTACCAGAAGATTTGTCAGAAAAAGCTTCTAGTCTCTTAACGGACCAGCCAGAGCATCTAACAATTTCCTATCAAACCTCTAAAGGTCACAGCTTTGTCGCTTCTAAGATGGGCGAATCAGCCATGGAAAAATTGAAAGCATCTGTTTCAGAGACTATTACTGAAACATACACCTCGGCTGTTTTTGACAGCATGGGAGAGATTCAATCTGGTATGGTTGAGGCAGCAGATGGAAGTCAACAATTGACAGATGGAGCTGGTCAATTAGAAACCGGAAGTCAGACTCTATCATCAGGCCTATCTACCTTGTCTTCATCAGGTCAATCACTTGTGACAGGAGCAAACCAATTGGCCACTGGAGTTGTGTCTTACACAGATGGAGTCAATCAGGCTGCTTCAGGAAGTCAAACACTTTCCAGTGGCTTAACAACCTACACAAATGGGGTAGCTAGTCTTGCTTCAGGTGCAGAGCAATTAAATGCCAATTCCTCTCAGCTCATCGCTGGGGTGGGACAATTGCAATCAGGAGCAAGTCAGGTTGAACAACTGGTAACGGGTGCCAATCAATTGCAGGCAGGCTTGGAACAACTCGCTAGTTCAACTAGTTTGTCTGCTGAACAGTCTAGTCAGATACAAGCTTTATTGACTGGACTTCCTCAGTTACAGGTCGCCATCAACCAATTAAATGATAGCCTATCAAGTATCGGAGGAGTAGCAGTAGATACCACTACTCTATCTAGTCTCTTGACAGAGATGGGTGCTCAAGCTCAAGGATTGTTAACTGCAGCACAAGCCGATAAAACAGCCAGCATTGTAGCCTTACAAGCAACGGCTACCTATCAAAACTTGACAGCTGATCAGCAAGCTGAATTGGTTGGAGCCCTCCAAAACTCGCCTTCTACAACAGTGACAGCAGCCCAAACGATTTTGGGGCAATTATCTCAACTCAGTCAAGCCTTATCTAGTCTACAAAGTCTTTCTGGTCTTGGAGCGCAATTAGGTCAATTGCAATCAGCTGTCGGTCAGATCAACACGGCTGCCAATCAAGCATTGCCAGGTGCTACAACAGCCATTGAAAACCTATCAAGTGGCTTGAGTCAGGTCAACACAGCTTTGAACCAGCAAGTTCTACCAGGAACTCAAGCCTTGACGAGTGGTGTGAGTCAACTTCAAATGCAACTGTCAAGTGGAGCTAGTCAACTCATGTCAGGGGTGACAGCATATACAGCAGGTGTTGCCCAGCTAGCAGAGGGTGGAGCTCAGTTGGTTGCTAACAACAGTAGTATTCAATCTGGAGGTAGCCAGTTAACATCAGGATTGGCAACCTTAGCTGCTAACTCTAGTCAACTTGTCAGCGGTTCAGGACAACTGGCTTCTGGTAGTCAGCAATTAATTGCTGGTGCCGATCAATTAGCTAGTGGCGGGAAAACCTTGACAAGTGGTATTACTAGCCTCCGCACAGGTAGTGAAACCCTAACGAATTCACTCAGTTCAGCCAGTCAACAACTATCAGTCATCTCTGTAGAAGAAAAAAATGCACAAGCAGTTTCTCAACCAGTCACCTTGGAACACAGTGACCAAGATGATGTGAAAACCAACGGTGTCGGAATGGCTCCTTACATGGTGTCTGTTGCCCTAATGGTTGCAGCGCTATCTGCGAATGTTATTTTTGTCAAACACATTGATAATCGTTCCTACAAAAATCGTTGGGATTGGGCTAAAGGGAAACTCTTATTGAATGGCGCAATTGCCAGCCTGGCAGCACTGATTTTATATGGAGTTCTTCTGTTAATTGGGATTGATCCGGCTCATCCAATGGCAACCTTGGGATTAATCCTTTTGACCTCATGGACCTTTATGGCACTCGTTACAGCCTTGGTGGGCTGGAATAACCGGTTCGGTTCCTTTGCAAGTTTAATTATCTTGTTATTGCAACTGGGTTCAAGCGCAGGTACCTATCCAATCGAACTTAGCCCACGCTTCTTCCAAGTCATTCAGCCTTATCTTCCAATGACCTATTCTGTTTCAGGTCTTCGTCAAACCATTTCTATGGTTGGAAATAGTAGTCACCAAGTTTGGATGCTGAGCCTCTTCTTAGTAGGCTTCATGGGATTAGGTCTTTTGATTTATAATCAGAATAATGAATAATTAGAAAACCAACTGCTCCATGTGTTGAACAGTTGGTTTTTCAGTTAATTTTGGTTGGTAATTGCACTTTTATCGGGGTCGTTATGTGCGATTCGACTAGCAGCAGCGGCTGCAATTGCGCAAACGATATCGTCTAGAAAAGTATGACAATGCACCCCATCCTTGCTATTGAGTTTGGCGATGATTCCTGGTTTTGATTTGTCTAAATATCCATAGTTGGTAAAGCCAATCGTACCGTAAAGATTGACGATTGACAATCCCATAATTTCATCAATTCCATACAACCCCTCATCTGTCTTCAGAATAGACTGAAGGGGTTGAGAAAGCGTTCCTTGTTCAGCTAATTTATCCAATTCGATTCCAGTAATAATTGCGTTTTGTACCTCTCGCTTCGTTAAAACTGCCTCAACGTTTTCTAAGCATTCTGATTGTGTCAAATGTGGGATATACTTATTTTGTAGATGCATGACTAGGTCAGCAATATCCTCAAGTTGAACACCTCGTTCTTTCAAGAGATCATAGGAGTAAATCTGAAGAGGTTTAGTTGACATAAATGAGTCCTCCTTAGTGTGTGAGTGAGTCTTTTTAGTAAAAAAATACAGATATTATTCAGTAATGTAGCTCGACGATATCTGCCACTGTTTATTGCGTCATTCTTTACCAAGCTGAATGACTCCATTTGTGGAAGTGATGGTCAATTTATTCTTGCTATCTTTTTTCCCATTTGTAAAAGTTTGTTTGTTGTCTTCAACGGTAACTGTTTGGTCCTTATAAACGCCCTCAGGGAAGATTCCAATCTCTTTTAATTGTTCCTGTAAATTGGTATCTTCTTTTATGAGATTCTCAATCTCTTCATCCGTCAGGTTGCTTTCTCCATAATAGAAAAGTTTTCGTTTATCGATGGATAGTTCTGCAGAAAGCAGAGCCTCCTTTTGGCTTTTCTCAGATAAATTGATACGTGAATTAGTGTGAGGATATTCCTCATTACCCGTAAAACTATTTTCACCAATCACAGTGATGTTGGAAGTGTCTATGCTGTCGTATTGTCCCCAGGTTGTATTTTCCAGCTGGCTATCTGAGATATGGAAACTACTAGCATAACCAGTAGCGGTCAGATTTTTAAGGGTTGAATCCGCAATGTAGACATTTCCATAGCCCGTATTAATGCTTCCATTCTCGATAGTAGATTGGATAATGGACGGACTGCCATAAAGTGAAACTTGTTCGATATGGATGCCTTCTATAGAAAGTTTACCATTCGTACCGGATTCTAATTTTTTCAGTATTTTCCCTTTTGGGATTTCGATGGTAACCTCTAGATTCTCGTAGTTGCGAGTAGCAACGTTCTCTGCAAGAAACTGCATGATACCGCTGATTTTGAAATCAGAAACAATAGAATCAAGAATCAATTCTCCATCATTTTCTGTAACTTGGAAGGGAAGCTGGAACCCTTTTTCAAAATCATGGTACCGAATGTGATAGAGATTATCTTCAGATTCGATGATACGGATGGATCGCTCCCATCCACCGTTGATTAGAACAGAGTCTAATTGCTTGTAGGATTGCTCTTTGTAGGTTGGTTTCACGACATTACTTAATTGATCAACCCCTCCAGAGAAGAAACCGATCCCTGTCATAATCAAACCGAGTATCAAGCAGACAAAACCAGTAATGCTGGCAATAAGTAATTTCTTTTTCATGCTCGTTTACCTCTTTTCAATATCCATTGGAAAAAAGCTTTAACTAGTTTCCAAGACCAATAGGTAAAAATAAGAGTCACTAGACAGACTAATAACGCTCCGCCTAACATGGTTAAGCCACTACCGAATCCTAGTAGGAATACACCGATGCCATGTGAAAGTAGACTAAATCCTTCCCAGATAAGATAGCCTCCACTGACAAATAGTCCGACACCGAGAACGAATCCTCCCATGATGAAACCAATTATCAGCAAGACGAGAGCTACTAAGGCACCAAGTAAGATAAGGAGAACGGGTATGGCAATTGGAAGTGTAACGATGGCCAGCATGGCTAACCAGATAACTTTTTTCGCTTTTCTAACTTCTTGAAAGTTTTTTCCTAAGTAAAAGGCTCCTGCAATCGAAGTGATAAAAATCCCAGCGATGCCAAGGAGGGGTTCGATAAAGAGGAAAAATACAGATAGTAAGAGGGCAAGGACAAGACCGGCTACTATGTATAGTGGTCTATAGTTGATTGGTTCATCACCCACTTCTTGAACATCTTCAACTTGAATATGGCGGTTTAATATATTGGTAATCAACTCACTGGCTGCTTCTTTCGGGGAACCCAATTCCTCCATGATTGCGGTTTCTTTTTCTGGACCAGCTTCGTCAAAATATTCATTGAAAAAAGTAATGGCTTCTTGGAATTCTTTATGAGGCAATTTTTTCAAATATTTTTCCAATTGAGCCATGTATTCAGTTCTTGTCATGACGGACGCTCCCTTCTATAATGCCGTTTATCGTGTTAGTATATGTATCCCAGTCATCTTTTAATCGGACCAATTCTTCGTGCCCCAATTGGGTCAAACTATAATATTTCCTCATTCTTCCCTGGTATTCACGGGAGTAGGTCGTTAAAAAGTCATTTTGCTCCAATCGCTTTAGGATGGGATAGAGGGCGGACTCCTTGATGTTGGCAATCAGCTTAATGGTCTGACAAATTTCATAACCATAAGAATCATTTGACTCTAAAATGGCCATGATGAGAAATTCTGTCAGCACAGCAGGAACGGGAAAATGCATGGCGGTCACTCCTCTCACTTATTTTGGCAATCTTGGGTATTATTTCGATATATGCTTTTATCTTTTATATATCAAATTTCACTATATATAAAATATACACCCGTAAACCAATCTTGTCAAGCGTTTATATGTAAAAAATATCTGCAAACTATTTTCAAGGGATTTCAGGTGTAAACGTTTTATAGCCTTGAAAAATAATTTCAGAGTAGTAAACTTAATGTATGGAATAGCAATTTTTATGATTTCATACTGTGAGGGTTATCTGAAATGAAGGAATTGTTAATGTAAGGGATATGATTCGTGTAGTACAAACGGCCACAGGAGTTGAATGGAGGAGTGGAATGAAATTATATGTTCAGTTTATGATTATTTTGGTATTTTCATTTTTAGGGGAAGCTATTTCGACTATTTTTCATCTTCCTATTCCGGGAAGTATCATTGGTTTAATCCTCCTATTCTTAGCCCTAGAGTTCAAATTAATTCGTCTTCGCCACATTCATACGGTTGGAAATTTTTTGCTGGCTAACATGACCATTCTTTTTTTGCCTGCAGCGGTGGGGATTATGGAGAGATTTGATGCAATTAAAGATTATTTACTTCCTATTATCATCGTCATCTTAGGCGCCATTTTTTTAAATATCTTAGTCATTGGTTTTGTTGTTCAATTTGTGAAGCAGAAGTTTGAAGGTGACTACATTGATGCGGAGGGAATGCATGACTGAACTTTTTTCCAATCCTATTTTTGGTATTATGTTATCAATTGCAGCATATTTAATTGGAATGCTGATTTATCGGAGATTTCCTCATCCAATCACAACCCCACTGTTAGTAGCTACAGGATTGATTATTGTCTTTTTAAAAATGACAGGTATTTCCTATAAGGAATATTATGCAGGAGGTTCCTATCTAAATATGCTTATTGTGCCTTCAACGGTAGCTCTGGGAATTCCTTTATATCGTTCTTTCCATCTGATGAAACATCACATTCGAAGTATTTTATTGGGAATTTTTGTTGCTTGCATTGTCAATACTGTCTTTACTGCCCTGATTGCCAAATGGTTTGGGATGGATTTTTTTCTAGCAATCTCTCTTTTTCCAAAATCTGTCACCACTGCTATGGCTGTTGGTATTACTGATAAAATGCAAGGAATAGCAACTGTTACTCTTGTAGTCGTTGTTGCAACTGGAATTCTGACAAGTGTTCTTGGTCCGGTCTTTTTAAAGCTACTAAAAATTGAAGATCCGGTAGCTGTTGGTCTTGCTTTGGGAGGAACAGGACATGCCATTGGAACGGGTACAGCGATAAAATATGGGCATACGCAAGGGGCGATGGCTGGCTTAGCTATTGGGATTACAGGCATCATGTATGTGGTGATTAGTCCTATAGTTGCTCAGATTATCTTACAATAAAATAACTACGATTGGAATTCCAACCGTAGTTTTTTTAGTCTACATAAAGTTTGGATTGGTTATTCAACCAACTATAAAGAAGTCCAATAAAGAGACCGCCACCCACGTAGTTTCCTAATCCAGAAAAGAGGAAATTGCTTAGTACACTTAATAGAGTCATTCCCTCAACTGGTCCACCATTTGCAAAAAAGGCCAGGGAGAAGAGTGAAAAGTTCGCAATGACGTGCTCATATCCCAAGAAAGCAAAGATAAAGATGATGAAAATAACGGAAATGAGACGTCCAGCATCATCTTTGATGCGTAAGAAGGTAAATACGCCGATATTCACAACAATATTAGCAAAAATTCCTTCAATAAACTGGGTAAGAGGTGTTTTTTCTAGTTTTGTCACTGTCGCTTCAAATAGGTAGCTATGAGCATCAACGTGCTGATAAGGCAGAGTCAGTGAGACCAAGTAACAAACAAGGACAGCGCCGATGAAATTGAAAAGGATACAGGTTGCCAACATCTTGAGGGCTGTTTTAGTAGGAATCGTTTTTCGATGAATGGCTACGGTCATATACATCATGTTGGATGTTCCAAGTTCGGCATTCATATATAAAATCATGAGTAGTCCCCAACCAAACATCAACCCATAACTAAACTTCCCGAGTCCTTCTGCAACGTGGTTTAGTTTATCTGCCGTATAAAGAGAAATGACAATCCCCAAACCTAGATAGAGGCTGGCTAACATCGATCGAACAGCGTAGGCAGAAAAGCTGTGTTCAAACAAATCTGCTTTTTTCTTGATACTTTTTTCAATTGTATATAGTAGTGTATCTTGGGTAGCTCCCATCCTAATCTCCTCACTTTATCTACTACTTTTTTCGAGTAAACGTTTTCTTTTTATCGAATGGCTTTACTTTGTTTATTATACTTGATAAAATGGTTGTTGTCCAAAAAAAATTCAACTTTTGAAAGGAAAATTAGAAAAATATGGATGTTACATGGACAGTGAAATATGTCACTGAATTTATTGCGACTGCACTCCTTATTATCATCGGTAATGGTACAGTTGCAAACGCTGACCTTAAAGGCACTAAGGGAAACAACTCTGGTTGGATTCTGATTGCGATTGGTTATGGTTTGGCAGTTATGATGCCAGCATTGATGTTTGGTAATGTTTCTGGAAACCACATCAACCCAGCCTTCACCCTCGGATTGGCAGTATCAGGCCTCTTCCCATGGGAACATGTTGCACAGTATATCGTTGCTCAATTGTTAGGTGCAATGTTTGGTCAGTTAGTGGTTGTAGCAGTATACAAACCTTACTTCTTGAAAACTGAAAATCCAAATCACATTCTTGGTTCATTCTCAACAATCAGCGCGCTTGACAATGGTACAAAAGAAAGTCGTAAAGCTGCAACTATTAATGGCTTCTTAAATGAGTTCGCGGGTTCATTTGTATTGTTCTTTGGTGCTCTTGCTTTGACTAAGAATTTCTTTGGTGCAGAGCTTGTTGGTAAAATCATTGAACAAGGTTACGACAAAACAGTTGCTGAAACAATGGTTGCGCCATATACATCAGGTTCAATTGCTGTTGCTCACATTGGAATTGGTTTCCTAGTTATGGCTCTTGTGGCTGCTGTTGGTGGACCAACAGGTCCTGGTCTTAACCCAGCGCGTGACCTTGGTCCACGTATCGTCCATGCCCTACTTCCAAAATCTGTTCTTGGTGAAAACAAGGCTGATTCAAAATGGTGGTATGCTTGGGTTGGTGTATGTGCTCCAATTCTAGCTTCAATTCTTGCAGTTGCCCTCTTCAAATTATTGTATCTATAATAGTGAACCCGATTCGTCGGGTTTTTCTTTTTGATTTATGGATATTGAGGTGATTCGGTTGTCTGCTCTGCTATTTTCCTGAAAACTATGCTACAATAAAGCTAGAAAAAATCGGAAAAGAGGCTAGAATATGTCAGATGTTATTGCTTTTGGTTATGGAAGCAGTCGAGCGGAGATGCAGCTCAAGCGACTCAATCGTCATGGAATCATCGCAGGTGCGACAGGTACAGGGAAGACTGTTACCTTAAAGGTCTTGGCAGAGCAGTTGAGTGATGCGGGAATCCCGGTCTTTCTATCGGACATAAAGGGTGATTTAAATAGTTTGGTTGCGGCCAATACCAAAGAGATTGATCCTAGTCGCCTAGAGAAGACTCAATATCTTGACTATAGCCCATTCGGCTATCCAGTTGAGTTGTGGGATGTCTTGGGGGAAAATGGGACTCCTGTCCGCATGACTATTTCAGAGCTGGGGCCTGTCTTATTGACGCGCTTACTGGGTTTGAATGATACTCAGGAGTCTATCTTGAACATCGTTTTCAGCGTGGCAGACGAGCGTGGCCTTCTCTTGATTGACTTAATGGACCTGCGTGCTATGCTCAATTTTGTGGCTGAAAATGCAGCAGAGCTGAGCCAATATTATGGAAATATTCCAGCTCGTTCGGTTGGTGCTATCTTACGTAGTCTGGTCGTTTTGGAGCAACAAGGTGGTAAGATTTTCTTCGGTGAGCCAAGCCTTGACATTGCTGATTTGATGCGTACAGCAGAAGATGGCCGTGGTGTTATTAACGTTCTTCAAGCTACTGAGCTGTTCAATCAACCAACTCTTTATTCGACAGTCCTGCTCAGCCTTTTGTCAGAACTCTATGAAGTGCTGCCTGAGGTGGGCGATTTGGACAAGCCTAAGATGGTCTTCTTCTTTGACGAGGCTCATGTTCTCTTCAAAGATGCTCCAAAAGTTCTTCTTGAAAAGATTGAATTGATTGTTCGTTTGATTCGTTCAAAAGGTGTAGGTGTTTTCTTAGTAACGCAGAATCCAACGGATATTCCTGATAGCGTGGCAGCCCAGCTGGGAAATCGCATCCAACACGGTCTTCGCGCCTTTACACCAAAAGAGCTCAAAACTGTCGCGACTGTTGCTGAAACCTTCCGTCAAGAAGGTGATAAGGATTTAGCTAAGGTCCTTCAGGAGTTGCAAGTGGGGGAAGCTGTTGTGTCTACCCTTCAAGCAGACGGCACACCAAGCTTTGCGGATCGGGTCTTGATTTATCCACCGAAGAGTATGCTTGGAACGGTTGAGCCGAGCGCCCTCTTGTCTGTCATCAACAACTCTCCTTTGATGGAAAAATATGCTGACGCGGTCAACCGTGAATCTGCCCATGAGCAGATTTTAGCCATGACAGAGGCTAAAGAAGCCGAACTCATCAAAAAAGCAGAGCAGGCCGAGGCGGAAAAACAGGCAGAAAAAGAAGCTAAGGCAGCCGCAAAAATGGAAGAGAAAGCCCAGAAAGAAGCAGCTAAAGCTGCACAAAAAACTAGTCAGCCAGCTAGTCGCAAAACAGATTCCATGATGGACCGCTTTACCAAGAACCTGATGAGCCAGGTCGGACGGGAAGTTGGGCGAGTGGTGACTCGTGGCATTATGGGCATGTTAAAAGGGAAGTGAGAGTCATTTCCTTCTTTTTTATTTCATGCTTAGAGACAAACTTCTTGCATTCTAACTGTAAATTCGTTATGATAGAAATAAATCACTAGTTAGTACAAAAAGGAGTAAGCGATGCCGAATCAATTGAAAGACCTATTGGCAAATTATATTCCTCAACCTTTAGGCGAAAAACGATGTTTTTCAGTCCTCCTACCATTGGTTTGGTCAGAGAATCAATGGCAGGTTCTATATCAAGTTCGCAGTGAATCAATCTCTCAGCCTGGAGAAGTCTCATTTCCCGGTGGAGGAGTTGAGGAAGGTGAAACACCACAGCAAGCAGCTGTTCGGGAGGCTGTGGAGGAACTAAATATTCAACCAGAACAAATTGATATATTTGGAGAAATCGATTATTTGGTCTTTGAACGCTCGACCATTCATTGCTTTGTAGGACGGTTAAATCTGGATTGGACGACTATCGTTCCTAACGAAGAGGTTGCTCGGATTTTTACAGTGCCATTATCCACCCTGCTGACAATCCAACCTGTCTATTATCAATTGGATTCTAAAGTCGTTCCAGAATGTGATTTTCCTTTTGAACGATTAAGAGGAGGAATTAGTTACCCATTTAGTCATCAAAAGCGCTCTATTCCATTTTATGAACAACTTCCTGAAAACCTTTGGGGCATGACAGCTCAATTTACCCATCGTTTTGTGGAAATCATAAATCAAAAAGCTTCGCCCAGATGAGCGAAGTTTTTTGTTGATAGGTCGCATGTATTCAATCATATGGCTGATCATATTAGAAATGAAAATGGAATATACATGAAGCAATAGATTGACAATATACCCCCAAGGGTATATAATGTTTAAAAAGAATATTTAGGAGTATCCCATGTCTAAAAAAATTGTTATTATAGGCGGTGTGGCAGGTGGTGCGACAGCTGCAACGAGGTTGCGTCGTTTAAATGAAGAGGATAAGATTGTTCTATTTGAAAAGGGAGAATATATTTCATTCGCGAATTGTGGTCTACCCTATCATGTTGGCGGTGTCATTAAGGAGCGCGAAAATTTATTGCTTCAAACAGTTGACGGTATGAATCAACAGTATGGACTAGATGTCAGAAACTTCTCTGAAGTACTTGAAATCAATCCACAAAGTAAAAGTGTAACAGTGCTGAATCACCAAACGGGTGAACGTTATGTTGAGTCTTATGATAATCTCATCATTTCAACAGGTGCAAAAGCCATCGTCCCTTCAATCGATGGTTTGGCAGAAGCGGAAAATGTTTTTAGTTTAAGAAATATTCCGGACATGGACCAAATAAAGGCCTTTATTGCAGAGAATCAGATTCGTACTGCGACAGTCGTTGGAGGCGGTTTTATTGGTCTTGAAATGATGGAAAATTTAGTGGAATTAGGGATTCAAGTTCAGTTGATTGAAATGGCACCTCAAGTTATGCCTACAATTGATATAGAAATGGCCCAAATGATTCATTCACAGATAAATATCCATGGGGTCGATTTGATTTTGAATGACGGTCTGAAAGAATTTCGAAATAATGGTAAAGAGTTACTTTTAACAAGTGGAAAAACTCTACAGTCCGATATAACTATTTTATCTATCGGTGTTCTTCCTGAAAACACTTTGGCTGAGTCTGCTGGTTTAGAATTGGGTTTTAAAGGTGGTATCAAAGTAAGTCAACAGATGCAGACTAGTAATCAAGATATTTATGCTATTGGAGACGCTATTGAAGTTGTGGATTTGGTTAGTGGTCAGCCGACCCATATCCCACTTGCATGGCCAGCCAATCGGCAGGGAAGGCTTGTTGCGGATATCATTAACGGTGCTGATGCATCCTATTTAGGAACACTGGGTACTGCTGTTGCAAAGGTGTTCGAATTAACGGTGGCAAGTACCGGAAATAGTGAGCGCTTATTAAAACAAGCAGGTATCGAATACGAAACCATTCATATCCATCCAAATTCACATGCTGGCTACTACCCAGGCGCTTCTCCAATTGCCCTCAAACTCTTATTTGGTAAAGATGGAAAAATTCTTGGAGCTCAAGCGATCGGCACAGAAGGAGTAGAAAAACGCATTGACGTGATTGCGACTGCAATGCGTTTTGGGGCAAGTGCGGACCAACTGGCAAGTATTGAATTGGCCTATGCCCCACCGTATTCATCCGCAAAGGATCCGGTTAACATGTTGGGCTATACTGCAGATAATATTCTCTCAGGTAAAGTTGCCACATTTCAATGGTCCCAAGTTGATGATCTGGTTAGTAAGAATGCCTTTTTCTTGGATGTCCGAGAAGATTTTGAATTGGCGACTGGGACAATTGAATCAAGTCATCAAATCCCACTGAATCAATTGCGACGTCGAATAGAAGAGTTACCAAAAGATCAAACGATCTATGTCTTCTGCCAAGTTGGACATCGTGGCTATAATGCAGCACGAATTCTAAGTCAAGCAGGTTTTGACGTAAAAAATCTAGATGGGGGATTTAAAACTTACAAAATGGCAAAATATCAATTGAAACCAATTATTTTTGAAGAATCAAATCAGAATCCGACAACGAATATGAGCGCAAAATGTGATGAAGCCTCAGAAACTATTCGTTTAGATGCCTGTGGACTACAGTGTCCTGGACCAATCTTAAAAGTGAAAGAAAATATTGATAAGATGTCAATAGGTCAAAAAATGGAGGTCGAGGCAAGTGATTTTGGCTTTAGTGCTGATATTGAAGCATGGTGCCAGAATACGGGAAACACACTCTTATCAAACAGGATTGAAAATGGCAAAGTTATTGCTTCAATCGCGAAAGGGAAGGTTGAAAATTCTGGAATAGAAACGACAAATCTACCTTCACTAGGGCAAGAGGGAGTCTTGCAAGAGACAAAAGATGGAGCAACGATGGTTGTATTCAGTGGTGATTTAGATAAAGCCATAGCTTCAATGATAATTGCTTCGGGAGCAGCTGCTTACGGGAAAAAAGTAACTATTTTCTTCACCTTCTGGGGCTTGTCAATTTTGAAAAAACAAAAGGTGAAGAAGTCAGGTTTAGCTAAGCTGTTCGATATGATGTTGCCTTCAAGAGCGGATACATTACCACTTTCTCAAATGAATATGGGTGGAATGGGATCTGCAATGATCAAACATATTATGAAGCAGAAAAATGTTGATTCACTCCCAGATATGATTGAGAAAGCACATCAACTAGGTGTAAAATTTGTAGCTTGTACTATGAGCATGGACTTGATGGGAATTGAAAAAGAAGAATTATTTGATTTTGTCGAATATGGGGGTGTTGCCACATTCATCGGTGATAGTGAAAAAGCAAATATGCAATTATTTATTTAGAAAGAAAATCGGATGGAAACATTCGATTTTTTATTGTATGTGTATTAAACAATACTGTAGGATTACAAATGAGAAATTGTTTTAATCAACGAAGATGTACAGATATCAGATCAAAGAAATCTTTGGAACTTGAAAAATCATTGAACGTACCAATAAAAATGGGTATTCTATCACGGATAATGAAATGTATACTATGAGTAAGACCCAATTTGAAAAGTCTAGAGGTGAGATAGAGTTAGTTAAAAAAATAAATTGAACTGTATATAAAATTGCCAGTGACACAAAATTCATTATTTTTTGTAACTTTTCTGAAAAACTGCTGTAATAATGATACCAGCTTTTAACATTTAAAGTGACAACATATGTTAAAATTATATATGTTCACTTTGAAAGGAGAAAAAATGGAATCAATATTAGAAATAAAGAATGTTACGAAAATTTTTGGAAAAAAACAGAAACAGGCATTGGAAATGGTTAAACAAGGAAGAACCAAAACAGATATTTTGGAGAAAACCGGTTGTACAGTAGGTGTTTATGATGCAAGTTTTGAGGTGAAACAAGGTGAAATATTCGTTATTATGGGTTTATCTGGTAGCGGAAAATCGACCCTCATTCGCCTGATTAACCGTTTGATTGAACCAACATATGGTAGTATTTACATTGAAGGACATGATATTGCAAAAATGAATCAAGATGAATTAAGGCAAGTTCGTCGTCATTCCGTTAATATGGTTTTTCAAAAATTTGGACTTTTCCCGCATAAAACTATTCTTGAAAATACGGAGTATGGGTTAGAAATTAGGGGTGTGGATAAGGCTGATCGACAGAAATTGGCCGAACAAGCACTAGAAAATTCCTCACTCTTACCTTTCAAAGATCAATACCCTGATCAATTATCCGGTGGGATGCAGCAACGAGTAGGTCTTGCAAGAGCTTTGGCCAACAACCCTGATATTTTATTGATGGATGAGGCATTTTCAGCCTTAGATCCACTCATTCGGAAAGATATGCAGGATGAATTATTGGATCTACAGGAAAAAGTTCAGAAGACCATCATCTTCATCACACATGATTTAAACGAAGCCTTACGTATTGGGGATAGAATTGCTCTCATGAAGGATGGTAAGATTATGCAAATAGGGACGGGTGAAGAAATTTTAACCAATCCTGCTAATGAATTTGTCAGTGAGTTTATCGAAGATGTCGATCGTTCAAAAGTGTTAACAGCTCAAAATATTATGATTAAGCCGATTACGACAAATATAGATATTGATGGCCCAAAAGTTGCCTTGAGACGGATGGACGCAGAAGAAGTGAGTATGCTTCTTGCTGTCAACCGCCAAAGAAAATTACTAGGAGTCATTTCGGCAGATGCGGCATTTAAGGCAAATGCAAAACAGCATAGTTTGATTGACTATATTGATACGGATATTCGTACCGTCTCAAAAGATACCTTGCTAGAGGATATTTTACCTCTAATTTATGATTCGGCAGCACCTATTGCAGTTGTTGAAAACGGTCGTTTGATTGGGGTGTTGATTAAAGGTCGTGTCATTGAAGCCCTCACTAAACAAGGAATTGAAATAGAAGAATAGGAGATCTGTGTGGATAATATATTACAAAATAGCTTACCGATTAAAGATTTGGTAGACAAAGGAATTGACTGGCTGACCGAGCATTTAGCAGGACTTTTTAAAGTCATTCAAGTAAGTGGTGACACGATGATGAACTTCGTTTCAGATACTTTGAATGTAATTCCTCCCTTACTTTTACTGATTGTGATTCCTGCTCTTGCTTACTATGTTTCTAGAAAAAAAGGTTTCACCGCATTGACGATGTTGGGGTTGCTGTTTATTTATAACCAGGGATTATGGGAAGAAATGCTATATACTTTCACTTTGGTGCTTGTTGCAAGTCTAATCTCTGTTTTATTGGGTATCCCCTTGGGAATTTGGATGGCAAAAAGCGATCGTGCCAAATCAATGATTAGCCCTTTGTTAGACTTTATGCAGACCATGCCAGCATTCGTTTATCTAATCCCTGCTGTTGCATTCTTTGGGATTGGAATGGTTCCTGGGGTCTTTGCTTCCGTCATTTTTGCCTTGCCGCCAACTGTTCGATTTACAAATTTGGGAATTCGTGAGATTCCAGAAGAATTGATAGAAGCATCAGAATCATTTGGATCAACCGATCGACAACGCTTGTTTAAAGTAGAGCTACCCTTAGCAAAAAATACTATTTTTGCGGGAGTGAACCAAACAATCATGCTCGCTCTTTCTATGGTCGTTACTGCTTCAATGATTGGTGCTCCGGGTTTAGGAAATGGAGTTTTATCTGCTCTACAACATGCAGAGATTGGTGCAGGTTTTGTTTCAGGTCTAGCACTGGTTGTATTAGCTATCATTATTGATCGCTTTACTCAGTTTTTAAACCAGGCAAAACGGAAAGCTGCTATGCAATCAACATTTGCAAAGTTCCTTGCTCCAATCTTGTTAATTTCATTTTTGGTCACTGGTATTACTCAATCCTTCCTAAAGGCCACCACATCTGATAAAAAAGAAATCACCCTTGCCTATGTGGAGTGGGACTCCGAGGTGGCTTCTACAAATGTTTTAGCAGAGGTATTAACATCTCAAGGATATGATGTCAACCTCATCTCATTGGATAATGCAGTAGCTTGGAAATCAATAGCAGAAGGAAATGCGGATGCTTCTGTCTCTGCATGGTTGCCGACAACCCACCAAGCACAATATGAACAGTATAAAGATCAACTGGTAGATTTGGGCGCAAATATGTTTGGTACCAGTCTTGGCCTAGCTGTGCCAAGCTATATGGACATCTCGACAATTGAGGAATTGACCTCACAGGCCAACCAAACGATTATCGGAATTGAACCTGGGGCTGGAATTATGGCAGCTGCTGACTCCGCAGTCAATGAATATGCGAACTTATCCACGTGGTCGTTGACAGCCTCTTCAACAGGTGCTATGGTTACCTCTTTGGAACAAGCATTGAAAAATGAAGATGACATCGTGGTTACGGCTTGGATGCCTCACTGGATGTTTGCTAAGTATGATTTGAAATTTTTAGAAGATCCTATGGGAGTATTTGGTGATGCGGAAGAAATCCATACCATTGTCAGACAAGGTCTGAAAGAGGATCAGGCAGATGCTTACAACATTATTGATCAGTTCAATTGGGAACCAGAAGATATGCAGGCTGTCATGTTGGCAATTTCAGAAGGCAAGACTCCTCGTCAAGCTGCAAGAGATTGGATAGAATTAAATCCTGATAAGGTAAAAGAATGGTTGGATTAAATTCATTTATTTTTACTTGAGGGTAACATCGAGGAATGACAAATGGCGCAATCGTCTTATTTTAAGAAAAGCTGTTGTTTGATGAAACTCCTATTTCAATTAATATGCTTGGAGAACATCTAAACAGCACCCGTTCCTTAATAAATTTTCTTTTTAAAAATGCACATAGTTTGAAATTAACTATATACATTTTTATATGGATCAATAAAAGTGATATAATTAATTGACTATAATTTGAAATTGTTTTATACTTACTGAAGAGATAAATCAAAATATTTTGATATGAGGTGAGTAATATTAAAGATTTTTCAACGGATGCTCAATTGTTTAAAGCTCTGGCAGATGAGAAACGCTTGCTAATCCTAGATTATTTAAAAAAAGGTGAAACCTGTGCTTGTGTACTTATTGAGAAATTGGGGATTGCTCAGTCGGCCCTATCTTATCATATGAAAATTTTATGTCAGTCAGGAATTGTTGTTAGTCGTCAAGAAGGGAAATGGAGACACTATAGCCTGAGTTATCAAGGGCGTAATTATGCCCTGAGTCGTCTTGGTCAACTAACGAATTTTGAGGTTGAAACTATAGGACAATGTCATTGTAATCGGAAGTCATCATAGAATGGCTTTTGATTTAACAAAACATATCAATGATTTTTGATATAAAAAGGAGTATGATCATGTGGAGGTTTATTCAAGAACAAATTCTTGGAATGAAATGGTTAAATGAAGGTGTTGGAAAGCTATTGTCGCTGATTGGGATTGATATGACGACTCGACTTGGAGGAGCTTTTCAGTTTTTCTTTTACGATGTTATCAAAATTACCATTTTACTATGTGTCTTAATTTTTTCTATATCCTGTATTCAAAGTTTTTTCCCACCTGAAAGAAGTCGTAAGATTCTAAGTCGGTTTGATGGTATTTCTGCCAATATTGTATCAGCTCTATTGGGGACTGTTACTCCATTTTGTTCTTGTTCTTCCATTCCTTTGTTTATAGGTTTTACCAGTGCGGGACTTCCAATTGGTGTGACTTTCTCGTTTTTAATTTCCTCTCCGATGGTTGACCTTGGTAGTTTGATTCTTCTGATGAGTATTTTTGGGAGTAAGGTTGCTTTTATTTACGTGCTATTTGGTTTAGTAATTGCAGTTTTGGGTGGAACTTTTATTGAGAAACTAGGTATGGAGAGATACGTTGAAAATTTCATAAAAAATGCCCAATTCTCTTCTTTAGAAGAGGAGAGTTTAACATTTCAAGACAGGGTTAATTTTGCTAAGGAACAGGTATCTGAAACATTTAAAAAAGTTTTTCCTTATATTCTAATAGGGGTAGGAATAGGGGCATTTATTCATAACTGGATACCGGAGAACTGGGTGACCAGTACTCTGGGCAATAGGAATCCATTGGGGGTTATCATAGCAACCTTAATCGGAATACCGATGTATGCAGATATTTTTGGGTCAATTCCTGTAGCAGAAGCCTTGTTGGGAAAGGGAGCACAATTGGGGACGGTATTAGCTTTTATGATGGCGGTCACAACTCTCAGTCTGCCTTCCCTGATTATGTTAAAGAGAGCAATAAAGCCTCAACTTTTAGCAGTATTTATCGCGATCTGTTCTTTTGGAATTATCCTGGCTGGTTATTTATTTAATTTATTACAAACAATTATTTTTTAGGAGGAAGTGAAGATGTCACACGTTTTATCAAACCAAATTGTGTTTAAGGTGTTAGGTTCTGGGTGCAAAAAATGTAATTTATTAGAAGAACATGTCCAACAGGCATGTATTGATGAAGGGATAGATGTCACAATCGAACATGAAAGGGATTTTTCTAAGATTGCTGCATATGGTGTTATGTCTACTCCTGCTTTGGTATTAAATGAAAAAGTTGTTGCTTCAGGAAAAGTCCTCTCTGTGAATGAAGTTAAAGAGATTATTCAGGAGGAGATTGTTGGTGCCTAAGCCTAAAGTAGCCTTTATTTGTGTTCATAATTCTTGTAGAAGTCAAATGGCCGAAGCCTTGGCCAAAAAATATTATTCGGACTATTTTGAAGCTTATTCGGCAGGAACGGAAACAAAACCACAAATCAATCAAGATGCAGTCCGACTAGTAAAAGAAAAGCATCATATCGATATGGAAAGGACACAATATTCTAAGTTACTTGATGAACTACCACCCATTGATATTGTTATAACAATGGGGTGTAACGTGGACTGTCCATATCTACCTTGTCATCATAGAGAAGACTGGGGTTTAGATGACCCGACTGGAAAAGCTGACAGTGAATTCTTAAGTGTTATGGCACTAATAGAAGAAAAATTGTTAGAACTTTCAAAGTCAATTGTTTTAAGTGATATTGATAAGTGATTAGAAATTTGTTGTGTAGAGGAGAAGTAGTGATCGTTAGTATTACTAATGTATGATAGATTTAGCAGAAATAATTATTTGTTTGTAAGCGCCTAATAACAAAGTATATTGAAAAAAGCTCCAAAGTCATGTTGACCCTGGAGCTTTTTTCAATTTACAAGCTCTTTTAATTTTTTCCTTCCATGGCAAATAAGCCTCTAGCACCTCTTTTTTTGCGAGTGTCTCCTCGTTAGGTAAGTGTTCTAGAAGATAAGTCATATATTTCTCTGCGTCAAGTCCATGTCGCTTAGCAGTTTCTAAAAGACTCAGAATGACAGCTGTCGACTTGGCTCCCTCAAAGCTCTGAGAAAACAACCAATTTTTACGGCCCATCACTAATGTCTTCATTGCCCTCTCAGCTATATTATTGGACAGGACTAAGTCACCATCCGAGAGAACGGTTCGGAAGGTAGTTTCGTATTTGAGGCTATACTCTATTGCAGTGCTCAATTTGGAGCCTGGCAAAACGGCCTGATTGCGACACCAGCCAAAGAATTCGTCCATCAAAGGGGCCAACTCTGTCTGGCGTTTATGTAATCGTTCCTCAGTAGATAAGTCAGCCCAGTCATTCTCCAAGGTAAATAGGCGGTCGCAATAGGCTAATCCCTTAGCTCCTAAAGAAGTCTTGTCTGTCTTCTTAGGAGTCGCCTCAAAGAACTTTCGTCTAACATGAGCCCAACAGCCAACCAGTTGAGCCTTGTCTAGCTGACGATAAGCACTCCACATGTCACAATGAACGTAGCCCGCATAATCCCCAAGAAATTTCTCCACAACTAAGCCACTCCGTCGTTTGTCATGATGATAGAGGGTAATTCCCTTTTTCTCATGTTTCCCAGACAAGAAAGTCCAGTAGAAGGTCAACTGGCTATCATTTTCTAAGACCTTGTAGGAGGTCTCATCCGCATGGAGAATAGGCTGCTCCAACAATTTCTCGTGTAACAGGTCATAAATCGGCTCGAAATAATATTGACTAGACTTGATGTGCCAGTTGGCTATTTCCTTCCGACTGATTGGCAAGCCAAGCTTGTTCCAATCCTCTTCCTGACGGTAATTGGGTACCTTCAGATTGAATTTCTGGTGAATGGTGTGGGCGATGATAGAAGCTGAACCCAAGCTATGTGCCAAAGGGGCCTTAGGAACAGGAGCCTTGATAATCTTATCGCTTAGATTCTTCTGACTACATGCCTGACACTTGTATGCGTGTTGAACATGGTCAATCCGCTTTAATTGTGCGGGAATGAAGACCAACTCTTGTCGTTGAACAGTAGAACCAATCTCTTTCAACTGTCCATGACAGTCTGGACAAGTGCAGTCTTCGCCCTGTAATTCGTGATGAACAATCTCTGGAGTGAACTGACTAAAAATAGCCTGACGAACTCCCTTAGCTTTCTTGCGTTTGTAGGTAATCGTTTCTGTTTCAACTGGGTAAGTCAGCTTCTTCTTCAGGGAGGCTTTCCTCCCCAAACAAGCTCAGCTGACCGGGTTGATATACAACCTTCTCTGATGATTTTCCGTAGAGTTTCTGTCTCAGGTACTCAACCTGTTCTCGAAGGAGAGTTAGCTCATTGGTCATGATTTCAATAGTTTTTGTTAGACTTTCAATCACTTTATCTTGTGACTCCATGGACTTACCTCCTTCTTCTTATCTCATTATACACAAAGAAAAGCCATGATCTCAATAGAAATCACGACTTTTTGAAACATTTATTTTTGGGATGATAGAAAATCCCTTCATGAGCCAGTCTACTTGTTCGGAAGTTAGAGCCTTGACCTCTTCTTCATTGCTTGGCCAGGTTAATTTTCCATTTTCAAAACGTTTATACAATAACCAAAATCCCTGACCATCCCAGTAAAGAGCTTTGAATCGGTCTTTTCGACCTCCGCAGAAGAGATAGACCTGACCGGAGAAGGGATCCAGATTGAAGTGACTTTTGACAAGGTAGGCGAGTGAATCAATCCCTTGACGCATATCCGTTTTCCCGCAAACCAAGTAGACTTGACCTAAATCACTGAGTCGGATGGTCATAATGCAGTACCTTATCCAAGATTGTTTCCATTACTTCAGGATTGATAGAGTGAAAGAAAGTGAGTTCTACTTTTTCGAGACGAATCTTCATCAGAATCTCATTTCTACTTTTCTTTTCAAAGCGTCGCGATTGGGGAACAGTCAATGGGACGATGGGTTGTGACATAAAAAATCCTCCAGTTTGTTTTTTATAACAGTATACTGGTGGAAGGAGTGATTGGATAGGTACCTTGTTATGGGGCGCTTACATTTGTTTTATTTTAATCAGTTAAAATTCAGTTATCTTGCTAAAATCAAAAGAAAAAAGCCTTTGAAATGTTGATTTCATAGGCTTTCTGCATGTTGTCTTATTTTACCTCAGTAAAGGTTAAATATTATCTTATCCCAGTTGTTGAAAATCCTTTTATAATAAGGATTTTCGAAAATTTGTGACGATCATTTTTGTGAAAGGTAGTGACAAAGGTAGTGATGTAATTAAGCTGTCAGTTCTTTCATTTTTTGAGTAAAGATGTTCACAGCGTTTTGAATTTTTTTAGGAGCTAGTTCAGCGTAGGTATCCATTGTTGTAGATATTGATTTGTGCCCTAAACGTGTCTGCAATTCCTTCCAATTTGCTCCTGCATTCAACATCAATGAAGCATGTGTATGCCGAAAGAGATGAAATCCATACTTAGGTAAGTTGATTGATTCCAATCTTTTTTCTAGAGTTGTACGCTCGTTCCTATCGCACATATAATTCCCGTAGATGGTTGGAAAAATTAACGAACTTTCTGGTAGCCCTTTCTTGGTGAAATATGCATTCATTTCCAGATGAAATTCTCGGAGTTCCTCAAGAACTTGTCTAGGGACTGAGACAGTCCGATTGCTGGCATCAGTTTTCGGTGTTTGCTTACAGATAACCTCACCTTTAATCCCGAATTTTTTATTTCCAGCTTTCCACATTAATGTTTTATTGACTTGGATCTCATTTGTGTCAAACAGTAAATCATCAATGTCAAGAGCAAGTAATTCATTGATTCGAAGGGCAGATGCTAGTAATGTGTTACAAATCGTTTTAAAACGTCGATTAGCACGTGTATTTTGAAGACTATTAAGGAATTGTAACCATTTTGCTAAGTCTTCATCATGTAATACCATCATACGTTTTTTAGGAGCTTTAGGTTTTGGAGGAATTTTAACTATTTTGGCAGGGTTAGTCGTCAAGAGTTCCAATGTAATTCCGTAGTCGAATATATCACTTAATTTATGGATTACTGCACCAAAATCTTTTGCTTCTCCTTTTCTAGATTTTTTCTTACCTGAAGCAACTGATTTTTGTGATTTCTGTGCTAAATAGTTCACCCATTGTTGTATGTCAGCTGAGGTAATTTGCTCTGGTTTATAATCTCCGAATTTTGGAAGAATATAAGTGTCCAAGTAGCCTCTAACTCTGTTTAACGTATTGTGTGAGCTAACCCATGTCTTGTAATTGGTAAACCAAGCTTCGGCAAGTTCTGCAAGATTTGAAACCTTGATGACT
>NZ_JAIMEP010000025.1 GCF_019794555.1 Streptococcus suis | reverse complement strand
GTTTCTTGCCTAGATTATTATCTAAAACGACATGCGTTAAAAGTTAGTTGAACCGCCGTGTGCCGAACGGCACGCACGGTGGTGTGAGAGGGACTAGAAATTAGTCCCTACTCGATTTTCTTGCAATTTTACAAAAACTTTACAAAAAATAGGCAATATATTTGATAAAGAATTTGTAAAATGTGTTCATAAAGAAAAGGAGTTATCTATGAAACACACATTTCGTTTTGCAAAAATTGCTGCAGTAGGTTTGGCTAGTTTGGGTCTTCTTGCTGCTTGTGGACAATCTTCAACTGATACAGCTGATCAACCAATCACGGTAGTTTCGCGTGAAGAAGGTTCAGGGACTCGTGGTGCCTTTATTGAATTATTTGGAGTAGAATCCAAAGATGCAAATGGTGAAAAAGTTGATAACACAACAAATCAAGCTATTGTAACAAATTCAACAGCTGTTATGTTACAAACTGTAGCTGGGGACAATACTGCAATCGGTTATGCTTCACTTGGTGCCTTGGATGGAAATAGTAAAACACTTGAGATTGATGGCGTTGCTGCAAGTGTTGATACCATCAAATCTGGTGAATACAAAATTGCCCGTCCTTTCAATATTGTTACACAGGCAAGTGTCTCAGAAACAGCTCAAGACTTTATCAATTTCATTTTAAGTACAGAAGGTCAAGCAGTAGTCGAGAAAGCTGGCTATATTCCAATTGATGCAAAAGGATCCTACCAAGCAAGTGTTACTTCTGGTAAGGTAACAGTTTCAGGTTCAAGTTCAGTCAACCCAGTGATGGAAAAATTGAAAGAAGCATATCAAAAAGTTAATGCTGGTGTAACTGTTGAAGTTCAGCAAAGTGATTCATCGACAGGTGTTACAAACGCTATCGAAGGTAGTGCAGACATCGGTATGGCTTCACGTGAATTAAAAGATTCTGAAACATCAGCCGGTGTATCAGCAACAGCGATTGCTATCGATGGTATCGCAGTGATTGTGAACAAGGATAATCCAATTAATGGATTAACAAGTCAAGAAGTACAGGACATCTTTACTGGTAAAGAAACTAAGTGGTCAGCCTTTACTTCAAACTAAGGGGAGTTTCATGCGTCAATTCAGAGAAACCGGTATGCAAGCAGTCTTTTTTCTGGCTGCCTGCATTTCCGTTTTATCAGTTATTTTTATTTGTGCCTTTCTATTTTCAGCAGGTTTACCAGCTATTCAAGAAATTGGATGGGGCAATTTTCTATTTGGTCTAGAGTGGAGACCTTCTAATCAAATTTTTGGTATTTTGCCAATGATTATTGGGTCTGTTTATGTTACTTTTGGCGCCTTACTGATTGGGGTTCCAATTGGTATCTTAACAGCACTCTTTCTTGCTTTCTTTTGTAAGGAAAAATGGTACCCCATTTTTAAACGAGCAGTTAGTTTGATGGCAGGAATTCCCTCAGTTGTATATGGATTCTTCGGTTTGGTAGTTTTAGTGCCATTTGTTCGGAATTATGTTGGTGGGCATGGTATGGGAGTGTTGACGGCATCAATTCTTTTGGGCATCATGATTTTGCCAACAATTATCAGTGTTTCCGAAGCATCGCTACGTGCTGTTCCAGAATCTTATTATCAAGGTGGGCTTGCTTTAGGTGCATCGCATGAACGGAGTATATTTTTCGTCGTTCTACCTGCAGCACGTAGAGGTATTTTAGCCAGCGTCATTTTAGGTTTAGGTCGTGCTATGGGGGAAACAATGGCTGTCATTATGGTAGCCGGTAACCAAGCGTTGATTCCAACTTCCATTACATCAGGTGTACGGACATTAACAACAAACATTGTAATGGAAATGGGGTATTCAACTGATTTACATCGTGAAGCCTTGATTGGTACAGCAGTCATCTTGTTTGTATTTATTTTAATCATCAATTTGGCTTTCTATCTCTTATATAAAAAGGAGGACTAAGTAGTGTCATTTTTTAAGAAACAAGATAGTGATGACCGCTTGTCGCTCTTTTTGAGACTGGTAGTCTATCTATCTGCTAGCCTTGCTGGATTAGCAACCGTATTTATTGTGGGCTATATTTTACTGAAAGGGATTCCTTTTCTTAGACCAGAATTATTTTCCTGGACCTATAATAGTGAAAATGTTTCAATGTTACCAGCCTTACTAAATACGATTTTGATGGCTATTTTAGCCTTGTTGATTGCCCTACCAATTGGTATCGGTGCTTCTGTTTACCTAACGGAATATGCTAAGTCAGGTAATCCACTTGTCACAGTTGTTCGGCTGGCAACAGAAACCTTATCCGGAATCCCCTCTATTATTTATGGATTGTTTGGAGCGCTCTTCTTTGTAAAATTTTTAAATCTAGGCTTATCGATTATTGCTGGTGCAGCGACGTTAAGTATTATGATTTTACCTTTGATAATGCGTACAACAGAAGAAGCTTTATTATCAGTTGAAGATGGGTATCGTGAAGGTAGTTTCGCACTCGGAGCTGGAAAGTTACGTACAATTTTTCAAGTTGTTCTACCATCAGCCTTGCCTGGTATCTTTTCAGGTGTTGTTTTGGCCTTGGGGCGTGTGATTGGTGAGTCTGCAGCACTTATCTTCACTGCAGGTACAGTGGCGGAAGTTGCTAAGAGTTTAACAAGTTCAGGACGAACATTGGCTGTACATATGTACTTGATTTCTGGCGAAGGTATTTATGTCAATCAAACCTACGCTACAGCAGTTATTCTCTTGATTCTCGTTATCGTGATGAACCTTTTATCCGAATGGATTGCAAATAAATTAGGAAGAAATAAGCATGAGTAAATTTAGCATTCAGGACTTGGATCTGTATTATGGAGAATTTCAAGCCTTGAAAAATATCAACTTGGATATTCCAAGTAATCAAATCACTGCCTTCATTGGCCCATCTGGTTGTGGTAAGTCAACACTCTTGAAAAGTCTGAACCGGATGAACGATTTAGTGAAAAATTGCCGTATCACTGGTAAAGTATTATTGGACCAGGAAGATATTTATACGGATATGAAAACAACAGTACTTCGTAAAAAAGTGGGAATGGTTTTCCAGAAACCAAATCCTTTCCCGATGAGCATTTATGATAACGTGGCTTACGGTCCTCGAACTCACGGAATTCACAATAAATTAGAGTTGGATAAAATTGTTGAAAAATCATTGCGTCAAGCAGCTATCTGGGATGAGGTAAAAGACCGTCTTAACAAGTCGGCTTTAGGTTTGTCTGGTGGCCAGCAGCAACGTCTCTGCATTGCGCGTGCGCTTGCTATTGAGCCAGAAGTTTTGTTGATGGATGAACCAACAAGTGCTCTTGACCCAATTTCCACAGCTAAAATTGAGGAATTGGTACTGGAATTGAAAAAAGATTATACCATTATCATGGTGACGCACAACATGCAACAGGCTTTGAGGGTTTCAGACCAAACAGCTTTCTTCTTGTTGGGTGAAGTTGTGGAATGCAATAAAACCAGCGCTCTCTTCAGTATGCCTGAAGATCCACGCACAGAAGACTACATTACAGGGAGGTTTGGCTAATGCGGTCACGATTCGAAAGTCAGTTAGAAGATTTGCAAAAAGATATGGTCTTTATGGGGGCCCTCTGCGAAGAGATTATCAACCGTTCACTCGAAGGGCTCAATGGTCCTGAAAGTCTCAATCAAGAGCGTATTCAGCAAACCTACCTGCAAATTGAGGAGTTAGAGCGAGATATCGAAGCTCGCTGTATCAAATTGCTCTTGCGCCAACAACCAGTTGCTAGAGACCTACGAACTGTTTCCTCAGCCCTAAAAATGGTGTATGATATGAAACGGATTGGGGCCCAATCCTCTGAAATTGCGGATCTAATCAGCCGTAACACAATTGATTTGGTGGATGAAATTCCTTTGGTTAAAAAAATGGCAGAGCAGGTTACCCAGATGGTTGTTGGTAGTTTGGATGCCTTTGTAAAGGAAAGCGATCGATTAGCACATGAAGTGATTGAAAAAGACGATACAGTTGACCAATATTTTGGTACAATAAAAGAAAAACTAGCCAATTATTTAGGGAACCATTCTGCAAATGGGGACCAGGCCATTGACTTGTTGATGATTGCTAAGTATTTAGAACGCATTGGGGATCACGCTGTAAATATCGCTAAATGGGTTCATTACGCTATCACAGGTCAATTAGAAGGGTAAAATAAATGATCTACTGTGTTGAAGATGATGATGCCATTCGTGAATTAATGATCTATAGCCTCAAGACCGCTGGTTTTGAGGCTAGAGGTTTTGCTGATGCTGAAGCTTTTTGGCCAGTCATTGAACAAGAATTACCAGACTTGGTTTTATTAGATGTAATGATGCCAGGGCAGGATGGAATTTCCATTTTACAGGAACTAAGAAGTCAGTCCTACACACGCGATCTCCCTGTTGTGATGGCAACGGCTAGAGGAACGGAAATCGATAAGGTTCAAAGCCTGGATCTTGGTGCTGATGATTACCTGGTCAAACCCTTTGGAATGATGGAAATGATTTCACGTATTAAGGCTGTTTTACGGCGAAGTCAGCGAAATCAACCATCGGATCTTTGTTGCTTTGGCGATATACAGATGGATGTAGAGCGACATAAAGTATCGGTTAGAAATCGGAAAGTTGAACTGACATTGAAGGAGTTTGAATTGCTCCATTTGCTCCTAAAAGCACCCCAGAAAGTATTTAGTCGTCAAGAATTATTGGACAGGGTTTGGGGACAGGACTTTCTCGGTGAAACCCGTACAGTTGATGTGCATGTTGGAACCTTACGTCAGAAACTGGGGAGTGCAGGTGGGTACATAAAGACTGTTAGAGGTGTTGGTTACCAACTGGAGGAAGAAGATGACTAAGAAAATTTTTCGAACAGTTTTGCTGTCTTCGATGTCCATCTTCTTAGGTACCATTATCCTTATCTTAGGGTATTTATATCACTACTTTACAAATTCACAGTTAGATCAATTAAGGCTCCAAACCAGTCTCATTACACAAGCAGTTGAGGAGGATGGACAGACCTATCTGGATCAAATTGATTTGCAAGATTTGCGTGTTACCTGGATTGCACATGACGGTCAAGTGCTTTATGATTCTGAAAAAGATGTCAAACAATTAGACAACCACAGCAATCGTGAAGAAGTGGTGGAAGCACTCGAAACTGGTTATGGTGAGAGTATTCGACAATCAGCCACTTTAACCCAGCGATTGCTCTATACTTCTCAACGCTTAAATGATGGTACAGTGATTCGCTTAGCTATCGCACAGAAAACGATTGTTGTTTTATTATGGAATCTAGCACCATGGGTTAGTCTACTATTTTTGATTTCTGTTTTTGCAGCAATCCTCCTAGCAAGACTAACCTCAAAAAAACTACTTGCACCTTTAGAAGCAATTGATTTGGATAAACCATTAGACAATGAAGTCTACGCGGAACTCCACCCTTTGCTGAAACGTCTGGATTACCATCAATCACAACTTGCTGAAAAAGAAACCTTATTGCAACAAAAGCAAGATGAGTTTGACACCATTATCTCCAAGATAAGAGAAGGAATGGTTATTGTGGATGCCAAGGGGCATTTGGTTAGTTACAATGGAGCAGCCAGCCAACTACTTGATTTTCAATCTGATGATTTTGGCCAATCCTTGCCTTTCTTTCAACGGAATCTTGGCCTGAAAAGTCTGATGGATACCGTTTTGAATGGTCAAAAAGTAGAGTCCATTTGTGAAATAAAAGATAGTCAGTACAAAGTTATTGCCAGACCTATTTGGACAGACAAACTCCAATCCGGAGCAGTTTTTCTATTTTTTGATGTGACTGAACAATATTATCTTGACAAGTTACGGAGAGAATTCACAGCAACAGTATCACACGAATTGCGGACGCCTTTGCATATTTTATCAGGCTATTCTGAAATTCTCAGGGCCAATGTGGTTTCTCCTGAAAATGTACAATTATTTTCTGAAAAAATTTATCAAGAGTCACAGCGGATGATCCAATTGGTTGAAGATATTCTTCAATTGACGCAACTAGACGAGGGGCGAACAATCAGTAAAGAACCAATCCACTTTAAAGGAGTCATCCAACAGGTGGTTGCTAGTCTACAAGAAAAAGCAGATCAGCGAGGGATCTCCATTCAATTTAATGGGGATGAGGTTGATTTTACAGGCAATCCCGCTCTCTTACAATCCATTGTGTATAATTTATGTGACAATGCCATCAAATATAATAGAGATGGTGGTCAGGTCACAATTGATCTATATCAAGATCAAGAACACATTCATCTAGAGGTTCGAGATACCGGCATTGGTATTTCGAAAGCTGATCAGGAACGTATTTTTGAACGTTTTTATCGTGTGGATAAAAGTCGTTCAAAACAAGTGGGGGGGACAGGTCTAGGACTTTCAATAGTGAAACATGCCTTACAGGTTCATGGTGCAAGTGTCCAAGTATCAAGTCAACTAGGTCAAGGCACCACAATGACTGTTCACTTTCCCAAAAATGGGTAAAGAAAAGAACCATGGAAATCAATTGATTTTCATGGTCTTTATTTTTTCTTCTGTTGGGGTGACACGGAGGGTTTTCTGACCGCGATAGGTCACAAAACCAGGCTTGCCACCTGTTGGCTTATGCAGTTTCTTAGCTTCAATCATATCGACTTGAACCAAGTTAGAATGCCTTGCCTTGGAGAAGTAGGCAGCCAATTCAGCAGCATCTGTCTTGACTTCGTCACTTGGGTCCAAGTTATCTGTGATAACCACATGACTGCCTGGAATGTCTTTAGCGTGGAACCAGAGTTCGCCTTTCTTGGCCATTTTGAAGGTCAACTCATCATTTTGCAGGTTATTTTTTCCTACCAGAATAATGGTCTTCCCGTCCGTCGCCAAGTATCGCTCAGGTTTCTGACGCTTATGGATTTTCTCACGGTGGCGACGCTTGAGGTAACCTGTTTCAATCAACTCCTCACGGATTTCGTCGATTTCAGCCAGACTAGCCTGTTCCAGCATGGTGTCAACGGACTCCAGATAGACAATGGTTGCCTTGGTCTCCTCAATCAAGTTGGTCAGGTGCTTAACCGCCTCCTTGAGTTTCTGGTACTTCTTGAAGTAACGCTGGGCATTTTGGCTAGGAGTCAAAGCCACATCCAACTCAATCTCCAGCTCCTGGCCCGTATAGTAGTTGTCTAACCGCACACTCGACTGGTCGTTGGGTACCTGATGCAGATAGGTGGTCAGGAGCTCGCCCTTTTGCCGCACCAACTCCGCCGTCTCTGTATCCGCCAATTCCTGCTCCTGCTTGACCAGCTTCTTGCGATTTTTCTCCAACTCACCGGCCACCCGCTTGATCAGCTCATTGGCCTGTTGGGCCACCCGATCCCGCTCCGCCTTGTCCTGATAGTAGAAATCCAGCAGACTGCTCAGGCTCTCAAAGTGTGGCTGGTTTTCAGGGCTATTGGCAAATGGCAGAGCAGCATAGGATTTGTCTGTCAGGCTAGGCTGTGTAGCCTGGTCAAAAAAGGCACGGAAGTTCTTCAGGCGGTCTGTCTGCAAATGACTGGCCAGTTCAGAAGCCGTATCCCTCCCCAAACCTTGAAAGACCTGTTGGAGATTTTTTGGACTCAGTTCCTGAGTCGATAGGATTTCAAATAATTTCTCGTCAGATACTGTGTAAGGATTGAGAGAATGCGTCTCCGGTGGTCGAATGTAGGTGGAGCCTGGCAAAATAGTTCGGTAGGAATTTTGCGAGAAACCAACGTGCTTGATAGCCTCGATAATCTTCTGTTCAGACATATCTACCAAGATGATATTGCTATGTTTTCCCATAATTTCTACTATCAAGGTAGCTTGAATATGGTCGCCAATCTCGTCCTTGTTGGACACCGAAAACTCTAAAATCCGATCGTTTTCTAGCTGTTTAATTTCCTCGATAACCGCACCTTGTAAATACTTCCTCAGAATCATGGTAAAGGTATTAGGTACCTTAGGATTTGTAAATTCTGTTTGAGTAAGCTGGACACGGCCAAAAACGGAATGTGCAGACAAGAGCAATTTATGGCTCTGACGGTTGCTGCGGATGTTCAGAACAATTTCCTGTTCAAAGGGCTGGTTGATTTTCTGAATCCGCCCACCTTCTAAATTGGCCCTTAACTCAGCCGTCATGTGATGTAAAAAAAATCCGTCAAAAGACATGGTTTTCCTCTTTCTAATCGCTATAACTCAGTCTAGTATATCATATTTCATAGATTTTTTGATGAGACCCAGCACGGAGCCGAAAGAAAAATTTTCAGAAAATTTAATCAAAAGCCTTGACAAAGACTTTTTGATGCCGTATAATCGTCTGTAATCAGAAGAAGTAGTAAAGCAGAAGTCTTCAGGGAGCCTGTGGTACTGGGAACGGGTGGCGGAGTTTTATGAAATGGGCTGATGTGCAGAATTGTCTGTCTTCAGACTTAGGTGCACAAATGATTGTTTGGCATAAATACTTTGCGTAGACTGTTTTGGCTGAGTACGAGGCAGGTCGACGCAGCTTATACTGGCGGTATAGCAAGGAGAGCTAACAAAGTACTCAGCCAAAACAGTCACGCAAATGAACTTAAAACAATGATAGTTCGGTCCGCACACCTTACAGTGCAACTCCTTGTTAGAGGAGATAAGATATGGGAGGATTCTAGACAATTCCCATAAGTGAGGTGGCACCGTGTCATTGACGCCCTCGCAGGTTGGTTTTTCCTGCGGGGGCTTTTCCATTGTCTTCGTAGAGTGCTTTTATATTGTGTCACGTTCGGCTTGCCTAACTTGAGTTATGTCTGCGCCTCCGTTCCTTATCTAAAAGCAATCTACTTTGACAATTATTAACAAAACGAGGTAATCATGATGAAACGATGGCGATGGTGGAATAGTATACTGATGATGTAGGATTTGTTTATTAAAAAGGAGAATTAGATATGATGAAAAATAAGAATTTACTTGCTACAATTATTGCCCTTACTGTGATGGTGGTTGCTGCCTTGTTTTTGACGCAAAAAGAACAGAACAATTCAACGAATAGCACAGCAAAAGTTAAAATTGGGGTCCTCCAATTTGTGACGCATGATTCACTAGACGAAATTTACAAGGGAATCAAAGCAGGACTTGAAGAAGGTGGTTATACCACAACTGAGAATCTCTCGATTGATTTTATGAATGCAGAAGGTGATCAGTCACAGGTTCAAACCATGAGTAAAAAATTGGTGGACAATGGCAATGAGCTATTGATTGGTATTGCGACACCTGCTGCACAGGGATTAGCAAACGCTACGACAGAATTACCTATCATCATGGGGGCTGTAACAGATCCTGTTGGGGCTAACTTGGTAACTGACTTGAAAAATCCTGGTGGAAATATTACAGGAGTATCTGACCAAACACCAGTAGCAGATACAGTTTCTCTCATTAAAGAAATTACACCAGATGCAAAAACAATCGGTGTTCTTTACTCCTCAAACGAAGACAATTCAAAAATTCAAGTTGCTGAATTTAAGGCAGCAGCAGAAGAGGCTGGCTATACAGTTCTTGAATATGCAGTTGCTTCAAGCAATGAATTGGCTTCTACTGTAGAGGTGGCAAGCAGCAAGGTAGACGCCCTCTTCACCCCTGTAGATAATACGGTTGCATCTGCCTTTTCAACTGTCGTATCTGTGGCAAATAAAACCAAAACACCGATTTTCACAAGCGTAGAAGACATGGTCGAAGGCGGCGGTATTGCATCTGTTACCCTCAGTCAATATGACTTGGGTGTTGCAACTGGTAAAATGGCTGCAAAAATTCTTGATGGTGCGAATCCAGCGGACACACCTGTGCAAATCTTTAACGAGGGTACCATTGTAGTCAACCAAAAAGTTGCTAAAGAATTAGGAATTACCTTGTCAGATGATGTGATCAATCAGGCAAGTAAAGTTATTGAATAAAACAAAGGATAGTTATGATTGTATCAACAGTTTCACAGGCTCTTTTATGGGCTGTACTTGGTTTAGGAATATTCGTCACGTTTAGAATATTGAATTTTCCAGATATGACGACCGAAGGCTCTTTCCCTCTAGGTGGTGCAGTTGCTGTTACCTTGCTCACTCAGGGAGTTCATCCTGTTTTGGCAACTTTGGCAGCTGTATTGGCAGGGTGCATGGCAGGCTTGGTTACAGGCTTGTTATATACCAAGGGGAAAATCCCTACACTTTTGGCTGGTATTTTAGTGATGTCTTCCTGCCACTCTGTTATATTATTTATCATGGGTCGTGCTAATTTGGGCTTGTTGAATACGAATCGTTTACAAGATTTACTTCCTTTTTCTGATCAGGTCAATAGCTTGTTGTTAGGTTTGGGTAGTGTTGCCTTAGTGATTGCAGCCTTGATGTTCTTCCTATATACAAAACTTGGACAAGCTTTTATCGCGACAGGGGACAATCCAGATATGGCGCGTAGTTTTGGGATCCACACCAGCAGAATGGAATTGCTCGGTTTAGTACTTTCAAACGGGATTATTGCTCTTGCTGGCGCCTTAATTGCACAACAGGAAGGCTATGCGGATGTTTCTCGTGGTATTGGTGTCATTGTGGTCGGAATGGCAAGTCTAATCATCGGTGAAGTTCTTTATGGAAATCTGACCATGCTAGAGCGATTATTGGCCATTGCTGTAGGTGCTATCTTTTATCAATTCTTAATTCTCGGTGTTATTTCACTAGGAATCAATACTAGCTACCTTCGTATCTTCTCTGCTATGATTTTGGCAATCTGTCTCATGGTTCCCGAGTTGAAAAATAAAGTGTTGAAAGGAGCTAGTTTGTCAAGATGAAAGCAATTGTAGAATTAAAAAAAGCTACTAAAGTAGTGACCAATGGATTTAATGAAGAGCGTGTCATCTTAGATAAGGTAAATCTGACCATCTACCAAGGGGATTTTATTACCATTTTAGGTGGTAATGGAGCTGGAAAGTCAACACTTTTTAATGTCATTGCAGGAACCTTGCCCTTGACCAGTGGTTCAGTTCATATTCTTGGTGAGGATGTGACCAATTGGCCTGCAGAGAAACGGGCAAAATACTTAGCTCGTGTCTTTCAAGATCCGAAAATGGGAACAGCTCCTCGTATGACGGTGGCTGAAAACTTGCTCATCGCAAAATACCGTGGCGAGGGACGGGGTTTGGTACCACGTAAATTATCTCAACAGATAGAGGAATTTGCTCAACTCTTACCGCGAGTTGGAAATGGTTTGGAAAAACATTTGGAAACGCCAGCAGGGCTTTTATCAGGTGGTCAACGTCAGGCATTGAGTCTCTTGATGGCGAGTTTGAAACAACCAGAATTATTGTTATTGGATGAGCATACTGCTGCACTTGACCCCAAAACCAGTCAATCCTTGATGCAGTTAACGGATGAATTGATTGCGACCAAGGGAATGACTGCACTTATGGTCACTCATCAGATGGAAGATGCGTTGCGTCACGGCAATCGACTGATTGTCATGAAAAATGGTCAGATCATTCAGGATCAGACTGCTGAAGAAAAATCTAAGATGAAACTGGAAGATTATTATAAGTTGTTTGATTAAGAACCTGTAGTCATAGTTCAGTACTTCTAAGTCTAGTTTTAGCACAAAACTAGACTTAACTCAGTGCATTTCACTTGTGAATACAGGTCCCTATAGTCTGGAGCAATCCAGGCTTTTCTTTTCCTTTGAGCGGTATAAAAAAATGAAGTATACTATACTTAAATAAAGTCATTTGAATTAGCTTTGATACATCGTCACTTTGGGTTTGTCATACTCTACGAAAGTGGCTTGTTTCGCAAGTCTTATTTCCAACCTAGAACAGCCCATTAGTCTGTTCTAGCTACCTGCATCTCAATTTCTTGTCTGAAAGCGAATTCATTCGACTATACATAGAGAGGTAGCGTCATGGAAAACCTTGTTTTTAATAAACTGGCAGAATTAGGAATTGATTACGAGTTTATTGAACATCCAGCTGCTTTGACCACAGAAGATGCGGACTGCTTTATAGAAGGATTAGAAGGAGTCCGCACCAAGTCTATGTTTCTGACAAACAAAAAGAAAACAGCTTTCTATTTGTTGATCATGGATGACCAGAAGCAGTTGGATATGAACCATTTTCGTGATTTGGTGGGAGCCAACCGCATCCGGATGGCCTCCAGTGATAGTTTGATGGAAAAGATGCACTTGCCAGCTGGAGTGGTCTCTATTTTTGGTTTGTTGCATAATATTGAAAAGGATATTCAAGTCTATTTTGACAAAGAAATTTTAGCTCAACCCATACTAACTTTTCATCCAAATGTGAATACCAAAACAATTTTTGTCAAGACTAAGGATGTTTTACGTTTTGTTGAGGAAATTGGTTTTTCAGTCCATATCGTTGAATTGTGATGAAGTATGAAATAGTTAGTTTTTCAATTTTGTAAGAATGTTTATGGACTTGGTTCGCATGGACGTCATCAAATGGAGACAAAAGTGATTTTGTTACAAATTTATTTATAGGAACTTCGTTGATTTTCAGCGGAGTTTTTGTAAATTTTCTTGAAAAAATGTATAATAGAAACGATAGCTAAAATATAGTCTTTTAGTTTACTTTTAGTACTCGCTCCAACTATCTGGTGGATAGTTGGAGGTTGGAAATAGAGCGAACAAAGTTCGCATCAACAGCCGCAGGCATAACTCAATGCTTTCTTGTTTCTAGGCATTGACTTGAAACAGTCCCCCAGATTGCTTGCACAGTCAATGGACTGTGCAAGGTGGGAGATAATACTTGCAAAGCAAGTCACTATTACAAAATCAGGCAAGGTGAGTTCAAATACTCCTGTGGAGTGTTTGAAGTTGGAAATAGGGAAACGAAGTTTCCTCGTACGTCGAAGTAATAAAAGAAAAACTAAATGACGATAAATAGCAGACTGTAATTCGACTTGGAACTCCCAAGGACCGTTGGTAAGAAAAATAAAATGGACACCTGTGGGATGTCCAAAAGGAGTAAAGATGAGCACAATTAAAATTATGGCTCTTGGTGGTGTTCGGGAAAATGGGAAAAACCTCTATATTGCCGAAGTAAATGAGCATATATTTGTTTTGGATGCGGGTGCAAAGTATCCAGAAAATGAACAACTTGGTGTGGATGTTGTCGTTCCGAACTTTGAATATTTGGAAGAAAATAAGCACCGAGTAGCAGGAGTCTTTTTATCGCATGGTCATGCGGATGCTATTGGGGCGCTTCCATACCTTCTGGAAAAAGTGAAGGTGCCGGTATTTGGTTCGCATTTGACGATTGAATTAGCAAAATTGATTGTTAAAAATAATAATGCAACGAAAAAATTCAATGATTTTCATGTGATCAATGAGAAGACTGAAATAGATTTTAGGGATTCGGTTGTTTCTTTCTTTCAAACAACTCATTCCATTCCTGAAAGCTTGGGAGTGGTGATTAAAACGGATCAAGGCAATATTGTCTATACTGGTGATTTTAAATTTGACCAGGCGGCAGATAAATTCTACAAGACTGATTTTAGTCGCTTAGCTGAGATTGGTAATGAGGGAGTTTTAGCGCTCTTGTCTGATTCTGCCAATGCAGACAGCAGTGAACAGGGTGCAAGTATGCATGAAGCAAGGGAAGAAATTCTCAATACAATTGCCGATTGGGATGGTCGTGTCATTGTTGCAGCAGTTGCCAGCAATATTGTCCGTATCCAACAAATTTTTGATGCTGCGGAAAAAACAGGTCGCCGTATTGTCCTAACGGGTCATGACGTAGAGAACATTGTCCGTACAGCAATTCAACTGAAGAAGTTGCATCTTGTTAGTGAAAAACTACTTGTGAAGCCGAAAGACATTGCGAAGTATGAGGACCATGAGCTCATTATTCTTGAAACAGGTCGTATGGGTGAGCCCTTGAATGGCTTGAGAAAAATGGCTATCGGTAGACACAGGTATGTTGAAATCAAGGATGGAGATCTAGTGTATATTGTTACGACTCCAAGTATTTCAAAAGAAGCGGTGGTAGCCCGTGTTGAAAACTTAGTGTACAAAGCTGGTGGTGTTGTACAATCCATTGCGAAGAAATTGCGCGTGTCAGGTCATGGGAATTCTAGAGATCTTCAATTGATGATGAATATCATGAAGCCCAAATATCTTTTCCCAATCCAAGGGGAATACCGTCAATTGGAGGCTCATGCAAAAGCTGCTCTTGAAATCGGTATGTACCCAGAGAATATTATCATCGTCAAACGCGGTGATGTGATGTCCTTCGAAGATGGAGACTTTGTTCACAATGGTGCCGTACCTTCTGGTGATGTGATGATTGATGGTAATGCAATTGGGGATGTTGGAAATATTGTTCTGCGTGATCGTAAAATTCTCTCTGAAGATGGCATATTTATTGTAGCGATTACAGTCAATCGTCGTGAAAAGAAAATTATTTCTAAGGCAAAAGTCAATACCCGTGGATTTGTCTATGTCAAGAAGAGTAAAGATATCTTGCGTGAGTCCTCAGAGTTAGTAAATGCAACAGTTGAAAATTACTTTACAAAAGATAGTTTTGACTGGACAGAGTTGAAAAGTGCTGTTCGCGATGACCTCTCTAAATTCCTATTTGAACAGACCAAACGTCGCCCGGCTATTTTGCCAGTGATTATGGAAGTTAAATGAGTTTAATAAATTTGTGAAGAGCCGAGGATAACTCAGGCTCTTTCCAATAAGGAGAAATATATGGCTATTATGAAAATCGAATATCACTCGGAAGTATTGGATATGTCTAGGCAGGTCAATGTCCTTTATCCAGACCGGAATCGGGTTGAAAATCCAGATGATAAAGACATTCCTGTTTTATATCTCCTACATGGAATGGGAGGGAACCACGACTCCTGGCTCAATCGGTCGACGATTGAACGACTGGTTCGCTATACCAATCTCATTGTTGTTATGGTCAATACTGACAAAGGTTGGTATACCAATACTACTTATGGTATAAATTACTATGACGCCTTTGCGATTGAATTGCCTCAGATTTTAAAACGATTCTTCCCAAATATGTCTGATCAGCGCGAAAAGAACTTTATAGCTGGGCTGTCAATGGGTGGTTATGGTGCTTTTAAATTGGCACTGGGGACAAATCGTTTTTCTTATGCAGCATCTTTGTCAGGAGCTCTTCAGTTTGATTTTGACAATCCCGCCTCAGCGTCTTTAGGGAATATGGCCTACTGGCAGGGAGTTTTTGGGGATATTTCTGACACAAAAAATCCAAATAGCTTGCTAGAGATGGTCAAACAATCGGATAAAAAAACAAAGTTCTATGCCTGGTGTGGGGAAGAAGATTTTCTCTTTGATGGCCATCAAAAGGCGATTGCTGCTTTAAAAAAAGCTGGTTTGGATATTGAAGCAAGTGTTGGTCCCGGAAAACACGAATGGTATTATTGGAACCAGCAGATTGAAAAGGTTTTATCCTGGTTACCAATCGATTTTGAATTGGAAGAAAGATTATCTTAAGTTTTAAGAAAAGATTTAGAAAATTTAGCTATACTGAAACCTATTTCTAGGTAGAGGTGTAGTTTATGAATATTATTAAAAGTATTTTTCGGTGGATTTGGCGAACGTTTTGGGGCATAGTTTGGTTATCGATGGTGGTCATCGCCTGTGGATTGGGATTGCTGTTCTATTTTCAAAAAGATGCGGCCCCTCAAATGCTTCAAACATTGGCACAAGAAGTTCAATTGATGGTCAATGGACAATCAGAAGTTTCTTTAGAAGAAGGTGTTGATACCATTAAACACCTCACAACTGATACGGTAAATACAGCCGATCATGGCCGTTGGGAAAGTAATACTGCGACCATTTATATCGAAACTCAGAATCCAACATTTGTTGCTGCCTATCAGACGGCTGTTGCAAATTGGAATGCCACGGGTGCCTTCACATTTGTTGTGACGACTGATCCGAGTCAGGCCGATATTATCGCAACTGAGATGAATGACGGAAATACGCAGGCAGCAGGCGAAGCCAATTCAACAACGAACTTACTTACGAATTATTATAGTTCAGTAACGGTTCGCTTAAATAGTTATTATTTGTTAAATGAACAATATGGTTATGATATGGACCGGATTGTTCACACAGCTGAACACGAATTGGGACACGCTATTGGTCTAGACCACGAAGATAATCAGACCTCTGTCATGGAGTCAGCGGGTTCCAATCATGGTATTCAGCAGGCAGATATTGATGCAGTTGTCCAGCTTTATACTACGTATTGACTGATAAACGAATCATAAAATAAATAAAGGAGTCTATCTTAACATGTTTCGCAATTTATTAAAGCGATACCCTGAGCAAGCTCTGCTATTTCTCTATAATGCCGGCATTTTTGCATGGCTGAAGACAAGTGGGCAGTCAATTATGAATCAATTGGGTCTATCATCTGACTGGGCGGAAAAAATTCCTGCACCGGTGCGTGATTTGGCGGGGAATAGCCTCGCTGGAATGGAATCATTATTGAATTCCTCTGCATGGGGATGGTTGATTGTCTCTATGATATTGCTAGTCATCATTCGATTTGTGAAAGGCTTGATTAAGTTTATGATCATGGTCATCATTATTGGTGGTGGTCTTTACCTGCTTTGGCAGAATAAGGAACTACTGAATGGCTTAGGTTAGAAAATGTGAAAATAACATGAAAAACAGCAACTGAAAAGTAGCTGTTTTTTGCGGAATTTAGAAATAGGATACCGCACGACGATACTAATTTGTGGTACAATATTTTTATGATTATACTAAGCGGAAACAAGATTGAGCGCTCCTTTGCGGGCGAAGTTTTATTTAACAATATCAACATTCAAGTAGATGAACGGGATCGGATTGCCCTTGTCGGAAAAAATGGCGCAGGCAAGTCTACCTTGCTAAAAATCTTAGTGGGTGAAGAAGCAGCAACTAGTGGTGAAATTTCTACCAAACGGGATCTATCGCTTTCTTATCTGGCGCAGGACAGTCGATTCCAGTCGGAAAATACCATTTACGATGAGATGCTCCATGTCTTTGACGACTTGAGGACGACAGAAAAACGTCTACGTGGTATGGAAGAGCAGATGGGCAGTTTGTCTGGTAGTGAACTTGAGCAGCTGATGAAGACCTACGATAGCTTGTCAGAGGAATTTCGTCTGGCTGGTGGCTTTAACTATGAGGCGGATATCCGTGCTATTTTGAATGGTTTTAAGTTTGACCAGACCATGTGGGATATGAAAATCTCTGAGCTCTCTGGGGGGCAGAATACTCGTCTTGCACTGGCAAAAATGTTGCTTGAAAGCCCAGAATTATTGGTGCTGGACGAGCCGACCAATCACCTGGACATTGACACGATTGCCTGGCTGGAAAATTACCTAGTGCATTACAAGGGAGCCTTGATTATTGTCAGCCATGACCGCTATTTCTTGGACAAGGTGGCGACACTGACACTGGATTTGACCAAGCATTCCTTGGATCGCTATGTGGGCAATTATTCTCAGTTTGTCGAGCTCAAAGAGCAGAAGTTGCAAACGGAATTGCAAAACTATGAAAAGCAACAGAAGGAAATTGCCAAGTTAGAAGACTTTGTTCAGAAAAATATTGTCCGTGCTTCGACCACCAAGCGTGCCCAAGCTAGACGCAAGCAGTTGGAGAAGATGGAGCGACTGGACAAGCCAACAACTGGTCAGAAGTCTGCCAACATGACTTTCCAGTCGGACAAGACTTCTGGCAATATCGTCTTGACAGTGGAAAATGCTGCGGTGGGCTACGATGGAGGAATACTTTCTCAGCCTATTTCCATTGACCAACGAAAGCTGGATGCCATTGCTATAGTTGGTCCCAATGGAATCGGAAAAACAACCCTGCTCAAATCCATCATCGGAGCTCTGCCATTTATCAAAGGGGAAGCTAAGCTAGGTGCCAATGTGGAAGTGGGCTACTATGACCAGACCCAGTCGGCACTGACGCCCTCCAACACGGTCTTGGAGGAGCTCTGGTCAGCCTTTCCGACCACACCTGAAGTGGAAATCCGCAACCGCCTTGGAGCCTTCCTCTTCTCAGGCGATGACGTCAAAAAGTCCGTCTCCATGCTATCTGGTGGGGAAAAAGCCCGCCTGCTCCTCGCCAAGCTGTCCATGGAAAACAACAACTTCCTCATCCTTGATGAGCCGACCAACCACTTGGATATCGACAGCAAGGAGGTCTTGGAAAATGCCCTCATCGACTTTGATGGCACCCTCCTCTTTGTCAGCCACGATCGTTATTTCATCAACCGCGTCGCCACCAAGGTACTGGAAATCTCGGAAACTGGCTCCACGCTCTATTTGGGCGACTACGATTATTATTTGGAGAAAAAGGCAGAGCTGGAAGCAGAAGCCCTGCCTGACCAGATAGAAATGGCTAACCAATCAGCCGGAGCCATGGACTACCAAGCCCAAAAGGAAAATCTCAAAGAGCAACGTAAATTGGCCCGCCGCATCGAGCAAATCGAGGTAGAAATCGAGACTATTGAGAACCGCCTGAGCGAGCTCAACCAAGCCATGCTAGAAACCAACGACATCGGCCAGCTGACCGATTACCAGAAAGAAATCGACCAACTGACTGCCCAACATGATAGCCTCATGGTAGAATGGGAAGCATTATCCGAGCAGATGGGCTAGGTTGACAGGGAGTTGACAAGAGGCTCAAACCCTTGATAGAACAAGCTTGCAAGCCAGTCTTGCGTAGTTAGCAAGACCACCTTTCGCTAAAAAGTCCAGAGCAAGCCAGCTTTTCTTGGAAAACATCGACCGACAAGTTAAGATGAGTTTAGAGATTAGCATCACTTCTCGAAGGTGGTGTCAACATCTCAGCGCAGTGGTTGATTGGGTTTAACAGTCCAGTGGACTGTTAAAGGTTGGAGATAAGATTTGCGAAGCAAATCTCAGCAATTCGTGTTGCACACTTCAAATCTGGCCATTACGACTGTTGCGAACAAAGTTCGCTCTATTTCCAACCTCAAAAGGTTCACTGAACCTTTTGAGCTGTGCGGGGGTGGGAGTGAAACAGTCTGGGGATAGACTGTTTCAGCTCAACAACTTAAAACGAAAAATTGTTGACGAACTTTTTTCATTTTTCGAGTTCTGTCCCGCTCCCCGAAAGGAGAAGAAATGAACTTTGGACAACAAATCAAAGATTTACGTAAGAAGGAAGGTTTGACTCAGGAGCAGTTTGCCCTCAAACTCAATGTGACACGACAGGCTGTTTCCAACTGGGAAAATGATAAGAATCTACCTGATTTGGAACTCTTGATTCTCATATCCTCTGTCTTTTCGATCTCCTTAGATCAACTAATCTTAGGAGGAACTGACATGAACAACATGACAGAAAAACTTGTAAAAGACGGTCGTGAAGGCCGCCGCACCCAGATGCACCTGACCATTACCCTTATTGGGAGCTTTCTCATGATTATAGGCCTTGTATGCTTTCTCATCAAGGCCAACTCCGTCGAGTATGTCGATGCCAACGGTATCCTGCATGAAAACTTCTACCTGCTCCCAGTCGGCTACTTGCTGGTCTTTACAGGAGCTGTTGCCTCGCTCCTATCAGGACTAGCCCTGCACCGCTTTAGAAAAGAAAATAGTTAACATGACCAAACACCCACGTTTTAGCAATAGCGACCAATTTTTCGCCTGTCCACATTGTGGGCAGGCTCTTGGTCTTGACCTCAACAGCCTCCACTGTCCCAACCGCCACACTTTTGACATTGCCAAGCAGGGCTATGTCAATCTCGCCCCTCAAGTAAAGCAGTCTGCAAACTACCACAAGTCTAGCTTTGAAAACCGCCAGGCCTTTTTAGAGGCGGGCTATTACGATCATCTCTACGAGGCTTTGGAGGGGAAAATAGCAGAGCTGGGCTTGCAGTCAGTCTTGGACATCGGCTGTGGAGAGGGCTTTTATTCCCGCAAATTAGCCAAGAAAATGGACTTGGACATTCTTGCTTTTGATATTTCTAAGGATTCCATTCTCCTAGCAGCCAGATCTGACACTACCAAGTCGGTCAAATGGTTTGTGGGAGACTTGACCAAGTTACCGATTCAAGATCAAGCAATTGAAGGGATTTTGGACATCTTTTCCCCAGCCAATTATCAGGAGTTTGCCAGAGTGCTGAAAGCTGGTGGGGCTATTCTCAAACTGGTCCCAGGGCCCAATCACCTCAAGGAGCTCCGCCATTTAGCCAAAGATCAACTCCGCAAGGAGTCCTATGATAACCGTGATATAGTGGAGCATTTTAAGGCTTATGTGGGGCAGGTTGAAGAAGTCTTTGTCAGTCGTACCCTGCCGATTTCTGCCGATCATGCTCAAGTATTGGCAGATATGACCCCCCTCTTTTTCCAAGTGGACCAGTCCAAGCTGGACTTGAGTCAGTTGACTGAAATTACCATTGAAGGTGTGCTCTTGGTTGGCTGGAAGTGAAAGAAAGGATGATTGTGAGGTTCTATGATAACAGTGGAAGAGATTTTAACTCAATTATCGCCAAATCAAAAAGTCAATTATGACAAGGTTTTTCAGAAAATGGCAGCATCATGGCAATCATCTGGAATTCGTCCCAAGATTCTCATGCATGTTTGTTGCGCACCATGTTCTACCTATACGCTGGAATATTTGACACACTATGCGGATGTTACCATCTATTTTGCCAATTCCAATATTCATCCAAAGGCGGAGTACCAACGGCGAGCAGCTGTGACTGCACAGTTTGTCAGTGATTTCAACCAGAAAACAGGTCAAACTGTGGGGTATTTGGAAGCTGACTATAGCCCTCAGGAATTTTTCAAAAAAACCCAGCATCTGGCTAATGAGCCAGAGGGGGGAGACCGTTGCAAGGTGTGTTATGATTATCGTCTGGACAAGACTGCTGAAAAAGCGGTTGAGCTTGGTTTTGACTACTTTGGTTCGGCATTGACAATCAGTCCACATAAGAATGCGCAAACCATCAATGCTGTTGGAATTGAGGTGCAGAAGCTGTACGATACCCAATATCTTCCGAGCGATTTCAAGAAAAATGGTGGTTACCAGCGATCGGTTCAGATGTGTGAAGAGTATGATATTTATCGCCAGTGCTACTGTGGCTGTGTTTATGGGGCACATGCCCAAGGTGTCAATCTTGTACAGGTAAAAAAAGAAGCCTTGGAATTTTTAAAAGAGCATAGAGACTACTCCCATATCCCTTTTAAGGTGTTGGAGAAGGAGTGAAAATGCACCATTTTATTAATGGTTAAAAAGTGCACATTAACTGCGTATTTAATGCATTGTTAAGATGAATTTTTCAGTTTCATCCAAAAATAGCTAGTCAGCTCCACACCAGAAGCACAGGCAGAGCTGACAGCTTTTCTTGAAAAGTGGGAATAGTTGGTTTTAAATACTAATCGATAAATTTTTCTTCAATTCAATTTGGGGTAAATTCAAAGAAGTCTTTCTTGCTATGTTTTGATTCTTATGCTAGACTGTCATAGTAGAAAAGGAGTTATGATGAAACAGAGATTATCACTTATTGGTTTATTGCTCGTGATTATTTTGACAGTTGTTCTTTCATTAGCCAATCGTCAAGAGGTTATCGTCCATTATTTGTTCGGTCAATTTCGTATGCCTTTGATTTTGGTTATAATTGGTTCGCTTCTCATTGGAATAGTCATCCAATACTTAATAGGCTTGACCAAAAGTCTTTCATTAAAGAGTGAAATCAAGAATTTGAAAAAAGAGTTATCAGAATTACTTGCTCTACAAAACAAGGAAAAAACAGACTCACATAAATAGAGTGAATCAAATATGGCTACTATATCAGCTTGCATTTGAACATAGTTTAAGGAGAATTCATGTTTACAAAAGAATTTGGTTTGATGTTGTACGTAGAAGACGTTGCTGCTGAGAAGGCTTTTTGGAAAGCAGCTGGTTTTACGATTTTGAATGAAGCTGAAATGATGGGCTTTGAAACATTCGACATGAAACCCCATGCTGAGGCATCTACAACCATTACAGTCTATGCAAAAGAGTTCATTCGTCAAGTATCGCCTGAAGTCATTGACATGACACCAAGTGTGTTGTTTGAGTCAGATGACATTCAAGCATTGCAAGAGCGCATAGCTGCTTTGACGGATACATGTAGCCCAGTGAATGCTGAGCCATTCCCTAACTTTAATTTTGCTAGCCCAAGCGGACACTATTTTGCTGTAAAAGGCTAATCGTGTTCATATGATTTGTGTACAAATACTTCTAGAGGAGAAGGTGGATCCTATCCACTCTCATTTCTAGGAGTATTTTTTTGTTTGCATAGAAGTTTGAAAATTTCCTGAAAATATCAGAATCATCATTCAATTAAAGTTAATCTGAAACTCCGAAAGTTCATCCTTAAATAATTTTTTGTATTTTTATGCAACAATATGTTGACAAGTGTATAAAAATGCGATAAACTAGTCAGCATAATTACTATTGGAGGTATGGAATGAAAGTTTCGATTGTTGGTGTTACTGGATATAGTGGACTGGAATTGCTTAGAATATTGAAAAATCATCCGCATGTCGATATTGTTTCTGTCCATGCCAGTAAAGAAGTTGGCCAAAAAATATCGTATATTTATCCACATGTAACGGATGGTTTCGATCACCTTATTGAGGAGTTTAATGCAGAACGTATCATGGAAATTGCTGATTTAGTATTTTTTGCAACTCCCAGTGGGATTGCCAAAGATTTAGCTGCTGTCTTCGTCCAAAATCAATTTCCAGTCATTGATTTATCAGGAGATCATTGTTTACCTTCTGAAACCTATGAAAGATGGTATGGTAAGGAATCAGCTAGTGAAGAGGTAATTGCTCAATTTACCTATGGACTAACAGAATTTTCTGATTTGACCTCTCAAAAATTTGTGGCAAATCCAGGTTGTTATGCGACTGCCACGGAATTAGCATTGATTCCTTTATTACAGAAGAAAATGGTGGATCCAAGTAGTGTGATTGTTGATGCCAAGAGTGGTTTGAGTGGGGCTGGTAAAGTTCCAACCTCAGCAAGTCATTTTGTTCATATTCAGGGGAATTATGTGACTTATAAACTCAATAAGCACCAGCATATTCCTGAAATTGTTCAAATGCTTCAACAATTCGATGAGCGAGTGGAGCATATTCAATTTTCAACGTCACTTTTGCCTCTTTCTCGTGGAATTGTCGCTACTGCATATTTGAAATTGGAAAATGAGTTGAGTGAGGAAGTCTTGTTTGAGATCTATCAAGAGGCATATCAAGATAAACCCTTTGTACGTGTCCGACGACACTTACCTGATTTACATCATGTGATTGGATCCAATTATACAGACATTGGTTTTGCTTACAACCCCACAACAGGAATATTAACGGTTGTAGCAGTCTTGGATAATTTGATAAAAGGTGCAGCTGGACAAGCTGTTCAAAATATGAATCAATTATTTGGCTTTGAAGAAACAGCTGGTCTGCTCAATTTACCAACGTTTATCTAGAAAGGTTTGAAAATGAAGATTATTGATGGCACGATTGCGAGTCCCAAAGGTTTTACAGCTGATGGAGTCCACGCAGGTTTTAAGAAAGAAAAACTAGATTTTGGCTGGATTGTTTCCAAAGTTCCTGCCAGCGTTGCAGGTGTTTATACAACCAATCAAGTTATAGCAGCTCCGCTACTTGTTACCAAACAATCAATAGCGACAAAGCAACAGATGCAGGCAATAGTAGTAAACTCTGGGGTTGCAAACTCCTGTACTGGTCAAAAAGGCTTTGAAGATGCCTTGTTTATGCAAGAAGCAAGTGCAAACCAACTTGGGATTGAGAAAGATTTAGTTGGGATTGCTTCAACTGGTGTGATTGGGGAATTTTTACCACTTCAGACTGTTACATCAGGTTTGAAGCAGCTAGACCTAGATGGTCATGCGGAACAGTTTGCTCAAGCTATTTTAACGACAGATACTGGAACAAAAACCATCACTGTTCAAGAAGAGATTTTTGGTTCTACGGTGACCATGTCTGGTGTTGCCAAGGGATCAGGTATGATTCACCCCAATATGGCAACCATGTTAGCCTTTATTACTTGCGATGCATCTATTTCAAGTTCGCTTCTGCAAAAAACTCTGAGTGAAGAGGTCGAAACGAGTTTTAACCAGATTACAGTGGACGGAGATACTTCTACCAATGACATGGTCTTGGTCCTTGCGAATGGTTGTGCTACATCCGCAGAAATTCAGGAAGGCTCACAAGAGTATGCGCAGTTTGTTTCCATGTTGCATCTTGTGATGACAGAATTAGCTAAAATGATTGCCAAAGATGGCGAGGGAGCAACCAAATTAATTCAAGTAGATGTGACTGGAGCCACGACACCCCTTGCTGCACGGATGGTGGCTAAAAGTATTGTTGGCTCAAGTTTAGTCAAAACAGCCATATTTGGTGAGGATGCAAACTGGGGTAGAATTATTGCTGCAATTGGCTATGCAGGTGTTGAGATTGATCCTACTGCAATTGATATTGAGCTATGTGGTATACCAGTCATGGCTGACTCAAGTCCTCTGTCGTTTGATAGCCAGCAAATGCAAGAGGTTCTCAAAGGTAGCACTATTGACATTCAAGTTCATCTAAAGATGGGATCGGCCAGCGGACGTGCTTGGGGATGCGATTTATCCTATGACTATGTAAAAATTAATGCTTTGTATCGGACCTAATTAGTGAGGTAGAAAATGAAAAATAGTATCGTAATTAAAATTGGTGGATTGGCCAGTCAACAATTATCTCAGAGTTGTGTGAAACAAATCAAACAATGGCACAAAGAAGGCAAACAGATTGTTGTCGTTCATGGTGGTGGCTTTGCGATCGATAAATTAATGGCAGAGCAACGTCTCTCAGTCGAGAAGATTGATGGTCTTCGTGTGACGAGCAAAGATGTCATGAAATTAGTGGAATATAGCCTATTTCAAATCGTTGGTCCAAGCATCACCAGTAGCTTGAACAATGCAGGATGCGATAGTATTCAAATCAAATCAAGTCTTGGAAAAATAATCGAGGCTGATTATTTGAATCAAGAAAAGTATGGCCTTGTGGGTCAGATTAAAAAGGTCCATACACAGCCATTAGAAGCGATTATGGCAGAAGGTCTGATACCAGTGATTGGCTCAATGGGTGTTTGTGATGAACAATTGTTAAATATCAATGCCGACTACGTAGCCACAGCAATAGCAGTTGCATTAAAAGCAGAACGATTGATATTAATGACAGATGTACCTGGTGTGAAAGAAGATGGTGCAATCCTACCAACTTTAAATACTACTCAAATTGAAGAAAAAATCCAATCGGGGATTATTACTGGTGGAATGATTCCAAAAATAAAAGGAGCCAGTCAAACGGTTCAAGCCGGAGTTGAGACGGTACTCATCAGTGACAATCTGAGCAGGGGCACCTTGATTTGTCTAGCGTAGGAGGTCCTATGACAAAACTATTTCAAAATTACAAACGTGAATCCATTGAATTTATCAAAGCAGCTGGCAATTACTTGGTGGATAAGGAAGGAAATTTCTATCTAGACTTCTCTTCTGGAATTGGGGTCACAAATTTAGGTTTCCATAAGCAGGTCAAGCAAGTAGTTTCGGAGCAATTGGAGGCCATTTGGCATAGTCCAAATCTCTATCAAAATAGTCTCCAAGAACAAGTCGCAGACTTATTGATTGGGGATGAAGATTATCTGGCATTTTTCTGCAATAGTGGAGCAGAAAGCAATGAAGCTGCCATAAAATTAGCTCGAAAATTCTCAGGTAAATCGGACATTATTACTTTTAAACAATCCTTCCATGGAAGAACATTTGGTGCGATGTCAGCTACAGGGCAAGAAAAAATACAACTAGGTTTTGGACCACTTGTTGAAGGATTTCACTATGCGATTTACAATGATCTAGAGTCTGTAAAACAATTGGTCACCGAAAACACTGCAGCTGTTATGTTAGAATTGGTTCAAGGTGAGGGAGGTGTCATTCCGGCTGACAAGGATTTTGTTGCGGAATTAGCCCGCTATTGTAAAGAGCAAGGCCTCCTCCTTATTGTCGATGAAGTACAAACAGGAATTGGGCGGACTGGAACGCTTTTTGCATATCAGCAATATGGTATTTCGCCAGATATCATTACCTTGGCCAAAGGCTTGGCCAATGGTCTACCCGTTGGAGCCATGCTTGGAAAGTCAGCTCTAGGAACGGCCTTTACCTATGGTAGTCATGGTACGACTTTTGGGGGCAATAAACTAGTACTATCCAGTAGTAAGGCAGTGTTGGAAATCCTGACCGAAGATTTTCTAGCCAAGGTTCGTGTCAAGGCTAGCTACTTACAAGGTCAATTGGCAAAGCAGCTTGGTAACTTACCAACAGTAGTAGCTATTCGAGGTTTAGGTATGATGATTGGAATCCAAGTTACCAGTGATTTGGGCACAATAGTCACACAGGCTCGTAAGAATGGTCTAATCGTCTTGACGGCTGGAAGTGATGTGATTCGTCTCTTACCCCCATTAACCATTACAGAAGAGGAGATAGAGAAGGCCGTTTCTATTTTAGCCGAGTGTTTATCTTGAAAATTGTCTGGAAGAATGAGAAAAGAAAACCCCAAATTTCAAGTTGAAATTAGCCACCCATAAGAAATTCACTCGGCGACTTGTAGTCCAAGCATTTTTTAGGGTAGTTGTTAATCCAATTTTCGATAAAAGCGACTTCTTTCGAGGTC
>NZ_JAIMEP010000024.1 GCF_019794555.1 Streptococcus suis | reverse complement strand
AGAACAGTACCTTATCCAAGATTGTTTCCAATACCTCTTGGTTGATAGAGTGAAAGAAAGTGAGTTCTACTTTTTCGAGACGAATCTTCATCAGGATCTCATTTCTGCTTTTCTTTTCAGAGCGTCGCGATTTGGGAACAGTCAATGGGACGATGGGTTGTGACATAAAAAAATCCTCCAGTTTTTTAATTACAGTATACTGGAGGAGTGAACGATTGGATAGGTACCTTGTTATGGGGCGCTTACGGCTTTTTGCCCAGCTTCTTTTTTTTTTGAAAAAAAAAGCCTATCCGGAAATAGATAGACTTTTATACTTATATAGTCATTTGAATTAGCTTTGATACATCGTCACTTTCGTCTTTCCTTACTCTAGTACAGCCTGCGCCTCAGTTCCTTGTCTGAAAGCTAATTCATTCGACTATGCTTCAAAACCTTGAGCTACTGCTTCCACAAAGTTTTCTTCTACTACGCTTGCACAGTGGTCACAGATTGTTGCACCATAGCTACGCTCTACAACACTAGTATCAATGCGACGGCAACGATCACAAACTTCACCAGTTGCACGAGTAACAGTAAAGGCAAGATCATCAACTTCTACCGCTGATGCAGGAGCAGCTTCGGTGGTAACTGTCAAATCAGATACAATCAAAAGTTGAGCAAGGTCAGCATTTAAGCCATCCAAGAATGACTTGGTTTCAGCTGAGACATAGGCTGTCAAATGCGCTTCAAGTGACTTACCAATCACTTTTGCATTACGTGCTTCTTCCAAGGCTTTTTGTGCCTGAGTACGGAAGACCATAACCTTCTCCCAGTCAGCCAACAACTGCGCATCATTCGCAAAGGTTTCCACCTCTGGCATTTCCGCCAATTGTACAAACTCTTCTGGTTCGTGTTCCAAATATGACCAGATTTCTTCTGCGGTATGTGGCAAGATTGGAGTCAAGAGCTTGGTAATTTTCACCAAGATGTCATAGAAAACAGTTTGCATCTGACGGCGAGACAAGGATTTGGCACCATCAATGTAGACCACGTCCTTGGCAAAATCCAAGTAGAAGGCTGACAAGTCAAGCGTGACAAAGTTTACCACAGATTTGTAGATGGCCATGAAATCAAAGCTATCGTAGGCATCACGGATTTGTGCTACCAGTTTGTTGAATTTCACCAAGAGGTATTGGTCAACTGAACGAAGCTCGTCATAAGCTACCGCATCGCTTGCTGGATTGAAATCAGAGGTATTTGCAATCAAGAAACGGAGGGTGTTGCGAATTTTCCTGTAAGTTTCAGAAACTTGTCCAAGAATTTCCATTGATACACGGACATCATTTGACGTATCAACTGAAGTCACCCACAAACGCAAAATTTCTGCACCAAATTGTTTTTCAACATCACTTGGTAAAATCGTATTACCAAGTGATTTAGACATCTTCAAGCCTTTACCATCTAGAACAAATCCTTGTGATAATACTGCTTTATATGGCGCATGACCATTGACTGCTACAGAGGTGATTAAGGAAGAATTAAACCAGCCACGGTATTGGTCAGATCCTTCAAGATAAAGGTCTGCCGGATAGGCAAGGTTTTCACGGGCGTTCATGACACCATTCCAAGATGAACCAGAATCAAACCATACGTCCATGATATCTGTTTCTTTGGTAAATTCGCCATTTGGTGAACCTGGATGAGTGAAACCAGCTGGAAGAAGGTCTTTAGCTTCTGATTTCCACCAGATGATTGAACCATACTCTTCAAAGAGAGCTGCAACGTGGTCCGTCACTTCCTTAGACATGATTGCTGTACCATCTTCTGCATAGAAGATAGGAAGTGGCACACCCCAAGCCCGCTGACGTGAGATGACCCAGTCACCACGGTCACGGATCATATTGTAGAGACGTGTTTTACCCCAACCTGGAATGAAGTTTGTTGCTTCGATTTGATCTAAAATTTCTTGACGGAATTTAGAAACAGAAGCAAACCACTGTGGTACTGCACGCCAGATAATTGGTTTTTTGGTACGCCAGTCAAATGGATAAGAGTGATTAATCACTTCACTAGCAAGTAGCAAGTCTCCTAGTTTTTCTTTTACAGTTGGAACAACCTTGTCATAGAATTGCCCTTCAAAATCAGGACCTGCATTTTCCATCATCAAGCCACGTTCGTTGACAGTTACAGCCACCTCTAAATTGTATTTGATTCCGACATTATAGTCATCTTCACCAAAACCAGGAGCCGTATGGACAATACCAGTACCTGAATCAGTCGTTACATGATCACCCAAGATGAGCAATTCATCCACTTCAGTATCCCATGGGTGTTCTGTGACAATATATTCAAACTCAGCACCCTTGTGTTTTGAAATCACTTCGAAAGATGCCCAACCAAATTTGGCTGCCAAACTATCAACCAAGGCTTCTGCCAATACATACTTCCGGTCAGAACCTTCTGGCTGAACAAGTACATAATCAATATCTGCTCCCATGGTCAAACCGCGAGAAGCTGTAACAGTAAATGGTGTAGTTGTCCAAACAACGATATAGCTATCTGAATCCAGCACCCCCTTGCCATCTTTGACCTTGTTTGCATAGTAAAGGGATGTTGAGTCAATGTCATGGTATTCGATTTCAGCTTCTGCAAGGGCAGATTCAGATGACCATGACCAGTAAACAGGCTTGGCACCGCGGTAGATATAGCCCTTGTCTGCCATAGCACCAAAGACACGGATCTGAGCTGCTTCATAGTCTTTCGTCAAGGTAATATATGGATTTTCCCAATCAGCAGAGACACCAAGACGCTTGAAGTCATCACGTTGCTTGTCAACTTGGCTAAGAGCATAATCACGACACATTTCAAGGTATTCAACCAAGTCCATCTCTTTCCGTTTGACACCTTGTTTTGCCAAGACTTGCTCAATCGGAAGACCATGAGTATCCCAACCTGGTACGTAAGGAGCTCGGAAACCAGACATCGATTTAGAACGGACAATAATATCTTTAGAAATTTTATTTAAGGCATGCCCAACGTGGATATTTCCATTTGCGTAGGGAGGACCATCATGTAGGTGGAAGGACGGTTTTCCTTCGTTCAGTTCTTGACGTCGCGCATACAAATTTGCTTCATCCCAAGCTTTTTGCCATTCAGGTTCGCGTGTTGGCAAACCTGCGCGCATAGGAAAGGCTGTTTTACCCAAATTGAGGGTTTCTTTTAGTTTCATCATAACTCCTTTATTTAACAATTAATTCCATTTTCATTTCTTGACCATCTAAACCGACAGGTTGAAAGCCGAATTTTTCTAAAATGTACCGCATTTTATGATTACCGATCACATAATTTACGGTAACCTTATGGCACTGCTGATCATTCCTAGCTCGTTGTAACACTTGCCGAATGACCTCCTTACCAAAGCCCTGATTTTGATACTTCTGATCAATGAGCATGCGCCAGATATAATAACTGTTTTCCATGGGTTGATAGGACAACAAGAGAAATCCCACTGTTAGCTGTCCAGATTTAACAGCATATGGAAACAGGACTTCACTATCTCGATACAGCCATGCCTGAGCTAATGAATATTCAACTGACGCCACTCGGCGCTGATCTTTAGGTGCCACATCAAGATCTAGCACCTGATCAAAATTATCTTTGTTTACCAGTTCTAATCGTATCATAAAAAATAAAAAAACTCCCGCCAAAATAAGGACGAAAGTTCGTGGTACCACCTTAGTTCAGATAGAGTTTCCCCTATCCCTCTAGCGTTCGTAACGTGAACCGACGTCTTTCCCTACTTCTTCTTTCAGGAAAAATCATGCAAAGGGATTATCGCAAGAAAGGGATTGTAGGGCTTCCACCGTCTCCTACTCGCTAAAAATATTTCTATTGATAGTGTCTTTGCTCTAAATTAGTTATCATCAATTGACAAAGCAATTGTTTCATTTTCTTCAAATGCTGTTGCTTGACGTGTCAACTCTGCAATTTCCTCTTCAGAAAGTTGAAGAGTATAATCTAAATGATTCTCTTCTTCTGGAACTTCCTCATCAAGCACTTTTACCAATACTTCTCTAAAGGCTTCATCGCTTGTTTGAAGATAAGATGCAGTTGGGCGTAGAATATCTTCCCATTCAGGAGAATTTACCAATGATAATTGACTTTCAATTGTAGATTTTAACCTCTGATGGAAAATACGAGTTTTATTTTTCAATTCTTCTGTTTCAACAGCTACTCGCTTAGCGTTGTCGGTTGAAATACGAAGAATTTCATTCGCCTTATCTTTCGCTTCATGCAATAAGGTTGCGACATCATAATCTGCTTGTTTAATGATATTTGCTGCTTGCTCATCCGCAGCTTTTTTCACTTTTTCAGCAGTATCCTGAGCTAATAGAACTGATTTGCTTAGCGATTCTTTCATTTCATCAAAATACGCCAAACGCTCACGCAAATTTTTCAGTTCCAACTCTTGTTCATGATTTTTACGGATTAGGTCCTCATAATCACGCGTTACAATATCCAAAAAATCATCAACTTCATCTGCATCATAACCTCTGAATTTTGTTGCAAAGGTTTTATCTTTTAATTCTAGTGCTGTAAGTGCCATAGTTCCTCCTAAGTTTTAACAATGTCTAACTTTAATTTTATCTTTCCTTGCTTAGAAAAACCTAAAAACTCGTTTAATCGAATTCTACCGTATTTCCTCACACTAATCAATTGCCCAATTTCAACTGTCCGACTTGGTTGATCGGATTGGAGATAATCCAACTTTACATGTCCTGCTTCAATCAACTTATTCGCAGTAGAGCGTGAAAGATTAAAAGCAACCGCAACCAACTTATCCAGTCTCAAACTAGAAACAAGAACATCTTTTGAACGCCAGTCCTGTTGGTTCAATAATTGAACTGACAGCCAGGAAATTTCTCGTACTTTGACAGGAACACGAGCAATTTTGGTGATAGACTGTTGAGCAATCTGTCCAAACTTTTCATCTAAAAACACCAAAAGCTGTTTTTCATTAACAATGATATCCCCCAAGTATTCTCTTTTAATCCCCAATTGATTTAGAAAAGTTCCTAATACTTGAGAATGAGAAAGAGTATGAAACTTTCTTGAAAAAGATAAATCAAGAGCTGTTAGCTTAAAATCCTGAGTATCTAATTCATAGTAACTTGGAGCAATAATGACTCTCGAATGTTCAGTTGGCAAGAAGTCACGACTTGAAAAAGTTTGTAATTGATAGTAATGCGCAATTTTAGATACAATATCATCTTGTCGGGGATGTAGAAAGTGCGTTAATCTATAGGAATATGTATCTTCAACTTGCTGACACATATCCATTATTTTCTCAACGAATTCCCTTTCTTCCTTGGCAAAATGTTGCATTATTTGTTTATCATTTTTCATGATTAAGCTAGCAAAAGCAGGATGCGAATCAGTATCCGTGTTCCAATGTTGAGTGCAATCATTGCAACCATAACTGTCCAATCCAAGCCCATGAACTGTAGATTAAGCCGTCTAAAGGGCTTTAACATAGGTGCCACAGCCCACTGAATCATACGCCCCAATGGAGTCGCATAGAGATTGGGAAACCAGCTCAATAATGCATATGCCAATAAAAGATACGAATAAATTTCTACAATTTTTAAAATAAGAAAAATCAAAAATTGCATAAAATTTACCGCTTCATATCAAAATCAAATTGAGAATCTTGATTCGCACCGACATTTGTGTTACGGAGTTCCTCAATATGCACCGTTACATTTACAGGGGTTAACAGCCACATTGTATTTGAAACTTTCTTTAAATTTCCAGAAAGAACTGATCGTGCCCCATCCAAATAATCCAAACAACGGCGTGCCTGTTGTTCAGACATGTATTGAAAATCAATTAAAATACTTGCATTATCCAACAAGAGATTAACCATTTCTGGTGCGTCTTCATACCGTTTCGGAAATTTAATATCAATTGTTGATTTTAGATTACCTTGTTCGCTATGAGACATTAATTCTTGTTGACGTTCATGTAAGCGTTGCAACCGCGACTCCGATCCACTGTTTGCATCCCCTCGTGATTCGACACGACTTGGTCTTTCAACAGGTCTGCTGACCGGTTTTGTTGTAGCAACATGCATTGCTGGTCGTTCATTACCAGTAGAATTTGCTTGGTACTGTTCATCAGCCTCGTTTGCATCTTCTACTTCAAAATAGTTAAATAAATTTTTAAATGTATCTTTAAGTCCCATGCCTACTTCTTCTCCTATTCAGTAAAAAATGCCGAGCCTATGCGGACAAAAGTTGCCCCATTCTGTATTGCTTCTATATAATCACCGCTCATCCCCATACTTAATTCATTAAAAGGCATATGCGGTATATTTCTTGCTGATAGTGTTACTTGTATCTCTTTCAATTTTGAGAAAATTTCATTTAATTCTTTTGAATCAGCATCAAAAGGTGCCATTGTCATTAAACCAACAACTTCCACTTTTTCAAAAGGAATTAATTGTGAGATTGTCTCTTCTAATTCATCTATAGAGAAACCATGTTTACTTTGCTCACCTGAAATATTCAATTGTAAGAAACATTTAATCGGTTTCTCTGCTCGTTTATTAATTTCTTCGGCCAATTTAATAGAATCTAAAGCATGAAAGTAATCGACATAATGAATAACATCCTTTACTTTCCGTCTCTGTAAGGTTCCAATCAAGTGCCATGTTAAGTCGATATCGGCTAAGGCATGATACTTGTCTAAAAATTTATCAACGCGATTTTCACCAATATGTTGAATACCAGTTTTTACCAATTCTCTAACAATAGAGCTGTCAACATATTTTGTGACAGCTATAACATTAACCGATTGACTAGGTCGATGTACTGCTTTTACTGCTTGTTCAACAGTAGCAAATACATCATCTCTATTTTTTTGTAAATTCATTTTAACGATTTCTGAAAAATGGTGGAGTATCTAACTCATCTTCATCAGCTTCCATCGTAAATTTTTCAACAGAAACTGTCGGCTTCACATCAGTTTCAGCAGGATGAATCAAGTTTTCACGACGCAAGTCCCACTCACCAAAAGCAGAACCCTTAGGAGTTTCAGGTTGTGACAAACCTCGATTCACTACAGGAGCTGAACTACTTGGCAAATCAAAACGTTGTGAATGACGCGGTGCAACATGCTCAGTAACACGTGGACGACTTGCTCTTTCTGGCTTTTCTTCACGGACACCTGTTGCAACAACTGTTACACGGATTTCATCCTTCATGGTTTCATCAATTGAAGTTCCCAACCAAATATTCACACCTTGACCAGCAGCTTGATTCACAATTTCTGAAGCTTCTTCAGCTTCTGTCAATGTCATATCATAACCACCTGTTACGTTGACAATGACATCTTCAGCACCATCAATTGTTGTTTCAAGAAGTGGTGAATAAATTGCTTTACGTGCCGCCTCGACTACACGATCTTCACCTGTACCAATACCAATACCCATTAAGGCATTCCCTTTGTTTTCCATCACTGTCTTCACATCAGCAAAGTCCAAGTTGATCAAACCAGGGTTGGTAATCAAATCAGTAATCCCTTGAACACCTTGACGTAAAACATTATCTGCTTCACTTAACGCTTCTAGAAGTGGAGTTTTCTTATCAACAATCTCAAGGAGATTATTATTTGAGATGATTAACAGTGTATCAACTTGTTCACGAAGACCTTCAATTCCTTCAATCGCAAAGTTGCCACGTTTATTCCCTTCAAATCCAAAAGGACGTGTAACAACTGCTACAGTTAGCGCACCAAGATTTTTAGCAATTCGTGCAATTACTGGAGCCGCACCTGTACCAGATCCACCGCCCATACCAGCAGTAATGAAGACCATATCCGCACCACTCAAAGCGTTGGTCAATACTTCTTCACTTTCTTCTGCGGCTTTACGGCCAACTTCAGGCTGACCGCCAGCACCCAAACCTCGAGTCAATTTTGGACCCAATTGGATAACTGTTTCTGCCTTTGAGCTACTCAGTGCTTGTACGTCTGTGTTAGCTGCTATAAATTCAACACCAGCCACACCTTCTTCAATCATACGGTTGATGGCGTTACCACCGCCACCGCCGACACCAATTACTTTAATGACAGCACCATGACTTGCTGCTGCTTCAAATGAAAATGCCATAGTTTTTATCACCTTTTCTTTACTTATTCAAACATGCTTCCAAACAAACCACGGATACGATCTGTAAAATTCCCTCTTGAAGTAGATTCAGTCTCTTCCTGCTCTTCTTCAAAGCTTTGAACTGGTCGTTCCTCGCGTATCTCAGGTTCTATAGGTGTAAACACCTCTGGTTGAACTGTAGGTACTACCCTAGGTCGTGTAACAGTGAAATCTACAGGTTTTTGACGCAAGTTTACTTCACCATTCACTGCTCGTTGTGCAATTTTTTCTACTTCCTCTAGGTTACCAACATATTCAACCAAACTAATCACGCTAGCGAAAGCAGGATTACGAATCCCAATTTGATTTGGTACAAATAATTTTGCATTTGTACCAAGCACTTCTTGTGCTAATTCAGCAATACCTGGTAAAATAGCACCGCCACCTACAAGGACAACTCCTCCTGGCAAATCAAGCGCTCTTGTACGTTCCAAATCTTGTCTCACACGATCAAAAATTTGGCGAAGACGAGCTGAAATCACCTCAGATAAGTAACGCTCTGTTACTTCAACAGGTGTGTTTTCACCAATAACTTCCACTGAGAATTTTTCTTTTTCACTTGCATCTTGAGGGTTAGCTATACCGTAATTGTATTTCAAGTTCTCAGCGATACTTTGAGAAGTAGTCAAAACTTTTGAAATATCTTTGGTAATGTACTCGCCACCTTCTTGGTAGATATTTGTATATTGTAATTCTTGATTACGCATTACTGCAACCGTAGTTTGCCCACCACCAAGATCAATAACTGTTGCACCAAACTCACGTTCTCCTTCATTTAAAACAGAGCGTGTAAGAGCAAGTGGTGAAATTACAATATTTTCAACCTGAACACCTGCACGTTCAACTGTTTTTCGTAAGTTATGAAGAATGGTACGTGGTCCAGTATAAAGCATGCCACGCATTTCCAAACGAATACCCATCATACCGCGAGGATCTTTAATCCCTTGGAAACCATCTACAACGAACTCTTCTGGAATGAAGGAAATAACTTCACGCTCAGGTGTCATACTCTTTGTTAAAGCAGACTTCACTACATTCTCTACATCTAAATCAGTAATTTCTTGAGAATCCGTAGTAACAGGAATCATTCCTTGTGTAGGTTCGATTTGCAACAAATTAGCTGGCAGACCAACATTCACTTTATCAATTCGAATGCCAGATTTTTCTTCTGCTTGTTCTAGTGCCTTTTTAATCGCACCTGCCGCTACATCAATATTCACGATAATGCCATCTTTAACGCCAGCGCTTTTTACACTACTAACTCCGATCACATTCATTTCATTATCTGCATATTCAGCTACCAAGACTTTAACGGAGCTTGTACCAATATCTAAACCCGTAAAAAAGCCGCTTTTTACCATTCTATCCGTCCTCTCTTACTTTCAACTTTAACAAACATAATTCCAAATTTTAAAAATAGTGCAATTAGTCATCTTTTATTATATCATATCTTCAAGAAAAAAAGTGTCACTAACGGCTTTTTCTACGAAATTTTTATCAGAATTTTACTGACTGGAACTCACATATCTAAAAATCCCAACTTCCATATCGACAATGGACGGCTCTACAATTTCTAATGAAATTTTTGAATAGTATGGCAACTTAGTTTCGATCTCACTAAGTGGTACCAAAATAGTATTTCCATCAGACATCTTCAGGGTCAATAAGTCTGATGTGGCCTTAGTAGGAGTTAAACTAATTTCTAGAATTTTCGAAGTAATTTGTGTATCCACTTTAGCCAATTGTTTAGCAAGTAATTTTATGGATGCTTGGTCCGTTAGTTTGAAAAGCAAATACGTTTCCGGTAGTTGGTCCGTAGAGAGTCCTTCTCTTGCCGCTTCCCCATTCGCTAGGATTCTATAATACTGACTGCCGGTTTCCATATAGCCAACAACAGCATACTCCTTTATGCGAATTGTAAATTTATTTGGAAAATAAAATGAAATTACAGCATCTGAAACTTCTGGATTAGACTTTTTTATATTACTTGCATAATTGGCCGCATTCAAAGCAATTGTGACAGCATAGTCCTTTGGTGAAATTAAACTGAGTTCTTCCACTTGTTGTGCAGTTAATCGTTCATTTCCTTCTACAGTAATTAATTTGGTTTTACTATAGGGTGTCATAAAGTAAATTGATAAGAAAAACAGCACGCAACTAACCAAAAGCACAGGCACTGCCCTCAATAATGTTCCTTTCGGTAGTGGGGCTTTTTTCTTCTCAATCCTTTTTCGACTACTATCAACGATACCTTCTGACTGATCTGCTAACTTACGAGCTTTTCTACCTTTTTTTAAAAATGAAGTCTTATCATTTTCTTGCTCAATAATTGGAGATTCTTCTTCTATTTTATGCTCTTCCAAATAAGCTTGATGCCGTGCTTTCCATTGTTCAAAGAAGGCACTTTTTTCATCGTCTGAGGCATCCATCGTTGGAACAGAAGATTCTAAATCAAGTGATGGTTCTGAATTTTTATTTTCTACCAACTCTTTCGGGTCTTTTTCATCCATACCTCATCTACCTTCCTATATCTTCCATCAACAAGTGATAAAAACTATCAACTGATTGTATTTCAGTAGATTGTTCCATATTTTGGATATAAAAGTCTTTGTTTTCTAGCAAAGCTTCCACCTCAGACAACAAGGTATCAACTGTAAATTGCTCCTCACTAATTTGTCGAGAGTAACCTTTTTTCTCCGCATACAGAGCATTTTCAATCTGATCTCCACGACTTGCTTGACGGCCGAGTGGAACGATGAGATGCAATTTTTTCATTGCAATTAACTCAAATAAGGTATTGGAACCACCACGTGTCACTACGACATCCGCAAAATCCATCAAGGGTTGATATAGCTCCGTAATATAATCTACACGGTAGATATGTTTATCCAGTTGGTTAAGTCGTGCATCGCCAGTCAAGTTAATAATATTGAAACTTTCTGTCAATGTCTTAGCATGCTGGCTGATTAAATTATTAAATACCTTGGCTCCACCAGAACCACCAACAAATAATAAAGTCGGCAATTGTTTGTCAAAATGGCTTAGAATTTCAGGTAATTGGATTGGTGTAACCTTGTCTGTATGCTGTCCAACCTTGGTCACTGCCCCAACGTGTTTTACTTTTGCCAGTTCTGTGGGTTGCTCAAAGGTACTATACATTGTCGTCGCAAACTTATAGGCAATTTTATTAGCTAGTCCCATCGACAAATCAGATTCGTGGATAAAGACCGGTACTCTTAACAAGTTTGCTGCGATAACTGGTGGTACAGAAACAAAACCACCTTTTGAAAATAGGGCTTGAGGACGAATTTTGGCAATAATCGCAATGGATTGAAGAATGCCAAACCCAACCTTGAATACATCCAACATATTTTGGAAAGAGAAATAGCGACGCAGTTTCCCAGTAGAGATGGAATGAAATTGGACATCTAAGCCAGAATTTTTAATTTGCTCATACTCAATCCCATTTCGATCCCCAATATAATGCACTTCCCAACCATCTTTGATGAAACGAGGCATTAACAGGAGATTGAGCGTCACGTGTCCAACTGTTCCTCCACCTGTAAAAACAATTTTTTTCATATTTTATTTACTTAACTCCTCATAGGTTTGTAGGAATACATCGCCACGAACCTCAAAATTAGGATACATGTCCCAACTTGCATTTGCAGGGCTCAAAAGGACAACATCCCCTGGTTCAGCAACTTCAAAGGCCTTACGAGTAGCGTCCGCAATCTCATCAGCCGAGATATAGTCAACACCAGCTTTTTCAGCAGCCCGTTGCACACGTGGTGCTGACTGACCTAAGATAACCATCTTCTTCAAGCCTACAAGATCTGGTACTAAATCATCAAATTCATTGCCACGATCCAAACCGCCCGCAATCAATACTACCTTTTGATTATCAAAGCCTGAAAGAGCTTTTTGAGTTGCTAATATATTGGTAGACTTGCTATCGTTATAGAATGACACATCGTTTATTTTACCAACAAACTGTAGGCGGTGTTTCACACCACCAAATGCAGACAAACTCTCTTGAATCGCCTGATTCGTTACTCCCAAAATCTTGGCAACTGCAATGGTAGCCAAGGCATTTTCGATATTATGAGCTCCTGGGACACCCAGCTGATCTGCATCCATGACATATTCACCCTTGAAGTACAATTTTCCATCAGCTAAATAGGCACCATCCACCTCTTCCAAGGTTGAAAATGGCACAACATTGGCTTTGGTATGTAGAGCCAATTCTTTGATTTCAGCCTGATTGACGTTCAAGACAATGAAATCCTCTTCTTTCATTTGACGTTGAATCATCCATTTCGCAGCCACATAGTCTTCAAAAGTCCTATGGTAATCAATATGGCTTGCAATCAAATTTGTCAGTACTGCAATATGAGGTCTGAACGATTCTGTTCCCATTAGTTGGAAAGAAGACAACTCCATAACCAAAATATCGTCCTTAGTTGCTGTCTGTGCCACAGATGAAGCGGGATAGCCAATATTCCCACATAATTTAGCAGGTTTGTGTCCAGCATTTAAGACTTCAGCAATCATAGTGGTTGTAGTTGTTTTACCATTAGAGCCAGTAATGCCGACAATTGGAGCCTCTGAAATCAAATAAGCCAATTCAACCTCAGTCCACACAGGAATTCCTTTTTGCAAAGCCTTTTCAACCATCGGATTATCATAGCGAATACCTGGATTTTTCACAACAAGCGCAAAATCTTCATCCAGTAAATCCAAGGGATGACTTCCACAAATGACACGAATCCCTTCTTCCAACAATGATTGTGCCGTCGGATTTTCATCAAATGGTTTTCCATCATTCACTGTCACAATCGCCCCCAATTTATCCAATAAACGAGCAGCTGATTCTCCAGATTTTGCCAATCCCAAAACTAATACTTTTTTATTTTTAAACTGTTCAATCATTTTCATATACTTTACCTTTGACTTTCTAACACTTTATTTTACCTTGAAATAGCACCATTTTCAAGACATAGGGGAGCAGTAAATCTATTTCATCAAAATGAAAACACTCCGAAATTAATAGATATTTTTCGAAATATTTTTGCAAACTTTCTGAATTCATTGAATATTTCTTCGTTTTTATGGACATTATAACACAATTTTGCACTAAAATAGCTTTTTCATTATCTATCCTTTTATTCTAAAATTTCTAGTATAGGTCTCTAATTTTCCGTTCAATTCAGCCTAAAAATATTCCCTTTGTAATTATACTATTTAAATCTTTTAAGGACACTTAGAAATTTTAGTTATTGCTACTAAATAAAAATCGAAGATTAAACAAAACAAAATATTTTGGTAAACTTTTTCAGTTTCTTTAAGACTGAAAGTCCTATTTAGAAAAATAATTTTTTTAACTTTGTCATAAACCTGTTAAGTATTAGTATTTTAAAATATTGTACAAAAAGCTGAAATATGTCTATTTTTTCAAAAATATGAATAGTTATAAAATTCTGTCTTTTTAGTGTGTATTATTTTTCTTTACCCATTATTAATGATATAATGAAGTGCAAATATATTATATTTTGGGAGATATATATGAAAAGTAGATATATTATAAATAGGAAACAAACGTTTTCCATTAGAAAATTTAAAATTGGTGTCGCTTCTGCATTGATTGGAGCCTCACTTATGGCTACTCAATCAATCGCAGCAAATGATGGTGTCACTACTTCAAACAGTGAACCTTCTACTGAAATTAATTCCGCAAATGATAGTGGTACAAAAACTAGTGTTTCTAATACTGAAAATTTTTCCACTCCATCGGATGTGGTACCATCAACAGTAATTACTACAACCAGCGATTCTCTAGCTACTGTTGAAGAAAATACTGTAATGGGCAATGCTACTTCAACAATTGATACCGCCACACTGTCCATCGATGAGGGGGCATCCAATGCCGATGCAAACGTGTCCAATCAATCATCTAATCCAACTGGTGAGCCAACAGTAGTAGAAACAGTAGTAGAAAACGTTGAAACTCAAGAATCAACAATTTTGCCCAATACTGAGGCACAAAACGCGGATCCTTCTAATATAACTCAAAAGGATAACACAGCCAATAATGGTGCTGAAGCACAGCAAGAACAATCAAACGCTGATAATCCTGTTCTTCAAAATTCAGAGCCAACAGTAAACATACGTGAAAGTAAAAATGTTTCAGAGCAACCAGGAGATGGTTTAGATTCAAATGATTTAATAACTCTCAATAGAAATTACCAATCACTAAATGAGTCTACTGCTATTCGTCCTATAACAGTTGCCTTACCTGAAGAAACTAGTCACGAAATTTTCTCAGAAGATGGTAAGCGAACTGTAACATCCTTAAAGACTAGTTTAGATTTTTCTTACTTCTTAGAATCCAATCGAAGTGCTATATATAATGGTCTTCCGAATGGTTTATCATATGATCCTACTGAAAAACAAGTCACAGGAACTGTTGGTTTACCTGGTCAATATAGCATTCTCTTCCAAGCTACAAAACAAGAAGTTGTACAACTCTATTCAACCGACGGGGTACTTTTTAAAGAAGAAGTTACTGCTCTTGGATCTGATACGAAACTATTTGAATTGGATGTTAATGCACTCAGTTCAACCAAGCAGGCAACCTTTGCAACAACGAACATCCAACCAATTACTGTTCTCGGTGGCTTAGAGGCTAGCATGACCGCTTTTAGCTATGTCACAACTAGTCAGGGCGAAACCAAGGTCTATGCTGGTTTGCCTGATGGTTTACACTACGATCAAGCCAGCGGACAAATACAAGGGACACCTTCGCATATCGGTCAATATCAAATCCTTGCTCAAGCAATCAATGGCAGCAATAATATCATCACAGAAGCTACCTTGATTGTAACGGAACCATCTAAACAAGTAACCAATCTGTTTGTAGTTCCTACGACGGGTAGTACAACTGAGACTCCTAGTCAATCACTTGCCATTGTTACTCCAACTGTTTCCGGCGCTCTGCAAGACACCACAGCAACTGCAACTGGTAAAGACTCTGTTGCAATTGGTAATAATTCTATCGTTACTGGTGAGCAATCAACTGCTGTCGGTTATGGAAATATTGTCACAGGTGATAATGCTGGTGCCTTCGGTGACCCATCTGTCATCAATGGTGCAGCAACTTATACCGTAGGTAACGATAACTACGTTGCTGATGGAAGTGATGAAAACCAAGCGCTTGGTAACAACAACCAAATCGGTGGTACCGTTAACTATGGTACAGATGGGGCTGGAAGAGATGGTAAGTTGCTCAGCGTAAATCCTGTAGATCCAGCAGATACTTCTCTCAACTCTTCTATCTTAGGTAGCCGTAACTATATCAACTCAAGCAACACTTATATCATTGGTACAGGTGTCAATACCATCGGTACCGGTAATGATATTCAAAAACTTTCTGACAGCGTGGAAAACTCTGTCTATCTCGGTTCTGATAGTACCGTGACTGCCGGAGCAGCCGCAGGACCTGGCACCCTCTTCAATGACCTCAAAGACTCCTTAACAGACGGCGCTACTACTACGGCAGGTGCAACTGGTACTGTAACCGATGCTACAGTCAATGGCATCACCTATGGCGGATTCGCAGGTGAAACCTCTGTAGGTGCAGTATCAGTCGGTGCTAGCGGTGCAGAACGTCGGATCCAAAACGTGGCCGCAGGTGAAATTTCTAGCACTTCTACAGACGCCATCAACGGTTCACAACTATATGCTGTAGTAGAAACTGTCGGTTGGAATATCGTTGCAGATAAGACCGGTGCTGGTACAAATACAGGTACTGTTGAAAACCAATTTATCAGTCCAAACGAGACCGTCAAACTGATTGCAGGAAATGGTGTCAACATTGAACAAGCTGGCAATGACTTCATCTTCTCTGTTAAATACGATCCATCCATCTTCAAACTCAATGAAAATGGCGAAATTACCTTCTTAAATAAACCATCTGTTACAGTTACCGATAACAATGACGGCACCCACACCGTTAACATCGTCAATGTGGACGGTACGACTTCAACGACAATAATTAGAGATGGGGAAAATGGTAAGGATGGTGTCAATGGAAAAGACGGCATTTCTCCAACTGCAGCAGTAACAACAAAGGATGGCTCTTCTACAATCACCATTACCAATTCAGATGGTACGATCACAACTGCGACCGTTACGAATGGTAAAGACGGTATTGATGGTAAGAACGGTATCGATGGTAAGGATGGTATCAATGGCATTTCTCCAACAATAGACTTGGTAGATAATGGTGACGGAAGCTACACGATTAACATTAAGAATGCTGATGGTACAACTTCTACTGCCACTGTCAAAGACGGAAAATCTCCGACTGCAGAAGTGGTAGATAACGCCGATGGCACTCACACGATTACTATTACCAACACAGATGGTACAACTACCGAAACAATTGTCAGAGACGGTAACTCACCTACTGCTTCAGTTGTACCTAATGGGGACGGTTCTCACACCATTACCATTAGCAATGTAGATGGCAGCACGACAGAGACCATTGTGAAAGATGGCGTCTCACCAATTGTAACCTTTGAAGATAACCTTGATGGTTCAGTGACTGTCAAAGCTACCAATGCAGATGGTTCAGTCAACGAAGTGTTAATTTATGACGGTAAGGATGGGGTTGACGGTAAAGACGGCGTCTCCCCTACTGCTAGTGTGGTAGATAACGGCGACGGCACTTACACTATTACTACTGTCAACGCAGACGGAACTAGCTCTACTGTAACCGTGAAAGACGGTAAGGACGGTATCGACGGTATCAACGGTAAGGACGGCGCTTCTGCGACTGCAACGGTTGTAGACAATGAGGATGGTACTTACACTATTACCATTACTAACCCTGATGGTACGACTTCTTCTGTCACTGTTAAAGATGGTAAAGATGGTAAAGATGGCATCAACGGTATCGACGGTAAGGACGGTGCTTCTGCGACTGCAACAGTGACAGACAATGGTGACGGTACTTACACTATTACTATCACGAACCCTGATGGTACGACTTCTTCTGCAACTGTTAAAGATGGTATCAACGGTAAGGACGGCGCTTCTGCGACTGCAACAGTGACAGACAATGGGGACGGAACTTATACTATTACTATCACGAACCCTGACGGTACAACCTCTACTGCAACTGTGAAAGATGGTAAAGATGGTATCGACGGTAAGGACGGTGCTTCTGCGACTGCAACAGTGACAGACAATGGTGACGGAACTTATACTATTACTATCACGAACCCTGACGGTACAACCTCTACTGCGACTGTGAAAGATGGTAAAGATGGCATCAACGGTATCGACGGTATGGACGGTGCTTCTGCGACTGCAACAGTGACAGACAATGGTGACGGAACTTACACTATTACTATCACGAACCCTGACGGTACAACCTCTACTGCAACTGTCGCAAATGGTAAAGATGGTATGGACGGTGTCAACGGTATTGATGGTAAGGATGGCGCTTCTGCGACTGCAACGGTTGTAGACAATGGTGACGGTACTTACACCATTACCATTACTAACCCCGATGGTACGACTTCTTCTGTAACTGTGAAAGACGGTATCAACGGTAAGGACGGCGCTTCTGCGACTGCTTCTGTTGTAGACAATGGTGATGGCTCCTACACAATCTCCATCACCGACGCAAACGGTACAAGTTCATCTGTCACTGTTAAAGATGGTAAAGATGGTATTGACGGTAAGGACGGCGCTTCTGCGACTGCTTCTGTTGTAGACAATGAGGATGGTACTTATACTATTACCATTACTAACCCTGATGGTACGACTTCTTCTGTCACTGTTAAAGATGGTAAAGATGGTATCAACGGTAAGGACGGCGCTTCTGCGACTGCAACAGTGACAGACAATGGTGACGGAACTTATACTATTACTATCACGAACCCTGACGGTACAACCTCTACTGCGACTGTGAAAGATGGTAAAGATGGCATGGACGGTGTCAACGGTATTGACGGTAAGGATGGCGCTTCTGCGACTGCAACGGTTGTAGACAATGGTGACGGTACTTACACCATTACCATTACTAACCCCGATGGTACGACTTCTTCTGTAACTGTGAAAGACGGTATCGATGGTAAGGATGGAACTTCTGCGACTGCAACTGTGACAGACAATGGTGATGGTACTTACACTATTACTATCACGAACCCTGACGGTACAACCTCTACTGCGACTGTGAAAGATGGGGTTGATGGCATCAACGGTATCGACGGTAAGGACGGTGCTTCTGCGACTGCAACTGTGACAGACAATGGTGATGGTACTTACACCATTACCATCACCAACCCTGACGGTACAACCTCTACTGCGACTGTCGCAAATGGTAAAGATGGGGTTGATGGTATCAACGGTATGGACGGTGCTTCTGCGACTGCAACTGTGACAGACAATGGTGACGGTACTTACACTATTACTATCACGAACCCTGACGGTACAACCTCTACTGCGACTGTCGCAAATGGTAAAGATGGTATGGACGGTGTCAACGGTATTGATGGTAAGGATGGCGCTTCTGCGACTGCAACTGTGACAGACAATGGTGATGGTACTTACACTATTACTATCACGAACCCTGACGGTACAACCTCTACTGCGACTGTGAAAGATGGGGTTGATGGCATCAACGGTATCGACGGTAAGGACGGTACTTCTGCGACTGCAACTGTGACAGACAATGGTGACGGTACTTACACTATTACTATCACGAACCCTGACGGTACAACCTCTACTGCGACTATCGCAAATGGTAAAGATGGGGTTGATGGTATCGACGGTATCGACGGTGCTTCTGCGACTGCAACTGTGAAAGACAATGGTGACGGTACTTACACTATTACCATCACCAACCCTGACGGTACAACCTCTACTGCAACTGTCGCAAATGGTAAAGATGGTATGGACGGTGTCGACGGTGTTGATGGAAGAACTCCAGAGATAATTGTTGAAGAAAAAGATAATGGCTATTCGATCACTATTATCAAACCGGGTGAACCTAACAATATTTCCACAATTGAGATCAATAATGGTCTAACCCCGATTATTACTATTGGCGAAAATAAAAATTGGTGGATTAATGGTAAAGATACTGGTGTACCAGCGACATGCACATGTACACTTGTGCCTAAACCAGATCCAACTCCTGTACCTAAGCCAGATCCAACTCCTGTTCCTAAACCAGATCCAACTCCTGTGCCTAAACCAGATCCAACTCCTGTGCCTAAACCAGATCCAACTCCTGTGCCTAACCCAGATCCAACTCCTGTGCCTAAGCCAGATCCAACTCCTGTGCCTAAGCCAATGCCAAAGACTACTTCTAAACAAAAAACTACTTTGCCAGAAAGCTCTGTAGCAATTACAAATGCAGAAGTGTTACCAAAAACAGGTGAGGTGAGCAGCGTAGCAATCTCAACTCTAGGATTAGGTATGCTGTTTGCAAGTTTATCTCTAATCAATAAACGTCGTAAAAATGATGAGGATTAAGTTGGTTCTAAGTTAAGTAAATATAATCACCCTGGTAATTAACCTAACCAAAATTTCTTTCCCATATAACCAAATAGAACAATCTACTTTCGTTTATTTAAAATAACAATCAGAATTGTTCAAGCAAAAGGAAAACGCGAACAAAAAAGATTAGTAGTGAAGAAAACTCCTTTAAGAGAGAGTAGACACTACTTTTCTTGCAACCGCCCAATAACAAAGTATATCGAAAAAGCTCCAAAGTCGTGTCGACATTGGAGTCTTTTTCTATTTACAAGCTCTCTTGATTTTTTTGTCCTATAGCAATCAGCCTCTAGCACATCTTTTTTTGCGAACGTCTCCTCGTTAGCTAGATTGTATGGCAGATTGGCCATATATTTCAATAGAATTCAAAAATCAATATGAAATAAATTTTTGAATGAACTCAAATTTATACTCAATGAAAATCAAAAACAGATGTTGTTGACTTGATTTGATGTACTTCAGTTCTATCAGCATCAGAGCGAAACGAACTACATCCGCCTATTTCCATCCTACAAAGATGTTCCCCAAACCTTTGGAGCAAGTCGGATTGTGATTTACATTGAGTATAAGTATTTAACCTAGTACAATTTCTGTCTCCACTCCTTTCACACAGAATGACCTATGTCAAGCAATATCATATGAAATCGTTTTCAATTTAATCAAAAAATAAAGTGATCAGAATTTTCTATATCATAATGACCACTTTATCTACGTATCTTTTTATAGGGGTATTTATTTAAATTGACGCTTTATCATAATCTTATTATTGTCAGTATTTAAATAAAATAGAATAACCGTCTGTTATGGCAATTAACGTTTAGGAGAATGTGTACGATTACTTCTATATTTTCTAAATAACAAAAATAAGATAAGGAAGAGCAAAACACTTGCAACAAGAATTGGCATTAATGCATAATAATCAAATTTCGCTTCTTTTTCATCAGCTTTCATTTGTTCAGGAACATATGGAACACGATAGCCTCTTACCAACAAGCGATGGCTATTGACCATGTAAGGTGTACAAGTTACAAGTGTGATGTAATCTTGTCCCTTCACAATTTGTAAACTACTTACATCTGTTGGCTCTACAACTTTTATATCATCTACTTGGTATGCATGTATTTTTCCTTCACCAAGTTCTATATAAAAGTGATCACCCTTTTTCAAATCAGGTAAATCCGTGAATAATTTTGCCTCAGTCAAGCCACGATGCCCAGAAATAACTGAGTGGGTTGACTCTCCCCCAATCGGATAAGAGGTCCCCTCAAGGTAACTAGCTCCCTTAGCTAAAAATGCTTCCGTCGTCTGGTCAAAAATTGGTAATCTCACGGAAATCTTAGGAATCGAAATCACACCTATAATGTGGTCTTCATAGATTACTTTTGTATGTTCAATTTCCTTCGCTTCTTCAGAAAAAGGATCAAATCCTGGCGAAATATTTTGGTAAGCAAACTGCTTGTTCATCTCTTCCATTTTTGAAAGTTGTTGTTGATATTCAGCCTTGCTTTTCTGATTTGCCTCTTCCTGATAATGTCGAATCAGTTGTTGGTTAATTAAATTGTTTAATGAGTTTCGAATAAATGGATAGGAGAGAACACCAATACCAGAAACCAAAATTAGTATCATGATTGCATCGATTAGTTTTTTCTTGATATTCTTTCTGGTTCTAGCCATGCTCTCACCTCCTATCTATTTTTACTAAGCTACTTTACGACGAGATACAAAGTATACGCCAGCAAGACCAACCATTGCAGCACCAAGAGCTACAAAGAGAATGATACCTGTACCACCAGTTGAAGGAAGGAAACCTTTAGGTGTGTTTACAAGTGTATGTAGTACATCTTTTGTTGTAGTGTATGATGTAGCTGTTACTTCAAATTGAGTATAAGCAGCAGTACCTGTTGGTAAAGCATAGCCTTCTGGAGCTTTTGTTTCTTGAAGCTGATAAGTACCATATTCAAGACCTTTTACATCAACAATACCGTCTGTGCCAGTAGTATATTTTGTTGCATCTGAAAGTGAGTCAACCCATTGACCACCTTCAGCAGTAGCCTTAAAGTATTTTGCAGTATCAGTAGTATCTTTGCGAACAACGAACTCAGCACCTGCAAGAGTTTTAGCATTGTTATTCACATCAACTTTGACAAATTTGTAACCACCTGTTTTTACTGTTTCTTTATCTTCAGGTGTTTCTTTGTCCCATTTATTGACTCCAGTTTTTCCATCATTACCAAAGATTGCTTTCGCAGTATTGACGATACCAGTATCAATATATTGCAAAGAGTTAATCTTCATTTGATAGTCAAATGAAATTTCTTTGTTAGCAAGAGTTGCTAATTTTTCAATACCAGCTTCTGTCAAAGCTGTTGTAACTGTTGTGCTACCAGCATCTTCTGTCACTGTCACTGTGTAATCTGTAACAGCAGTCAAAGTTGTGCCACCAGCAACTGTCACTGAATATGAAGTTGGGTCTTCAATAAAAGTTAATTGATCAGTATTGAAAGTATCTACAAATTGGAAAACGTTATACAATTTTTTAGCTTCACCATTAACCAATTTTGTTGCTGCAATATCCGCTGGAATTGTTGTTTTCAATTTGTAATCAATAATTTGACCAATTGAGAAATCAGTTTGTTTGGCACCATTTTTTTGGCTGGTAATATCTTTGTCAAATGGAGTTTCTTTAGTAATATTTTTTGGATAAAGGTGGATATCTGTAAGAACAGTATCATTTGTTCCTTGTTTGTAGATTGGAAGGCTTACTACCAAGTTATCTGCAATAGTTTCAACACCATCACTTGCTTGTTCTACAAAAAGGTATACTGCATTTCGGCTATCAGATTTGGCATTTAAGCTAAAAGTTGCACTACCATCTGCCCCAGTAGTCTGAGCATCTATTACTTCTTTACTTGATGGAGCAACACCTGGTGTACCTTGAACTGCTTTAACTGCATCACTAATAGCTTCTGAAACAGTTTTCGTTGCGACAGATGCATCATAAGCTGCATAATATTCTTCTGTGACATCGTAAGCATTAAATGTGATGCCTGGTAGGAAATTAAAGTCTCCGGTTAAAATTTCACCAGTGTTTGTAATTTCACCACCTGTATAGTCTTTTACTTTATGTAGAGTGATTGATACTTTCTCAGCATCCGCAGCCGATACGACTGGGGTAAACAAATTGCTAAAGATACCGACAAAAAGTGTCGCTAGTAAAGCAAAAACTTTGAACTTCTTCATTAGATTTCTCCTCTTTTTATTTGTCGTTTTTTCTCCTAATCATCACAAGTGATGAAGCCATAATTAACAATCCCACAATTGCGGTTGATGTAACAACGGTACCTGTTTCTGGCAATCGAATTTTCGGTTTTTTTATGTTATAAATCGATAAGACCGGACCTTCAGAATAGGTTGAAACCCCAACAGTAAATGCAGTTGGCTTGTCATTCAAGACATAGCCCGAAGGTGCTTGTACCTCACTAATAAGGTACTCGCCATATCTCAATCCTTTTATCTCAAAATAGCCATCATCATCTGAGGTTAAACGAACAACTCCAGATGCATTTGTAGCTACCTTTTCGAATTGATACTCCCCTTCTTTGTAAGTTAGGACCGTATCGTCAGTAGGATTTTTGATAACAAAAGTTGCCTTGGCCAAGGGATTTTGTTTTCCCTCAGCTGCTCGTTTGATGAATCGAAAACCTCCTGTTCGGACATTTTCTCTATCAACCAATGGTGCTAGATCCCCTGGATACAGTGTTGCAGTATTGATCAAATCTTGATCTATGGCCGCTGTATCCTTGATAACCATATTGTAGGTTATTTCGATTTTCTTCCCACCAAATTGCGCCAGTTTGGCTACATCAAACACTACTCTAAACTGATTTTCAGACAGATTTACAGTCTTAGTAATATCATGCTGTTCTTGTCCATCTATAAAAATCATTAAACTATCAGGATTAAATTGTAAATCTTTATCGTAGATATCTTCAATATCATAGGTATTTAATTTTGCAATATCTTGCGGAATAACCGTTGATAAGCGATAGTCAATCGGTTCACCGAAACTATAACTTGACTGTTTCTCATCAATTGTTTTATCAAAAGTAAACGTCCCATGTGACTTTGGATAGAGCGGAATCACTGATTTTTCATTCCCCTCATCATCCAATATTGGCAAAACCACGACTAGTGATTCCATTTTTGTTACTGCTACTGGGGTTACCGTTTCTCGTATGAGATAAACCGCAGGTCGCTGATTATTAATCTTTGCAACTGTAAATTTGACAATCCCTGATTGATCTGTTACGGCAGTAGTTACAGATTTTCCCTTCACATCACTACTGTCTCGCAATCGTTCCTGTGCATTTTTGGGTCTTAGCTGTTGGTTACTGACTAAATCATAAAATGTATCCGTAACATCCAGAATCTCTAACTCTGCACCTGGAACAGCTACTCCTGATTTGTACTGAGTATCACTCGGCTTATATACAAGTCGGTGTACCTCAAAAGTAACTTGATTATTTTCTTGTGCTAATACGTCTTGACTCCCTTTATTAAGTCCAATTAGTCCAGCAGTTGTGATCAAGAGTATAAGGAAAGTGTGCAGTTTCTTCTTTCTAGCAACAAAGAATAATAATGCTAAGACAATCATACTCAAACCGATTGTGATATACTGTAAAATTCCATTTCCACCAGTTGTTGGAAGAATGGACTTCCGTTTATTGTAGATTTTCAAATGGCCTGAGTAGATGTCTCCATCTGTTTTCGTAAATTCAAATGGACTAGCATCGGTTTCGGTATCAGCTTTAACGTAGGTCACATTGATTCCATCAGCTTTGGAAGTCGAGATTCTAAAGTAACCCTTTAATTGAATAAAGCCATCTACTGTCTGACTTTCTACAAGATAGTAGGTTTGATCAGCTTTAATCAAATCACTACCAAAAATAATTTTACCCTCTGGGTTCGTTTTCAGAGTGGTAATCTCATTTGAGAATGTATTTCCTTCACGATTACTATATAATGTGAACGATACATTTTCAAGTGGTCGTTGGAAGGTGGAACTTAGTTTCTCCAGAATTAATCCAAAGTCTCGAGGTTCGTTGGTTACCTGGGTCGGATCGTATTTATAATTTTGACTTATTCCGTCAATTTCTAGACCTTCTCGATATTTCACCTCAAATCCATTTTCATCTGGGAAATATTGTTGTTTGATTTTATATCCTATAGGAGCCTGTTTTTCTTCCCAACGATAGGTACCAGCCGTTAAATTTGAAATGCTAATTTTTCCCTCAGAATTTGTAGTAAATTCTGACACCCCATCTTGGCTGACCGTTTCCCAATTCTGATCAACCTTTTTTTGTAGTGAGAAAACTGCTCCAGGCAATACCGCATTGGTATCGCTTGCTTTTTTCTCTAGACTCACTTGATAGAGTCGTGAGTTAGTCTGGTTTGCCGAGTAAACATATTTATTATCTGTGCTTGGTGTAAAAACTCCTGTCAACGCACCAGAAGAATCATATCCCACAGGTACTGAAGCCTCTTTCCATGAAAGATTTGGTGCATCTGGGAAATACTGAACAACAATTTTGCCTGTTTCACCGGCTTGCTCCGTTACCAAACCATCTTGCCCTAATCGGTAAGTTTTACCAGATAAGAACTCTTTGGCATCACCCTCTGTTTGCGTCCATTCAAATCCAGTCGTATCATTTTTCAATCTCAGATAGTACGTCGTACCATTTTCCGTTTTTGAAAAGATGAACGGTACATCGTTCAGCGGTTGACCGGTATCTGCATCTTTCTTGGTCAGCTCCAACTGATAGAGTTTGGTATTTTTCGCTATGTATTGAAAAGCATTTTCATTTTGTGATTCTGCGTAATTGACCACAAAACCATTTTCATCTGGATAGTAGACTTGGTCTAGTTGATAACCTTCCGCAGGCGCCACTTCTTTCCAACGGTAGGTACCTTCTGTCAGTTGAGTTAATTTGATGGTCCCTAGCTTTTGGAATACTCCCCCATAAATACCAACATAGTCATCTTGTGAACCAGTCTGGAGATTCGTAACCCAGTTCCCTGTGTCAGGATTATAAAACTGCTCTGTACTCCACTCGCCAGTAGAAGCATCGTATTTTTCTAGGTTGAAGGTCGCATCTGTAATTAGGTCTCCTTCTTGGTCCTCTTTTCTGAGTTCTGCTTCATAATAAGAAATCGGCAATTGAACCATCTGCACCGCTTGGTTGTTCAAGAAACCTCCGGTAGAACCTGAAAAACCCCAATAAACACTATTGTTTAAATCATTTACACCAAACACTCGTTGCAGTGAATACTCCGGAGAACCAATTGCAACATCGTAAGAGATAAAGTCTGTCCCATCATAAGTGGTGTTATCACTATAGGAAATATTCCGTGACCCTTGGTGACCTTGCTTATAAATCGTATAATTTAAATTCCCTGTATTTGTCGCCGTATCAGGGGTCCATGTCACCTCTAAACGGTGCCATTTACCATCAGCCAAGTTGGTCGTCGGCCAGTTGGATATTTTCCATTCATACGGATTTGTTTTCTCTTCTACTTCACCGTTCCAACCTAAACTGAGTTTGATATTGTGCTTATTTGTTGTTTTATCTGGCTCCACATTTCGGTTGGCTCTGTTATTTTTGAAATCATTCAAAATGTTGATCGCAATATGACCATACTGTGTATTTTCATGATTTTCATCGTAAATAATGGAGGTTAAGTCATTATCTGAGTGTTGTGTAGTATCATTATCGTTATAAAACGTATCAAACTCTAAAGTGATTCCGTTTTCTACACCCCTCCAAAAATCAACCATGTTATTTTTATCACTACTTACATTGGCACTGAAGTTTGAACCATACACCCCTAGACCATTCCCTAGGGCACCATAAGCATTCCTGCCTGTATTTCCTAAACTACCAGATGCCAACTTATTACCAGCCTGCATATCAGACGGTTGTTTTAAGTCATTATGCATTGTGAAGGTGATCCCATCTGCACCTCCTAGTCCAGAAAAATTACGGTTATTTTGCGTTCTTTCTCCGAGGTAAACGTAGGAAATCATGTGAAAGGGTTCATTGAGCTTAATTTTATTCTCTTCCAAGCTCCACATTACCCCAGATTGCCACCTAGCATCCCTTGTGATAACAGCTACAGATGTGTCACCTTGCGTAACATAGGAACGATTGTTTGCTAACTTGGCAGTCTGATCAGGAAACCAAGACTCTGAACCAGTATAAATTAACTCTGGATAATGAAACATATCCGCCATATTAACCGTATTAGCAATCGCAGGTGGAGCTGGCAAAGTTGTTGCTACATTATTGTAATTCTGAGTAGGCCATTCTCGTTGATTTTGGCCTGGAAAGTCTTTATACGGATCGTATGCAAATACCTCCAAAGGACTACTCCCAAGAGCTACGAGAAAAACCATGAGCCCCGTGACTAACTTTTTCATCAATTTCATAAGTAATCTCTTTTCTTCATAAATATTAATGATTAATACTTAACAAAAATCAAAAATAGCGATATAATAGTATTATGACAAAAGAACTTACCCAGACACAAGTTGAAGAATTAAAGCAAGCACTTAAAGATAAAAATAATGCTCTGCATCAT
>NZ_JAIMEP010000023.1 GCF_019794555.1 Streptococcus suis | reverse complement strand
TTAAATGAGGTAATCGATAAACTTGAAGAGGTTATTCAAACCTTAACTGCTTATCAACTCAAATCAATTGTACATAGAGACTGGACTTCCGCTATTTTTGATTTTAACTGAGTATAAGTTCTGTTTTTTGACTAAACTGCTGATTCAAGGGGGATTTAGGCTTGAAAATGTTGAAAAAAAGAGTACACTAAAGTTACTGGCTCTGAGACGTCTCAAAGTAAGTTCTAGCTATCTGGAATTTGGGATGGGACAAGTTCCTTTCTATTTTGAAATTATTTTTTTAATAAAAACTAGCGATTACTTATCTAGTAATCGAGGTGATTGGATGACGTTCTCAGGGTCAATTTTAGAGATACCCAAAAGTGTTGCCAATTCCTCACCGTAGGTAAATGTAAAGAGTTCATAGGCCGATTTTCCGTTGAAAGACGCCCGTTTGACGCTGTTGACATGTGAACAAACTAGGTTGATGTCATCCTGTGTCAAGTTATCAAAGCTAGTTCCTTTAGGGAGAATATCCCTGATAAGCGTGTGATTCTTCTCAATTCTCCCTTTCTGGTCAGAACGATTTGGGTCACAGAAGAATAGTCTAGATTCTCCACGAACATCCATTTCGATGTCGTCTACTCTAGCGAACTCACCGCCATTGTCAGTCAGAATGACAGGGAATATTTCGTAGAAGTCCATCTCCTTCTGATGTAGGTCATTCTTGATAGCGTAGAGGTGTTTAGCAACCTCATTAGCTGTTTTATTATCAAGTAACCGAGCGAAGATAAAGTTGCAGTAGGAGAGATTAAAGGTGAGAAGCAGCTTTCCGCCGATCCGTCCAGTAACGGTGTCCATTTCCAGCCAGTAGCTGATATCATTCTTAGTAAGAAAGCGTTGGAAATCCTCGTAAGACCGTCCTTCTTTAGCTGTTTTAGGAATGGGTTGGAGGTTTCTAGTTCTCCGTTTTCTGAATTTCACAACACGGGGGAAATCAATAGGCTTTGTGGAAAGATATCCTTTTTCAAGGTATCTGTAGATAGAAGCTCTTGAAGCCGACAGTTCATTTGATGCGATGATGTGGTTGAGGTGTTGTCCTTTTTGGATGGCAGAAGAGACAATCTCGTCCATGCGATAGAATTCTTCCTTGTTTAAGGCAACACCTGTTCTCGAATCTGAGAGCTTAGCTTCATAATCAAGCTGAGCTCTTTTGGCGTAGTAGAACTGTTTTTGGTATCCACAGTTCAATCTCTTTTTCGGACAGGCATTACAAACGTAAGGAGCCTTTTTAAGTAGAGGGCAGGCCTCACAATTAGAGGTCGTAGAGTTCTCTTTAACCACCCTATTTCTCCGAACTTCTTTTGAGATTGTGGATGGGTCTTTTCCTAACTTAGCAGCTATAGCTGAGAAGGGCTTTAGCTGTTCAATTCCTATTTGAATATCATTGCGATCAGAGAGAGTTAAGTGTTTGTTTTTCATTGTCAGTTACCAACTTGTCCCATAGTAAGTTCTACCTTATTTTTTCGTCTCAGTCTAATTTCCAGTTTTGGTGTTAGACTAGAACTTACTTTGAGAATTTAGGATTTTTGGATTCTTGGTGAAAAGTCAGTCAGAACACCTTGACAAATAGTTTAATTTCTTATAAAATAGATTGGTATGTTTAGTAACTGATCAAAACTAGCCGGCTAAACGAATACGAAAATCTAGAGGAGGTATTCATCGTGAAACGTACTTTTCAACCAAGTAAAATCCGTCGCGCACGTAAACACGGTTTCCGTAACCGTATGGCAACAAAAAATGGCCGTCGTGTGTTAGCAGCTCGTCGCCGTAAGGGACGTAAAGTGCTTACTGTAGCGTAATTGATGAACAAGAAACCAGCAGAAACTCGAGTCTGCTGGTTTTTCTTTCTTAATAGTAAATGGAAATGTGAGAAGGGAGTACTTTGACATGGATAGGAAGATGATCCCCCTCGTCACCGTCAATATTTATTTGCAAATCACCGTCGGTGACTGAGATTTTCCCTTCTGTGAAGGTTTCGTAACCTAGACTGGATGACTCTTCTGTAACCCCTTTTATTAATTGAGGGATAGCAGATACTGTGTCTAGAAAATGACTGTCCTTTAGATAAACTAAGTGGAGTAAGCCATCATCTACCTTGGCATTCGGTAGTAGTGTCTCGAATCCACCGATTGAATTGGTTAATCCGATTATCAGCGTTGAAGAAGTGATAATTTTTGAAACGTTATTCAATTCTACTTCAAATTGGTAACTTTGGTTATTAACTAATTCTTTTACCCCATTTATAAAATAAGCTAACTTACCAAATCGTGTCTTCTCTTCAGGAGATACATCATTAATTCCTTGAGGGATGGCACCAATTGCGGCGACATTCATAAAGTAACTATTATTGACCTGTCCGATATCAAGGGGGCGCTTTCGAGAAGAATCGAATTGAGCAATTGCGGTTGCTGGATCTAAGGGAATGCCCAATGCTCTGGCTAAGTCATTTACTGTACCTAAGGGGAAGAATCCGAAGGTTGGTCGGTAAGGTTCATTAGCAAGGCCACTAATTCCTTCATTGACGGTACCGTCCCCACCCATAACAAAAACACTATCAAATTTTTTTTGGGCAGCCTCTTTAGCGAAGCGAGTCGCATCGCCAGCTTTCTTTGTTTCTTTTACAACAACATGATCGAAATAGGTTTCAAGTTTTTCTTTGGCTTGTTTTTGGAATTCTGGTGCTTTTTCCCCACCAGAACTAGGATTAACAACTAACAAAGCTTTTTTCATAGCGATTCTCCTACTGATTTTTATGATATTATTTATTATACAATTTTTTATATAGCAGATGCAACTAACCGCGTCTTTTATTTAATATTAGTGAGTGGAAAAGTGGTATAATGATAACAACAAAATCTGATAGGAGCTATATTATGGTAATTGACAATACTAAGGCAGTGCATATTTTAGAAAAAATGATTCAAATTAATACGGTAAACGGGAATGAGGAAAAGCTGGCAATTTATTTAAAAGAACTATTAGCTAGTTATGGCATCTTGAGTCATTTGGTGACATACGGTCTAGGTCGTTCAAGTTTGGTTGCTGAAATTTCGAATGGATCCGGTAAAACATTGGCCTTATGTGGTCACTTAGATGTAGTCAGTGCTGGAGACGAGACTGAGTGGACTCATCCACCATTCTCCGCCTATATTGATGAGCAAGGCGTAATGTGGGGGAGAGGAGCATCTGATATGAAGTCAGGTTTGGCTGCGCTTATTATTGCTATGATTGAGCTAAATAACAGTAAAGCATTTTCTGGAACTATCAGACTTTTGGCTACGGTTGGTGAAGAAGTAGGTGAGTTTGGTTCAAAACAACTCACACAAGCTGGCTATTTGAATGATGTTGATGCAGTTCTTATTGCAGAACCATGTAATGTTGGAGTTATTTATGCACATAAAGGATCCTTAAATTATACAGTTACTTCAAGAGGTGTGGCAGCCCATTCTTCTATGCCTGAACTAGGTAATAATGCAATTGATCATTTGAACGATGCAATTAATGAAATCTCTCGTGCTATTTGTGATGAGGCAGCTAGTCGTCGCCATCCTGAACTCGGAGAAACCTTCCATAATATCACAGTGATAAAAGGGGGGCAACAAGTTAATTCCATACCAGAACTGGCAACTTTCGAAGCAAATGTACGTACCGTTCCAACGTTTGATAATGAAGCTGTAATAAATCTAGTAAAGAAAATTGTGGCGGATTTAAATAAAAAACAAGGTTATGATTTGTTAGTTGAAGTAACTGCGGACCAAGCCCCAGTATTAGGGGAAAAAGATTCTAAACTGATTCAAACGATTATTAATTGCTATAAAGACTATCCTGAACTTCACGTTTCAGCATTAATCCAATCAATGGGAGAGGTAATGGGAATTGATTTAAATCATTTCCCCGGCATTCCAACAGATTTTCAACCAATGGCTGTTTCAGGTACAACAGATGCAGCACAATTTACTAAATTAGGAAGAAAATTTGATATTGCTGTTTACGGACCGGGTATCCCTATGCTAAATCATAAAATTGATGAGCGTATTCCTCTTAAGCAATATATAGAATTTATTTCTATTTATCAGTCAATTATTTCTGATTATCTATCATAATTTATAGGAAAAAATATAAAATGGTAACTATTTTTGACACCCACACCCACCTCAACGTAGAGCAGTTTAACGGTCGGGTCCAAGAAGAATTAGACTTTGCCAAGGAAATGGGGGTCACCCTCCACAATGTGGTCGGTTTTGACCGAGCGACCATTGACAAGGCTATGGAACTTGCTGACCAGCACCCTGAAATTTATCTGACACTGGGCTGGCATCCGACAGAAGCTGGTTCTTATGATGACGAAGTGGAGAAATTTCTTCTCCAAGCTCTCCAACACCCTAAAGTAATTGCCCTGGGGGAGATTGGGCTGGACTACTACTGGATGACGGCTGATAAGGAAACTCAGGCACGCGTCTTTAAACGTCAGATGGAGTTGGCCAAGCAGTTGGATTTACCCTTTGTGGTTCATACTCGTGATGCCTTGGAAGATACTTACCAAATCATCAAGGAAGTCGGCGTCGGTCCGCGTGGAGGCATCATGCATTCCTTCTCAGGTACACTAGAGGAGGCCCAGGCCTTCATAGATCTTGGTATGCACATCTCCTTCTCGGGAGTGGTAACCTTTAAAAAAGCCGTCGAACTTCAGGAAGCGGCGCAAGCATTGCCCCTAGAAAAAATTCTGGTCGAAACAGATGCACCTTACCTGGCCCCAGTTCCCAAGAGGGGTCGGGAAAATCGCACCGGCTACACCAGACATGTGGTGGAAATGCTGGCCCAGCTTCGCAACCAGTCGGTCGAAGAAGTGGCGAAAGCGACCTACGAGAATGCAAGGAGCTTGTTCAGAATTGACTCAGAAAATTAAGATACAGGAAGTCCTTGTTGTTGAAGGCAAGGATGATACAGCCAACCTCAAACGATTTTACGAGGTGGATACCTACGAAACCAGAGGCTCTGCCATATCAGACGATGACTTAGAACGCATCGAGAAACTCCATGACCTGCGGGGCATCATTGTCTTTACCGACCCAGACTACAATGGGGAGCGGATTCGAAAGATCATTATGCAGGCAATTCCCACGGTCAAACACGCCTTTTTACAGCGGGACGAGGCTCGGCCCCAATCCAAAACAAAAGGGCGGTCCTTGGGCATTGAGCACGCCAGCTTTGAGGACTTGGAAAAAGCTCTTGCAGGCGTGCGTGGTTACTACGATGATGAACATAACTTTGACATCACCAAGTCCGATTTGATGCGCCTAGGCTTGCTTATGGGCAGAGACAGCCGCAAGCGGAGGGAATCTCTGGGAGAGAAGCTCCGCATCGGCTATTGCAACGGCAAGCAACTGCTCAAACGCTTGGAGCTGTTTGGGATAAGTCTGGCGGAAGTTGAGGAGGCTATGGGGAGCTATCATGGATAGGGTCTACGCTGTTAAGTGCTTGGTCAAAAACGAGTTTGAACCTTCTTATGAAAATTATTCATCTTATGAAGAAGTGACCTACTTGCTGCCGGCTAATGTCCTTGTTTGGGAGGATGAGCAGGTTGATAAGAACAAACTAGCAGATTATTTGCGTGGTCTAGTTGAAGATGGCTATGTCAATGCGGATGGTATTTGGAAGCAGAGCCGTTTGTTTCATATTGCCGGTGTGCAAGAAATGGACGACAGAGTAGAGTTTGATGGCCCAGCCGTGGAAGTCTATCGCTGGTTTTACAATTTTGAACGTCTAGTTACTGAGGAAGAATTTTTGAATCTCTATTATTTTGATGATTTGGGGAGATAAACAATCTAGAGCGGAAATGTTACTATTTCTGCTTTTTTGAAGATTGCTACTGACATCTATTCGTGTTACAATATAGACAACTAGGAGGTAGACTAGATTGATAACTATAAAGAAGGATGCCCAAGTAAATTTTAAAACTGATTCTAGACTTTTAGAAAAAGCCAAGGAAGTATTTGCTATGAACCAGCTGGATTTGACTGCTGGTTTTAACCTCTTCTTGCAAAACATTGCTGTAAAAAATGAGTTGCCCATTCTGACTGAAGAAGAGTTGGAAAGAGAAGAGTTGTTTTTACAACTTCAAAAGGAAATCCAGGAAAACCAACAGGCGATTGAGGCAGGTCAAGGGATCAGTCTAGAAAGTGTCAAAGAGAAGTATGGAATTTGAGTCATATTCAGTGATACTTGCTCCAGCAGTGGAGAAGGAATTGGCGGATATTTATGCCTATTTCTCGGAACAGTTCTCAGAAGAAATTGCCAAAAGACGAATTGGTATGATTGTCGAAGCATTGGAGAGTTTGCAAATTTTTCCTGAACGTGGTTTTAACGCCGATAATCGTTTTGGTAAGCAGATAGACCCGCCTCATTTAACCCGAGGTTACGTTATTGGAAAAGACTACATCGCCCTCTATCGCGTAGTGAAAAATGAAGTTCGAATTGGTCACCTTTTTGCAACCAAGAGTGATTATGTCAAGTTGTTGAAGTGAGGGAGTATGAGTAGGACAGAACAAGTCATCCTAACCAATATGTGTATGATTACAAACGGTCAGCAGGTATTGGTCCAGGATAGGAAGTCAGAGAAATGGCCTGGAATTACATTTCCGGGTGGCTCTAAGAGTCTGGGGATAGGCTCTTAGAGGTTGGAAATTGGAAAAGCGTAGCTTTTTTCTGCTGTGAAACGAATGAGTCAGTTGTTTCCTCCGTCATTCGTGAGGTCAAAGAAGAAACAGGTTTGACAGTATCCAATCTCGAACTCTGTGGTATTCAAAACTGGACGGATCCAACTGACCACTATCGCTACCTGGTATTTTGCTACAAAACCAGCCATTTTTCAGGTTTTATCCAATCTTCAGATGAGGGCGAGGTCTTCTGGATTGATTGTGTGGACCTGAAGAATGTTCAGTTGGCAGACGGTTTTGAAACCATGTTGGAAATCTTTGAACAGCCACAACTGACGGAGAACTTTTACTGGTTTGAAGACGGTGAGTGGAAGGTGGAGAATCGCTAAAGAGTTGTACAATAAGTTTGACAACTCTTTTTTTCTATGCTATAGTAAGCCTAGAAATGATGAGAGGTATTGCTTATGGAAGCTATTGTGTATTCCCATTTTCGAAATCACTTAAAGGACTATATGAAAAAGGTCAATGACGAGTTTGAACCTTTGGTCGTGGTTAATAAAAATCCAGAGGAAGATATTGTTGTACTCTCAAAGAGCGAGTGGGATAGTTTACAAGAAACCCTCGCTGTTGCTCGGAATACCTACCTATCTCAGAAAGTCTTGCGTGGTATGGCTCAAGTCAAAGCAGGACAAACCCAAGAACGAAACCTGATAGAGGCAGACTAGCATGGGAATCCATTTTACAGACGACGCCTGGAAAGACTATCTTTATTGGCAAGTTCAGGATAAGAAAACACTGAAGAGAATCAATAATATTATCAAGGATATGCAACGACACCCGTTTGAAGGAATTGCTAAGCCAGAACCTTTGAAGTATGACTATCAAGGTATCTGGTCAAGAAGGATTGATTCGGAGAATCGGTTGATTTATATGGTGGAGGCTGACCAGTTGTATATCTTGTCACTGAAGGATCATTATGGGTGAGGATAGAATGGAGACTATCTAGTAACCGTTGCTAATATCAAGATTATGAACTCAGAATAATGTGAAGATACGATAGGAGATGTATGTGAGTAATACTATGGACAAGGCATGGGAACTCTTTTTTGAAGGCAAGGTGGTAGAGGCTAAGCAGTTACTTGAGAAAGAGTATCAAGTTGAAACTTGTTTGGATTATGCTGGTCTCAATCTATTTGCCTACCTTTATCTTGAAGAAAAAAGCTTTGAAACTGCTTTATTAGCATGTCAACGCTACCTTCAACTGTCCCGGGATGAAAAGGATATTGAACAAGAGCATATCGGTCTGCATCAACTGGCCATGGTCTATCGGAGTCAAGGAAACTTTAAGAAGGCTTTGGAGTTAATCGAGGAAGAGGCTGCGTTGTTAGCAACTGATTTTTCAGAAGACAAATTGAAATGGTCGATTAATGAGTACGAGCAAGGCTATTTACGATTGCAACTAGGAGAGCTAGAATCTGCTCAGCATTTTATGAAACGAAGTTTAGAGAATGCATTAATGACAGACGACCTTATTGCCCAAGCCTGTGCTTATCGAGGACTGGGTGAAATTTATGCAACAAATACAGCAACTACCCTGGCTGAACAAGCTTTTGAACAGTCTATTACTGTTTTTGAGGAAGCAGGAGATGATATTGGGGCGAACGAAGTTAGAAAATTGATGGCTACCTATCAAATAATTTAGAAAGAACACACATGAGAATCGCAGACAAAAACGTTACTCGTGCCGTCCTTGAACGCCACGGGTTTACCTTTAAGAAATCCTTCGGTCAGAACTTTTTGACCGATACCAATATTTTACAGAAGATTGTGGACACGGCAGAGATTGACCAGAATGTCAATGTCATCGAGATTGGACCTGGCATCGGGGCCTTGACCGAGTTTTTGGCGGAAAATGCTGCTGAAGTCATGGCCTTTGAGATTGATGACCGCCTGATTCCGATTTTGGCGGATACCTTGGGCCGCTTTGATAATGTGACCGTGGTCAACCAAGACATCCTGAAGACCGACCTGCAGACCCAGATTCAGAATTTCAAAAATCCTGACCTACCTATCAAGGTCGTGGCCAACCTACCTTACTACATCACCACACCCATCCTCATGCACCTGATTGAGAGCAAGATTCCCTTCAACGAGTTCGTGGTCATGATGCAGCGGGAGGTGGCCGACCGCATTTCTGCCGAGCCAAACACCAAGGCTTACGGTAGCCTGTCTATTGCGGTCCAGTACTACATGACTGCCAAGGTGGCCTTCATCGTGCCTCGCACCGTCTTTGTGCCCGCACCAAACGTGGATTCCGCCATTCTCAAAATGGTCCGCCGTGACCAACCCCTGGTGATCGTCAAGGATGAAGAATTCTTCTTCCGGGTGTCCAAGGCCAGCTTTGTGCACCGCCGCAAGACCCTGTGGAACAACCTGACCAACCATTTCGGCAAGTCCGAAGAAGTCAAGGACAAGCTGACGCAGGCACTTGGCATGGCAGAGCTGGAAGCCAGTGTACGTGGAGAAGCACTTTCTATGGCTGACTTCGCGCGTTTGTCTGACAGCCTCCAGGAAGTTGGCTTATCATGATATTAGCGCAGGCAGTTAATCAATTATCCCAGTTTTGTGGATTGAGAGAACTGTCCTCATTGATAATCCAAGCTCTCCAAGCTGAGCAAGGACTAGAACAAGTAATTGTTCTAGCCTTTTTTGTGGTTCCATTCCAGCTGGTGGTGAACAACTGGCAGAAGCTATTCGAAACAAGCTCGCCAAGACCTGCGTCATCGTAGGTGGAGCAGGTCATGTTTTTGATCTTCGTTGAGTATTAGAGCAAAAACAAAAAGCTCGTCAATAGCAAATATCCGTTGGTATCCTTTGAGATGTAAAGTTTCAAGGAAAAGATATACGAAATGTGCTTTGATTGAGCTTTTAAAATAATGATTATAGACTATCTAAAATTTGTTGGGTAGATAAAATAGTGGCAAATTCTTCGTTCAGACTAGCCAAAGTCGAGTCTTGAATTTCTTGGGCACTAAATATTCTACCTTTATGGTCATGTAGTGGGAATGATGCAGTAGCGTCTTCCGCTAATGTGACTGAAAAACCTAAATTTGTTGCCATACGGGTGGTGGTGGATACACAATGAGGGGTTGTCAAACCGGCAATAATTAAACGACTGACACTTTGTTCTCTGAGAATTGCTTCTAAACTTGTTCCGATAAAAGCACTGTTAACAGTCTTGGTGATGACTAATTCATCTTCCAAAGGTTTCACAATATCAATAGCTGAGAACCCGTCTGATTTAAAATAGAAACGAGAATCTGGATGCTGACTCCAATGATGGATATGAAAAATAGGTAATTGGTTTTGTCTAAAATGTTTTAGTAAATTAGCAGCCTGGACTTCGGCCTGATCATTACTAGAAGAGCCCCAAGACCCATCTCGAAATGTTTGTTGAAAGTCAATTAGTACTAATGCCGTTTTCATTTTAACTCCTAAAAAAATAAATTTATGGTATTTTAACACAGATAAAAGTTGTAGTAAAGTAATATGGTTGTGCTGGCTCGATTATTATACTCCGCGATTACATATTGAAAGTGAATTCGTTTTCTTATTTATCTGGGTGTAAACAGGGGTGTTATTCATTGACAGGTACATGAAAGCTTGCTATACTAGGGAGAACTGAGGCTGGGCAATATTGTTCCAGCCTTATCCTTTGTGGGAGGCAATTCGACGCTCGTTTTTCAATAAATTACGGAAGTATTTTTTTGATTCGTGTGTAGTAATGCCTCTCATAACTGTGCTAGTTAAAATACATACTTGAGAACAAATAATAAAATTGAAGTAGGTCTTTCTTCCTAAAAAGGTATGCATATGTTTAAGAATACATTAAAAAAACATCCCCACCTTGTGGCAATTAGCCTATTTGTGGGCTTTTCTTTATTGTTGCTCGTCCCTCATATTGTGACCCGAGGGATGGTAACAGGAGCAGACTTGATTTTCCACTACAATCGGTTTTATGATGCGGCCATGCAAATGAAGGAAGGCAATTTTTCCTATATTATTAGCTTGTATGGTTACCAACAGTCAGGGCGGATTGTCAATGCGCTTTATGGTCCATACTTTGCATACTTGCAGGGTGCTTTGGTTCTGCTGAGTGGGACATGGTTTCGTTATCAAATTCTATCCAATTTACTTTTAGGTACTTTAAGTGCGACCTCTTTGTATCTTCTCATGCGCGAGCTTAAAGTTAACTATTGGCATGCGATTTCCTTATCCATGTTCTTTGTGACTACGTATTCCATCCAGTATTGGTGGGCGACACAAGGATTTACTAGTTGGGGTGTGGCGTTATTTCCACTTTGTTTGATTCCTGCAGTTCGTTTCCTACAGACTAAAAAAGTGCCGATATTCCTCATGGCAGGAGCGGTAGGGCTCATGTTGCAGGTTCATATGCTTTCGACCCTATTTTTAGTCATTGCCTATGGGATTATTTTCTTAATTGGTTGGATGAAATCACATCAAAAACTGAAGATTATCAGAGATGTTGTCTTTTCGGTAGGTATTTTTCTCCTTTTAACCATCAATATTTGGTTACCACTTATTTACATAAATGGAACAAATACATTAGTACCGCCATTTGTGAATAAGAAATTTGTCTTGAATACTGTCACATGGCTCAAAACTGCTTTTCTATATTATCCCTATCCGCTTCCTCTTTTCTTTGGAATCTATCTCTATTTCTTAGTGAAAAATTGGAAGAAACAATCAGTGGTTCTAGCGGGTCTAGCATTGACCTATGCGGTACTTCTCATTCTGTCGACTAACCTATTTCCATGGCAGTTGATAGCAGGGAAAGGAATTACTATAGTAGAATTGATTCAATTCCCTTTCCGATTCTTCCTTTATGCCAATGCCTTGTTACTAGCGGTGGTAGGAGTGCAAGTTTCGGGATTATCAGAAAAATTGCAGAAAATCTTTTCAGGTATAATCGTTGTTTCTCTTCTTATTGGCGCTGGTTTTCTTTGGCGGGAAAGCTACAAGGAAATAGAAGGGCACTATTATAGTGATACCTTCTTGCAGAAACGAATTCATACGACTTTATTTGGTACAACCGAGGAGTTGCGGGCTTCTTTCCATTCCAATGACTTGGGTGAATTCATTCAACTCGCTCAAAAATCAACACCAGATTATGTACCACATATTTCTGAAAAATCAGGCAATATTACCAATGAAGAGTCGGATAACACCTACTTCACCTATCGTGACGAGGTTATCCTACCAAACCAATCTTTTGATAAGCAAGTTGATGGGAATCGGCTAGTGATTACATGGACAGCAAATGAAGCAGAAGATACAGCGATTCCGATTATTGTTTACCAAGATAGCCAGTTGGTCCTAAATCATCAGGTGTTAAACAGGGAAGATATAAAACTTTCCACTATCGGAGTCCCAACAGTCAAAAGCCAAAAAGGGCAGAACAGCCTTGTCTTATCCTATAAGCAACAGTGGTGGTTGTTACCGGTGATTGCGATTAGCTTGATGGGGTGGGGATTATGGCTTTGTTATTATATGGCTTTCTATCGCAAATCAAAACTTTTAAAATTGAGAATATACAATGAAACAAATCAATCCTAAAGTAAGTAAGCAATTTGTCCTTGTCATGGTGATGACCGTGATTCTAGCAATGGGACGTGCTCTACTACTGAGTGGTATGGCTTATCCAATATGGTTTATTCCTTTATCGATAATAGCCTATCTCATCTTTACTTTTTATATTTTGGTCTTATTAGAAAAATATGAAGAGTTTATCAGAACTAAAACGTTTGCAAAATATGTTGGTTATTTTCTAGGCTTTCTCTACCTTGTTACGTTAGTCTATCGGCTCAATGCTAAGAAGTTTCAACCCTGGAATATTTTTCGGAACAATCTTTTTCAATTTGAGCTGCTTTTGATGCTGGCATTACCAATTATTTTGGCTCTTTTCTTACATAAGAATAGAAATGTTCGTGAAAGGCTTCGTTCTTGGTCGACAAAGCATTTGGTACCCGATGTTTATTTATTATTAACGACTTTGTTCTCACTTAGTCCATTAGCAATTTCATATTGGAAAGATAGCCATTATGAGAGTTTAATTGAAAATGGTTCTTATACGGAATTTTTCAGCCAGACTCCCATTTTTGCGACCATACATTTTGTGGCAATGTATTGGTTTCTACGCTATCTTTACAAATGTTTTAATGAGTTTAAAGCAAATCGGACAAATGTGCATAGTATGCTTTTCATTAGTTTAACCTTGGCAACCATTTCACATATTGGTTATCAAGCATCTATGGCAGGAGGCACAGGTTCTTATTTTACTAGGCACCTTTTCCCAGGGGCGATTGTTTTTCAAATTGCGTGTCTCTTTTTCTTAAATGTGATAATTAGTTTGGTCATCAATCGACAAATTTTATCAGTTGCGTTAATCGCCTGTTTGAATGTAACTTTGATAACAGCTAATTTTCTTAAGTTCCGTTATCGTTCAGAGCCGTTAACTCCAAATGATTTCAAGTGGATCGGAAACATTGGGATGATTTTTAGTTTTATTAGCGTGAGAGTGGTACTCGTTACGCTTCTATTCTTGGTTATTCTGATTTTTATTTATCGCCGTCTTCGTACTCGTTATTTTTTAGGGGCAATTGTTCAATCCTTTTGGAAGCGACTCGCCGGAATTTCAGTCATTGTCTCTTTGATTGTTGGAATGGGATGGGCGATTCGTAACGAGAAAGATCACAAGATTGTTGGTTGGATTCCAATTCTTTCTCAGGTTAACAATTGGCGGAATGTTGACTGGAAAGGCTATGCTTTTGTGGCACGTTACCGCACATTATCCTTTCTCTGGTTACAACAGCTTAGCAAGACAAGCATGGAGGAACCGCAAGATTACTCCGAGAAAACAATGAAGGCCATTGTTAAAAAATATACAGAGTTAGCTGAGGAAATCAATGCAGAACGGGCAGGTCAGCTAACAGACCAAACGGTTATTTATGTATTGAGTGAAAGTTTTGCGGATCCTCGTCGTGTTCCGGGAGTGACGATCAGTCAAAATGTAATACCTAATATTGAATATATTATGAGTCAAACAACAAGTGGTTTGATGAAGAGCGATCATTATGGTGGTGGGACGGCTAATATCGAGTTTCAGGTCTACAGTGGTCTGCCCTTCTACAATTACAGCTCATCCATTTCTTCAGTCTATCTGGATGTGGCGCCTAATATGAAGAAGTTGCCAAGTATCAGTGACCTCTATCCGGCAGATAATCGTATCGCTATCCATCCTTACTACGATACCAGTTACAACCGAAATTCTATCTATAAGCAGCTGGGGATTGATCGGTTCTATACCTTGAATAGTTCACAGTATCCGATAACTGTAGCGGATACAGATTACCAAGGGAATTTTGTTAGTGATCGAAAGACTTATGATTTGATATTGGATCAGGTTCGTTCTACTGACAATAAATTTGTGTCTGCCATTACCATGCAGAACCATGTGCAGTGGAATTCTTCAGAGCCTGCTACAATTACAGCAACTGGTCAAGGTTTTACGGCTGAGGAGAATGAAAATCTAAATAGCTATGTTCGTCTCTTATCCTTTACGGACCAGGCAACCAGGGATTTTCTAGACCAGCTTAAGACCTTGGATAAGAAAGTGACAGTCGTCTTTTACGGTGACCACCTGCCAGGTCTCTATCCAGAGTCTGCCTTTGCGACGGACCCAAGTCTGCAATATAAGACCGACTATTTCGTTTGGAGTAATTTTGAAACGGAAGACTACCATTATGATTTGGTCAATTCTAGCGACATGAATGCACTGATGCTGGAGACGACCAATAATAAGGTCAGTCCTTACTATGCCCTCTTGACGGAAGTGCTCCACAAGGACCGTGTAGGGCAGGCTGAACGGGATGCAACAGTCGCAGAAGAACTCAAACTGGTCCAATATGACCTATCTACAGGAAAAGGCTACCTTTTGAAATACAAAGACTTTTTCAAAGTAGCGACTGAAACGACAGAATAAAAATAGGACCAAGTCAGATAGCTGGCTTGGTTTATGCTGAAACCCCAAGCCAGTAATTCTGACTTGGGGTTATCCTTTATAAATAATGCGGAGGAAGGGATTTGAACCCTCACACCCGATGGGCACATGCGCCTGAAGCATGCGTGTCTGCCGTTCCACCACCTCCGCTTGCTTTTTATTATACTATTTTTAAATTGAAATGACTAGAGTAAAGTGTAAAATCGAAACCGCTTGCGGTTTTTTTGTAGGAAATTTGGTATAATAGGAACAAGTACACACAAAGGAGTCTTCATTGCAAGGAAGAATTATCAAGGCCTTGGCTGGTTTTTACTATGTCGAGGCGGATGGACAGATTTATCAAACCAGAGCCAGAGGAAATTTTCGTAAGAAAGGCCAAACGCCCTATGTGGGTGATTTTGTGGACTTTTCTGCGGAGGAAAATTCAGAAGGCTACATTTTAAAGATTCATGAGCGAAAAAATAGCTTGGTTCGACCTCCTATCGTCAATATTGATCAGGCGGTGGTTATCATGTCGGCCAAGGAGCCTGATTTTAATGCCAATCTACTAGACCGTTTCCTAGTGCTTTTGGAACAGAAGGACATGGATCCCATTATTTATATCTCTAAGATGGACTTGGTAGAAGATCGGGCGGAGATGGATGCCTTCAAGGCTATCTATGAGAAAATTGGCTATCCGTTTGTCTATAGTTTGGAGGAATTGACGCCATTATTGCAGGATAAGGTGACGGTCTTTATGGGGCAGACAGGGGTTGGCAAATCGACTCTCCTCAATCGCATTGCACCAGAATTAGCCTTGGAAACAGGGGCGATTTCAGATAGTCTGGGGCGTGGTCGCCATACCACTCGTGCGGTCAGTTTCTACAATGTCTTCGGTGGGAAAATTGCGGATACGCCAGGTTTCTCATCCCTAGACTATGAAGTCAAGGAGGCTGAGGCACTGACAGATTGTTTCCCAGAGATTGCGGAAGCCAGCCAGAACTGCAAATTTAGGACCTGTACCCACACCCATGAGCCGGATTGTGCAGTCAAAGAAGCTGTTGCCAGCTCTGCTATTTCCCAAAGTCGCTTTGACAATTATCTCCAATTCCTCAGCGAAATCCAAAATCAGCGTGAAACCTATGCCAAGGTAAGTAAGAAATTCAAATAGAAAGTTGGTTCTGTATGTCACATTATAAGATCGCACCGTCTATTTTGGCGGCAGATTATGCAAATTTTGAAAAAGAGCTCAAGCGTCTAGAAAAGACAGGTGTAGAGTATGTGCACATTGATGTCATGGACGGTCATTTTGTGCCGAATATCAGCTTTGGGGCGGATGTGGTTGCGGCTATGCGTCCTCATAGCAAGCTGGTTTTTGATTGCCATCTCATGGTGTCCAATCCTGAAAATCATATTGAGACCTTTGCACGTGCGGGTGCAGATATTTTAACCATTCATGCAGAAGCAACGGTTCACCTGCATGGAACCCTGCAAAAAATTCGTGCCGCTGGTATGAAGGTGGGCGTGGTCATCAATCCAGGCACGCCTCTTGTTACCATTGAGCCTGTGCTCAACTTGGTGGATCAGGTGCTCCTTATGACGGTCAACCCAGGTTTTGGTGGACAAGCCTACATTCCAGAAGTAGCTGAGAAGATTGAGGCCTTGGTCAAACTCCGTGAAGCCAACGGCTTGCACTTTGACATCGAAGTGGACGGCGGAATTGATGATAAGACCATTCATTCAGCCAAAAATGCGGGTGCCAATGTCTTTGTGGCAGGTTCCTATCTCTTCAAAGGAGACTTGGATGCCAACGTTGCCAAATTGAAAGCAGCCCTCCATGATTAAGATTGCCCTAATAGCAGGTGGTTCATTTGACTGCCTTCCTGAGCCTGCAGACCTCTATGTAGGGGTAGATGCAGGCTCACTTCGTCTATTGGAACATTCCCTACCTCTTGACTGGGCTATCGGTGATTTTGACTCGGTGACACCTGAAGAATTAGGGCGGATAAAGGATCTAGCAGAGCGGTTCCTACAAGCACCTGCTGAAAAAGATGACACAGACTTAGAGTTAGCGTTAAAGGAAGTGTTCAAAGTTTATCCGCAGGCCCAGGTTCACATATACGGTGCCTTGGGTGGACGCATGGATCATATGATGGCCAATCTCTTTCTAGCTGCAGAGCCTGACTTGGCACCCTACATGGAGCAAATTGAATTGGTGGACAGTCAGAATATCGTCCGTTTTCGACCTGCAGGACGTCATGTCATTCAACCTATTCAAGGAATGACCTATATTTCCTTTATGCCAGAAGATGGCAGCCGCTTGACCATTCGTCATGCCAAGTACCCGTTGGATGCCAGTAATTATTTTTTCAAAAAATGCTATTCCTCTAACGAATTTATAGATAGAGACATAGACATTCAACTGGATAAGGGCTACGTGGTCCTTATCTACAGTAAGGATAAGAATTAGATGGATATTGTATTACTTATTTTGCTGATACTGGTCTTGCTCGCCTTGGTTTTTCTTTATGGAAAATGGCAGAGCTTGGCCCTGCTTTTGCAAGATCAGGCAGAAGACACAGCAGACAACTTGTCTGATCAGCTCAGCTATCAACTTGAAAATGCAACCCTCAAACAGCAACAGGCCATTCATCAGGAAGTGGAAAGACTCCGCACGGAGCTTTACCAACAGCTAACCGACATCCGTCATGAGCTGAATAAGAGCCACTTGGAAACGCGAGATGTCACCGACCGCCGTTTGCAGGCCATTCAGGAGTCCAATGAAAAACGCCTGGAAGAAATGCGGCAGACGGTCGAGGAAAAGCTGGAGAAAACCCTGCAAACCCGCCTACAAGCCTCCTTTGAAACGGTGTCCAAGCAATTGGAATCGGTCAATCGTGGTCTGGGAGAAATGCAGACGGTGGCGCGTGATGTGGGCAGTCTTAACAAGGTGCTGTCTGGCACCAAAACCCGTGGCATCATGGGTGAGTTGCAGCTGGGACAGATTATCGAGGATATTTTGACACCTAGCCAATATGAGCGAGAGTTTGCCACGGTTTCAGGCTCTAGTGAGCGCGTGGAGTATGCGGTCAAGCTACCAGGACGGACTGAAGGCGATTATATCTACTTGCCAATCGATTCCAAGTTTCCGCTGGCGGATTACTACCGCTTGGAAGATGCCTACGAAAGTGGGGACAAGGACCAGATTGACCTCCATCGGAAAAATCTCTTGGCTGCTATTAAACGTTTTGCCAAGGACATTCAGAGCAAGTACCTCAATCCGCCTGAAACCACCAACTTTGGCGTGTTGTTCTTGCCAACCGAAGGGCTTTATTCAGAGGTGGTCCGCAATCCGATTTTCTTTGACGACCTTCGCCGTCAGGAAAATATCGTGGTAGCAGGACCGACCACCCTTTCTGCCCTGCTTAATTCGCTCTCTGTCGGCTTTAAAACCCTCAACATTCAACGGTCGGCCGATGATATTTCCAAGGTCTTGGGCAATGTCAAGCTGGAATTTGGCAAGTTTTCTGACCTCTTGGTCAAGGCCCAAAAGCAACTCAATCAGGCCAGCAGCAATATTGACAAACTCCTAACGACTCGCACCAACGCTATCGAGCGTAGTCTTCGAGCCATCGACCTATACGAAGATGACCAAACTAAGGGACTGCTTGGCTTGTCCCCATTAGATGAGGAAGATAATGAAAATTAACCAAATGAAAAAAGATGAATTCTTCGAAGGATTCTATTTGATCAAAACAGCAGAAGTCCGTCAAACACGGGCTGGTAAAGACTACCTGGCTCTGACCTTCCAAGATGAGACTGGTGAGATTGAAGGCAAGGTCTGGGACGCCCAACCAGGGAAAATCAAGGATTTTACTGCTGGAACTGTAGTTCATATGCAGGGACGCCGTGAAGTCTACAATAATTCACCCCAAGTCAATCAGTTGGTTCTCCGTTTACCAAAAGCTGGCGAACCAAACGACCCTGCTGAGTTCAAGGAAAAGCCACCTGTGGATGTCAAGGACACCAAGGACTACCTAAATCAGATGATTTTCCGCATCGAAAATGCCACTTGGCAGCGGATTGTCCGTGCTCTTTACAGTAAATATGAAAAGGAATTTTATTCCTATCCAGCGGCCAAGACCAATCACCATGCCTTCTATTCAGGTTTGTCCTTCCATACAGCGACCATGGTCCGCTTGGCTGATAAAATTGGTGACATCTATTCTCAGCTCAACAAGAGCCTGCTCTTTGCAGGAATCATGCTTCATGACCTAGCCAAGGTGATTGAACTGACAGGTCCTGATAACACAGGCTACACTGTCCGTGGAAATTTGATTGGGCACATTTCCTTGATTGATGAAGAGATTACCAAGGTTTTGGTGGAATTGGGCATTGATGACAGTCTGGAGGAAGTGACTGTTCTGCGCCACGTTATCCTCAGCCACCACGGCCTCTTGGAGTATGGTAGCCCAGTCCGTCCGCAGATTATGGAGGCGGAAATCCTCCACATGATTGACAACATCGATGCGGAAATGATGATGATGCTATCGGCCTTGGACAAGGTCGGTCCAGGCGAGATGACCAACCGTATCTTTGCCATGGATAACCGCGCCTTCTATAAGCCCAATATCGACTAATGGTAGTTAGGATAGTATCTCGACAGCCCCTCGCTAAAGGCTGGTCCACGGACCAAAAGTACAAGGTCCAGCTAGAAGATGGTCGCTTTGGTCTGTTGAGAATAGCAGAGCGGCCAGCCTATGAGGCTAAGCGATTAGAGTTTCAGTTAGTTGAAAAACTGTTTGATCAAGGTTTGCCTGTGGCGGAGCCACTAAGTTTTTGGGCGGATGACTTGTCAGTCTACACTCTCTATGAATGGGTGGAAGGTCAGGACATGAATGAAGTGGCTTCCGATTTGCCTGATTCTGTCTTGTATGAATTGGGCTGTCAGGCTGGAAAGTTTTTACGAGCCCTGCATGGTCTGCCTATTGATCAAAGCCTGCGCGACTGGAACAGTTTTTATCAGGCAAAGATTGACAGTAAATTAGCTGCCTACCAAGCAGCTAGTCATTCCTATCCAAATGGTCAAGCCATGATAAACTTTGTCCAGGCCAATCGTCACTTGCTTGAAGGGAGGCCGATTGCCTACCATCATGGAGATTTTCATACAGGGAATTTTCTACTGGGAAGAGATGGAAAACTAAAAATCTTAGACTTTGATCGCTACGATATAGGAGACCCCTGGGAAGAATTTAATCGATTGATTTTCACGGTAGATTTGTCTCCAGCCTTTGCACGTGGTCAGGTGGATGCCTATTTTGATGGCGCTATTCCAGAGGAATTTTGGAGACTCACTGCACTTTATGTCACAGTAAATAGTCTAGGAGCTCTTTCTTGGGCAGAACAAGTAGATCCCGAACAAATTCCCTTGATGCAGTCACAAGCTGAGAGAATAGTTGGTTGGTATGAACACTATAGGCTTTATTCCCCCTCATGGTATCGGTAGTATTTCTATAAAATGCGAAAAAAGACGGACTTTTTATATAAAAAGTTCGCTTTTTGTTGTTTTTGTGATATAATAGAAAAAATAAATTTAGAGGATGATTATATGAAGTTAAGAAGAAGCGAACGGATGGTAGTGATTTCCAATTATCTCATCAACCACCCTTATGAATTGACAAGTTTGAATACCTTTGCTGAAAAGTATGAATCAGCTAAATCTTCCATTTCCGAAGATATTGCCATCATTAAAAAGGCTTTTGAAGAAAGCTCCATTGGGAAAATTGAAACCATCACGGGTGCTAGCGGAGGTGTTGTTTTCACACCGTCCATCTCAAAAGAAGAGTCGTTGCAAATCGCAGAGACACTGCGCAGTCAGATGGCTGAAAGTAGTCGTATCTTACCTGGCGGTTATATTTATTCCTCAGACCTCTTATCAACACCTCACATCCTAAAAAATGTAGGTCGCATTATTGCTAATGCATTTAAAGATGAAAAAATCGATGCTGTCATGACAGTTGCAACAAAAGGTGTTCCATTAGCGAATGCGGTTGCCAATGTTCTTAATGTACCATTTGTCATCGTTCGCCGTGATTTGAAAATTACTGAAGGGTCAACTGTTTCTGTCAACTATGTGTCAGGATCTAGCGACCGTATCGAAAAGATGTTCCTGTCTAAGCGTAGTTTGAAGGCGGGAAGCCGTGTCTTAATCGTCGATGACTTCTTGAAGAATGGTGGAACTATCAATGGTATGATTAGCCTCTTGTCTGAGTTTGACTCGACCTTGGTAGGTGTGGCTGTCTTTGCGGAAAACCAAAAAGGGGACCGTAGCGTAGCGAATTACAAATCCCTGCTGGCTGTGACGGATATCAATGTCAAGGAAAACCGCGTTGACGTCGAATTGGGGAATATTTTTGAATAACATACATGCAAAAAAGAGCTGGTTTTCAGCTCTTTTTTACTATTCTCTCAAAACTCTCCGACCGTGCTTCCACGCTGATTTTTTCCAGAGTTAGCGGATGCGTTAAGCTGAGTTTTTGGGCGTGGAGCATGAGGCGGTGGGCAGCTACATAACTATAAAGTGGGTCGCCAATCAGAGCATGACCGTGGTGGGCTAGATGAACCCGAATCTGGTGGGTCCGACCTGTCTGGAGGCGACAGGCGACCAAACTATTTTTGCCAATGGTCTTCAAGAGGTGGACTTGAGTGAAGGCTGCTTGTCCTTTTTGGTTGTCAACGACTCTCTTTCTGCGATCGTGGCGGTCCCGTCCAATCTTATCGGTAATGGTCCAGTCGGTCTTTTTTAACTGTCCTTGGCAGAGGGCTAGGTAGTCACGGTAGATGACCTTGTCTTCCAAAAGCCGATTGAGAATGGGAAGGATAAAGGGATTTTTGGCGAAGAGAATGGCTCCGCTGGTTTCCATATCGAGTCTGTGGACCACATAGCAGGTCTGTCCAACATAGGCAGATACATGGTTGAGCAGGGCAATCTCTGTCGGCTCGTTACCGTGGGTCTTCATACCTTCAGGCTTGTTGACAATTATCATATGTTCATCCTGATAAAGTTCCTCCACCATGTCCGCCTGTCCCAGAGGAATACTTTTTTCAGGATAGTCTTCTTGGTCAAAAGTCAATTCTAGCAAATCACCTGCTGCTATGGTGCTCTGCCAGTTTATCAACTCACCGTTGACACGGACGTGTTTCTTGGTGCGGAGGAAATGTCGGATTTTTCTAGGAATAAGAAAATAATCTTCCAAGACTTCCTTAACAGTGAGTTGTGGAAAGGCTTGGGGAATGCGAATGTCAATTTTCATCTTACAGACTGGTTGAGTGCTTAGGTTGCACTTTTTCATTTGGATTGAGGTAGTTCATGGCATTGTTGACGGCGGTTGGGGCTTCGCCAAGACCAGTCGCAATCAGGTCAATCTTGCCTTCATAGAAACAACAGTCACCGATGGCATAAATACCTGGAACAGAAGTTTCTTGCTTGCTATTGACAACGATGCGGTGACGATTGAGCTCCAAGCCCCATTCTTTTAGCGTTCCAACGGATGATTTAAAACCGTAGTTGACAAAGAGGTGATCGAAAGGTAGGGTGAGCTTGTCCTCGCTCTTAACCTTGTCGAAATGAATGGCAGAAGCTCTGCCATTTTCCCCAGAAAGCCCTTTAGGGACAAATGGTGTATGGATGGTGACGCTGGACTGCTTGAGTTCCTCTACGCTGTGCTCAAGGGCACGGAAGTTGTCGCGACGGTGGACAATATGAGTAGTTTTAGCGATTTTCTCAAAAGCTAATGACCAATCAACCGCGGAGTCTCCCCCACCTAAGATGACAACATCTTTGTCAGCATATTGTTGGATATTGGATACATGATAGTGAACGTTTTCAAAGCTGTCTGCTCCCTCAATTTCCAGTGGACGAGGCTTGAAGGCCCCACCTCCCATGGCGATAAGGAGAGTTTTTGTCTGGTGGATGCCTTTGGTGGTTGTCAGGGTAATAACTTCTCCTGGTTCAATGGCAGTCAGAGTTTCATTGAGGCAAATGGTTGTTTCAAAAGTTGAGAGTTGGGCAAGGAGGTTATCGGTTAATTCTTGTCCTGTTAAGCTAGGGAAGGCTGGAATATCCAAAATTGTTTTTTCTGGATAGAGAATTGCCGGCTGGCCCCCAAGCTGTGGTAAGGAGTCAATGATTTTGACTTTAGCTTGGCGGAGATGGGCATAGAAGGCGGCAAATAGACCAACTGGTCCGCCACCAATAATGGTAATATCATATACTTGTGTCATTGGAAATCCTTTTCTGATTCAGAATCTCCCTATTTTATCATATTTTGCCAAAAATTTCCGCTGTTCGGCTGTGACAGGTTTGCAGTAGTGTTTTTCTCAGCTAGCTGAAAGAAAATATTGTATAATGGTACAAAATCACTAGAAAGAGGTGTTCTATGGACGATTTGCAACATCAGCCGATTGAAGTTCCAGATGATTTTCAATCTGACAATGATGACAGACCTAGCCGTAGTCGCAGGGGAAATCGAGGTCATTCAGACAAACCAAAGAAAAAGTCTCGCATTCCAGAGCCAGTTCGTAAATTTTGGCGGCGCTATCAACTGACAAAAATAGTTTTGATCTTGATAGGCGTAATGGTTCTTACGGTAGGTGGTTACCTATTCTTTCTTGCAAAGACTGCGAATGTTGGGGATTTGCAGGAAGCATTAAAGGCTACAACGATTATTTATGATAAGGATGGTGCTGAGGCAGGGACCTTATCTGGTCAAAAAGGGACTTATGTAGAATTAGATGCTATTTCTGATAATCTTGAGAATGCGGTGATTGCTACAGAAGACAGGAGTTTTTATAAAAACTCAGGGATAAACTATCAACGAACCATCTTAGCTGTTTTGACCTTGGGGCGTTCAGGTGGTGGTTCAACGATTACCCAGCAGTTAGCTAAAAATGCATTTTTGACACAAGAGCAGACCATTAGTCGAAAAGCTAGAGAGTTCTTCCTAGCCCTTGAAATCAATAAAAAATACAGTAAGCAAGAAATACTTACAATGTATCTCAACAATGCCTATTTTGGTAATGGGGTTTGGGGAGTTGAAGATGCTAGTCAAAAATATTTTGGTATTTCTGCTAGTGACTTGACGATTGAACAATCAGCTGTTTTAGCAGGAATGCTTAAGGGTCCAGAAATTTATAATCCCTATTATTCCTTAGAAAATGCAATCAATCGCCGAGATACAGTCTTGCAAAATATGGTCAATGCTGGCTATATTGATCAGGCAACTGCCGATGCAGGTTTTCAAGTCGATTTAGCGAGCCAGTTAGCAGATACCTATACTGGTAAGCAAGATAACTATTCTTATCCATCTTACTTTGATGCGGTTATTGCTGAAGCGATTGATCGCTATGGCCTTAAAGAATCAGATATCATCAATAACGGCTATCGAATATATACCGAAATGGACCAAAATTCTCAAGCGAGTATGCAGGTTATCTTCAATGATGAAACTATGTTTCCGACTTCAAGCTATGATGGAACCTCGGCTCAAGCTGCTAGTGTAGCTTTGGATCCTACAACTGGCGGTGTTCGAGCCTTGGTTGGGCGCGTGAATAGTTCGGAAGATGCTGTGTTTCGAACATTCAACTTTGCGACTCAAGCTAAGCGTAGTCCCGGTTCAACTATTAAGCCCCTTGTTGCCTATGCGCCAGCAGTAGCAGCGGGTTGGGCTATTGATACACCATTGGATAACCATACGGAAACCTATGGGGATTATACCTTACACAACTATGACTATTCAACTTCGGATACCATTCCAATGTACCAAGCTTTAGCTTTATCTTACAATCTGCCAGTTGCATATATTGTAAATACCTTGGGGATTGACAAAGCCTTTGAATATGGTCAAAAGTTCGGTCTTGATATGGAAAATGTTGAAAAGGTTCTTGGTGCGTCAATCGGATCAGGGGTGGAAACGAACCCCTTGCAAATGGCTCAGGCCTATAGTGCTTTTGCAAATGATGGTGTAATGAAGGATGCTCATCTAATTACACGTATTGAAACAGCAAGTGGAAAGGTATTGGCTCAGCATCGCGAGACAAGTACAAAAGTAATTGACCGCTCGGTTGCAGATAAAATGACTTCTATGATGCTTGGGACCTATACGAATGGTACAGGTGTATCTGCAGATGCGACGAATTACTATCTTGCAGGAAAAACGGGAACAACCGAAACAAGTTTTGATGTAAATCTTGTTAATGACCAGTGGCATATAGCTTATACACCTGATCTGGTCATCAGTCAGTGGGTCGGATTTGAACAGACGGATGAGAATCATTACATTGATAGCAGTAGCTACTGGATGGCTCCAACAGTCTTCCGTACAGTAGCTGATGCGATTTTGCCAAATACAGCAGGGACTGCCTTCGATGTGGAGAATGCTTATGTTCAAAATGGTATTGTAGCGATTCAAGAAGAGGATACAAGTGCCTCAGATTCGGTCGTTACTTCTGATCAAGTGCAAGATATTACTACTCAAGCACAGGATTTGATTGAAAAGACAAAACAACAAATCCTAGATGCCAATATTCCAGAACGGGCGAAAACGTTATGGGATACGGTAAGAAGTTGGTTTGAGTAGTTGTCAAACTGAATAAAACATGTTAGAATAGTAAAGATGGAGGGCTATGATGGCACTAAAAAAAGCAAGTTTAGCCTGTACAGTTTGTGGCTCTCGAAATTATTCGATAAACCTTTCGAGCAATCCCAAACCAACACGGTTAGAAGTAAATAAATTTTGTAAACATTGTGGTCAGTACACTGTTCACAAGGAAACCCGATAGGAGTTGCATATGAAATTCGTTTCAGATATTTTTAGCATTTTAAAAGAGACTGCTTGGCCTACTGGAAAACAAAGCTGGAAAGACTTTGCTTCGGTAATTCAGTATTCCGCATTCTTTGTTGCTCTCATTTACCTATTTGACCTTATTTTGTCAAAAGGAATTATGAGTTTAATTAATCTTTTCTAGAAAATGCTTGCCATATTCAAAATGGAAGTGATATAATAGAGAAAAGCGAAAGCCTTCGGGCTTTTTTTAGCGTCTTCAAATGACATACCGTAGTTTTTGAATGAATCTTTCATTGAAGAATACGAGGCACAGGTTCCAGAGAAAGGAAAGATAATGTACGATAGTTTTGATAAAGGCTGGTTTGTTTTACAAACTTATTCTGGTTATGAAAATAAAGTAAAAGAAAACTTACTTCAACGTGCGCATACTTATAATATGCTGGAGAATATTCTTCGTGTAGAAATTCCGACTCAAACAGTACAAGTTGAGAAAAATGGCGAAGTTAAGGAAGTGGAAGAAAATCGCTTCCCGGGCTATGTATTGGTTGAAATGGTCATGACTGATGAGGCCTGGTTTGTGGTGCGTAATACTCCAAACGTTACTGGTTTCGTGGGCTCGCATGGGAACCGTTCAAAACCAACGCCACTTTTGGAAGAAGAAATCCGTCAAATCTTGGTATCAATGGGTCAAACTGTACAAGAATTTGATATTGATGTGAAAGTTGGTGACACTGTTCGCATTATTGACGGAGCCTTCACAGACTATACAGGAAAAATCACAGAAATTGATAACAATAAGGTCAAGATGGTTATCTCTATGTTTGGTAATGATACCATTGCCGAAGTTAACTTGAGCCAAATTGCTGAGTTGTAAGAAAAGAAAGATTAAGGGGCGAGAAAACGCTCTTTTTTGTTTCACATTTTTGATTAATAGGATTACTCCTAATGAACATGAATCTAAGGAAATTGGCTAAGAAATTAGTCCAAAATAAAAGAGATAAAAAAACACAGAAAGTTCGGCTGGATTTCATCATACTCAGCTTGAATCTATCTGTGTTTTTTATTCACTGGCTAGTTTTGCCCAGTTACTTTCTCTTGCCCCAAATTTGCTCCAAATTATTTTCAAAGTCTGCCGAATTTAACCAGACGGAAAATCAAAAAAGCCCGAAAAATCGGGCTTTTGACTTGTAGTGATTTGGATAAATCCCTATAATAAAGGCGGTAGACGGATTTGAACCGACGATCAAGCTTTTGCAGAGCCGTGCCTTACCACTTGGCTATACCGCCATAACAGAAACTATTTTACCGAAAAAAATGCCATACGTCAAGTGAATCATTCCCGTAGTTATTTATTCCCGTCCTATCACCGGATTAGCACGCTATAAAAAGAAAAATCGCCACGTTAAGTAGCGATTTTTCACTTTTGTGAGCCTCAATGAAACGTCAAAGCGTTATAATAGTTTTAAGTCAAAAATCTCTATTAACGAGGTCTCACTATGAAAATTATAACACAGCTTAACCTTTTTGAGGATCAGGAACTAGGTGATTTAGAAAAAATTTTGATGGTATTAGATGGTCTTCCAGAAACGGGTCTATTTGATGAGTTAGAAGCCAAACGCAAACACGGGCGTAAGGATTATTCTGTTCAATCTTACTTCATTGCCTATATTGCTAAAATAGTTCTTCAATTGGAAACCGATCAACAGTTGATTCGTCAGCTTAATATGAATAGCCAGCTCCGTCAAATCTGTGGCTTTGAAACTCACGGTGTTAAGCTCAAAAATGGTACTATTAAACTTGTTCATGCTCCCTCTAAGTCTGCTTATTCTCGTTTTATTCAGGACTTGGAAGAGGTCTGTCCAGACATTGACGAGTGGGTTTTATCGGGCATATCTGAACTATACAACCTTCTTCCGGAATTTGGTGTTGACTTAGCCCTAGATGGCAAGTTCATTGATAGTTATGCAACACCATATGGTAAGAAACAAAGAAAGGATAGACGCTCTGACTGTGATGCCGATATGGCTATAAAAAAACGTCATCATAAAAATGGAACGGTCTCTATGGAGAAACACTATGGCTATCGTTGTCATCTTGTGGTTGATGCGACTTATGAACTGCCTGTTGCTTGGGAGGTGACGACGGCCTCAGAAGGGGAACCTACTGTTGCCAAAAGGCTGATTCGAAACATGCGTCAAACGACCATGGAGAGAGCAGAATATTTGATGGCAGACCGTGGTTATAGTGGAATTCCTCTTCAGAATCTAATAGAAGAAGCCACAATTCTTCCTATCATCGATCATCCTCATAAGTGGAAAGAAGATGAAACCAGGCAATACCTTGATACGGATGTGATTTACAATCAATCTGGAGAAGTCTTTTGGGTGGATGACAAGGGCCAAGCGATTCAGCTTATCTATAAGGGATACGATAAGTCTTGTGACAGTTTGCGGTATGGTTTTCATCCCCGTTATCAGGACAATCGCATCTTCCGTTTGAAACGGTCGGTAGAACCTATTATCTTTAATCAAGTAGCTAGAGATAGTCAGAAGTTTAAGCGACTCTACAAGAAGCGGACAGCTGTGGAGAGGGTGAATGGGCGTATAGACCGCGACTTTCGATTCGAGAAGCACACTATCCGAGGGCTTAAGAAGATGAGTCTAGCTATTGCCATGAGTTTTTTAGTGATAGTTGGATTTGCCTTAGCCAAACTCAAACAAGGCCAGAATACTCATTTAGCCAGTTGGGTAGTCTAAAAATAAAAAATAGTTCAAAAACCAAGGGGGCAGTGCGCCCTTTTTTCAGTTTTCGAGCTATCTCAATCCATCAGTGGAGGAAAATTCTTGAGTTTAAGAGAGTTAAATCAAATATTTTTGTCAGAAAAAGGAACGGGTTTTGAAAAATACAACACAAGTGGAAATTCCTTGTCAAAAGTGAAAAAATTTGGTATGATAATAGAGTTGCTGTAGCAACAAATACTCATCTCGAACCAATTGTGACCCTGTTGCCGTAAGGTTGGGCTGCAAGTCGAAGTTTGGGAGAGGAGAAAAAACAAAAAGGAGAAATACTCATGGCAGTAATTTCAATGAAACAACTTCTTGAGGCTGGTGTACACTTCGGTCACCAAACTCGTCGCTGGAATCCTAAGATGGCTAAGTACATCTTCACAGAACGTAACGGTATCCACGTTATCGACTTGCAACAAACTGTAAAATTGGCTGACCAAGCATACGACTTCATTCGTGATGCTGCAGCAAACGACGCAGTTATCTTGTTCGTAGGTACTAAAAAACAAGCTGCTGAAGCTGTTAAAGACGAAGCAATCCGCGCTGGTCAATACTTCATCAACCACCGTTGGTTGGGTGGAACTCTTACAAACTGGGGTACAATCCAAAAACGTATCGCTCGTTTGAAAGAAATCAACCGCATGGAAGAAGACGGAACTTTCGAAGTGCTTCCTAAGAAAGAAGTAGCATTGTTGAACAAACAACGTGCACGTCTTGAAAAATTCTTGGGTGGTATCGCTGACATGCCACGCATTCCAGATGTAATGTTCGTTGTTGACCCACATAAAGAGCAAATCGCTGTTAAAGAAGCTAAAAAATTGGGTATCCCAGTTGTAGCGATGGTTGACACAAACACTGATCCAGATGATATTGATGTTATCATCCCAGCTAACGATGACGCTATCCGTGCTGTTAAATTGATCACAGCTAAAATGGCTGACGCTATCATCGAAGGCAACCAAGGTGAAGACAGCGTAGCAGCAGTTGAAGCTGAAATGGCAGCTGAGCCAGCATCTACAGAATCAATCGAAGAATTGGTTGAAGTTGTAGAAGGAAAATAAGTAACGAAGGCGTTAAGAAAAGCGTTAGATTTATCTAAATTTTAGCTTTTTAGTCCGGGTACACTTTACATCATTTATCAAACACAAAAAACAATCCTAGAGGGGCAGGGCTGAGCCCGCTCCTCTATTTTATAAATACAAACAAGGAGAATAGACATGGCAGAAATTACAGCAGCTCTCGTTAAAGAATTGCGTGAAAAATCAGGTGCTGGCGTTATGGACGCGAAAAAAGCATTGGTAGAAACTGACGGTGATATCGAAAAAGCGATCGAATTGCTTCGTGAAAAAGGTATGGCTAAGGCAGCTAAAAAAGCTGATCGTGTAGCAGCTGAAGGTTTGACTGGTGTTTACGTGAACGGTAACGTAGCAGCAGTTGTTGAAGTGAACGCTGAAACTGATTTTGTTGCGAAAAACGCTCAATTCGTTGAATTGGTAAACACTACTGCTAAAGTAATTGCAGAAGGTAAACCAGCGGACAACGAAGCAGCTCTTAAATTGACAATGCCTTCAGGTGAAACACTTGAAGAAGCATACGTAAACGCAACTGCAACAATCGGTGAGAAAATCTCATTCCGTCGCTTTGCTTTGGTTGAAAAAACAGATGCTCAAGCATTTGGTGCTTACCAACACAATGGTGGACGTATCGGCGTTATCTCAGTTGTTGATGGTGGTGACGAAACTCTTGCAAAACAAATCTCAATGCACATTGCTGCAATGAAACCAACTGTTCTTTCTTACACTGAATTGGATGAGCAATTTGTTAAAGATGAGTTGGCACAAATCAACCACAAAATCGAACAAGACAACGAAAGCCGTGCAATGGTTGACAAACCAGCATTGCCATTGTTGAAATACGGTTCAAAATCTCAATTGACTGACGAAGTGATTGCAGCAGCTGAAGAAGCTATCAAAGCTGAATTAGCAGCAGAAGGCAAACCAGAAAAAATCTGGGACAAAATCATCCCAGGTAAAATGGATCGCTTTATGTTGGACAACACTCAAGTTGACCAAGCTTACACACTTCTTGCTCAAGTTTACATCATGGATGACAGCAAAACAGTTGAAGCTTACTTGAACTCAGTGAATGCTTCAGTTGTAGAATTTGCTCGTTTCGAAGTGGGTGAAGGTATCGAGAAAGCTTCAAACGACTTTGAAGCAGAAGTTGCAGCGACTATGGCAGCAGCTCTTGGTAAATAATTGGTAGTCTTCATTTTATCTTTTATTACTTCGACGTATGAGGAAACGCCGTTTCCATATTTCCAACTTCAAATACTCCACTGGAGTATTTGAACTCGCCTTGCTGTACTTCAGTACAGTCTGCGGCTCGTTTCCTAGTACTAAAAGCAAACTGAAAGACTGCTCGACAATTCAAGAACTTCCGAAAGGGAGTTCTTTTCATATGTACGACGGGCATGTCGTACATCTGAGGTGAAAGTCCTCTGTGGACACCCGCTACCGGTGAACCCCAAAGCGACTCCCAAGCCTGACTATCGTGAGGTAGCGGGGAGAGGAAGGG
>NZ_JAIMEP010000022.1 GCF_019794555.1 Streptococcus suis | reverse complement strand
TAAATGCGGGTTCCCACTTTACTTGTCAATTCATCTTTGACTAAGTTCTTGAAATAGTTCCACGTAGGATTATACTGAATTTGTTTGAGATTTCCTTTTTCCGTCCGTGCTAATTGGTCTAATTCCTCACTAGCTTGTACTGGATCAGCTTCGTAAATCTTAATATCTCTCTCAAATCCATACTTATCCGTTCTTCGTGAATAATTCTTGAATGAATACACAACCCCATCTGGCTTTATCCACTGATCAGAATCTTCTAGATAGGTCCAGTTTTCAGGATTGGCATCACTCTTCTTATAGCTTTTCTTCTGCTCTTTCTGATAAGTTCCGTAAGGAATCAGAGGTGTTTTCTCCAGGTCATCAACGATAAAGCTATAATTTTCTTCACTACCATAACCTGCATCCGCGACAATGTGTTGAAAGAGTTCTAAGGTTTGGATGGATTGAAGAAAAGGCTTGAGTGTACGAGTGTCAGTTGGATTCGGATACAATCCGTAAGCTAAGGCAAACTGGCTGTTTGTGCCAAGTTGTAGGTTGTAGCCTGGTTTGAGCTGACCGTTCTTCATATGATCTTCTTTCATTCGCATGAATGTTGCATCGTGATCCGTTTTAGAATAGGAATTTCGCTCTTGTAGAATCTGCTTATCTCGTTCGTACTTCTGTTTCCGAACAAGAAAATCCTCTTTCAACTTTCTCTTTAGTTTTTTAATTCTTCTTCGTTTCTGTTTGTTGGCAGAGCCACCTTTGATGACTTTAGGCTCTTGTGAGATAGCTTCTTCCACCTCGTCCAATACTTGTTCGGTTTCTTGTAGGAGTTGTTTGAGCCCCTCGCTAGTGAGGCATTCTTCCTTGGACAAGGCAGTATTCACCCCTTCTTGAACTAGTTTGTCATAAAGGGCAGAAATGTTTCCATTCAAGGCATCTTCATAGCGTTCAACGGCCTTTTTCCACGTGAAAGAATACTTGTTGGCATCAGCTTCTACCTTAGTCCCGTCAATGAAGAGAGCCTCATCTTCAATCAATCCATTCTCTCTGAGGAGGAGGGTGAAGTAGATGAAGGCAGTTTTGATGAGCTGATTGGCATGTGTGCTAGCCCGAAAGCTATTTATGGTCCGATAACAGACATAGGTATCCTGACTCAGCCATTTCATAGGAATAACTTCTTCATTCATTTGAACGATTTTCCGACCAGAGAATACCTGACGAGCATAGGCGAACAGTGTCATTTTAAGCAACATAGCTGGATGAAAGGCTGGACGACCTGTGTGGGAAGTTTCTTCCAGTAGAACGGATTGAGGAATGGTATCCACAAACTGACTAATCAGACGTACCTCATGTGTAGTAGGTAAGTCCCAAGCAATATTTAATTCCAAACTAAGCTGATTTGTGTTATACTGTTTATACATTTTCATGACTTTCTAGTTGTTTTGTCGTTATTATAATTATAAAGCATGAAGTGGAAAACGAGCAACTCCTAATTGGAATTGCTCGTTTTTTTATTGTGAGAAGCTAGTTTTTGCCCAGCCTCTTCTTTATTTTCAGCTGTCCATAAGGACAATTTTTGGCTTAAAAGGTTGGAGATTGGAACTGCCGGCAGGCAGTTTTCTTTATACTCAAAATTCCGGGGGACAGTCATTTTTATTAAAAGGCTGGAGATTGGAACTGCCAGTAGGCAGTTTTCTTTTTATCTAGGCTCTTTGTCAACTGTAGTGGGTAGATGAAAAGCTAACACCTAGAGAGGACGAAATTCGTTCTCTCATTTTATCTAAAAAAATAGTAGCACTTTTTTTATACTATAGTAAAATGAAACAAAAGTAGTACATTTGTGGTATAATGTATTTATGGCATATTCATTAGATTTTCGTAAAAAAGTTCTCGCATACTGTGAGAAAACAGGCAGTATTACTGAAGCATCTGTTGTTTTCGATATTTCACGCAACACCATCTATCAATGGCTAAAATTAATGGAGAGTACAGGCGAGCTTCATCACCAAGTTAAGGGAACCAAACCAAGAAAAGTTGATAGAGAAAAATTAAAGAACTATCTTGAAGCTCATCCAGATGCTTTTTTGACTGAAATAGCTTCTGAATTTGGCTGTCATCCAACAGCTATTCATTACGCTCTCAAAGCTATGGGATATACTCGAAAAAAAAGAGCTGTACCTACTATGAACAAGACCCTGAGAAAGTAAATCAGTTCCTAAAAGAATTTAATAACTTAAGTCACATGACACCTGTTTATATTGACGAGACAGGGTTTGAGACATATTTTCATCGAGAATATGGTCGCTCTTTGAAAGGTCAGTTGATCACAGGTCAGGTCTCTGGAAGAAGATTCCAGCGGCTATCTTTAGTCGCAGGTCTTATAAACGGTGAGATTATAGCCCCAATGACCTACAAAGAAACCATGACTAGTGACTTTTTCGAAGCTTGGTTTAAAACATTCTTACTACCCACTTTAGATAGACCATCTGTTATCATTATGGACAATGCAAGGTTTCATCGGATGAGTAAGCTAAAAGAGTTATGCAAGGAGCAGGGTCATAGACTTTTACCGCTTCCTCCTTGCTCACCTGAGTATAATCCCATTGAGAAAACATGGGCTCAAATTAAAAAACACCTCAGAAAAGTATTGCCAAATTGCGATACTTTTATTGAGGCAGTTTTGTCCTGCTCTTGTTTCAATTAACTATAAAAGGGTAGAAATTCCAGGGGACAGTCATTTTTATTAAAAGGTTGGAGATTGGAACTGACGGTAGGCGGAATTCTTTGTGATTTTGAGAAAAATTGATAGAATTAGGTATTTGATATAAAGATAGACTATAACAGGTCTTTAAAAATACCTATTTGAACGGTTATGGTTTTTCTGTTATCATAGAACGGTAGTAATATAAGGAGAAAGTATGTCAAATAACTTACTTGTTTTACAGTCAGATTTTGGATTGGTTGACGGCGCAGTATCTGCTATGATTGGAGTAGCACTTCAAGAATCAAGAGATCTTGTTGTTCACAATCTGACGCACGATATTACCCCCTACAATATTTTTGAGGGCTCATATCGTCTCTTCCAGACAGTGGAATACTGGCCGGAGGGAACAACTTTTGTTTCGGTTGTTGATCCAGGTGTGGGCTCCAAGAGAAAAAGCGTTGTTGCCCTAACTAATAAAAATCAGTATATTGTCACACCAGATAATGGAACCCTATCTTTTATTAAGAAACATGTTGGGATAAAAGCTGTTAGGGAAATCTCAGAAGTCGCTAATCGTCGTGCGAATACCGAGCATTCTTATACGTTCCATGGACGAGATGTTTATGCTTATACGGGTGCAAAATTAGCATCAGGGCATATTAGTTTTGAAGAAGTTGGACCAGAACTTAGTGTAGAACATATTGTCGAAATCCCAACTGTAGAAACAGAAGTCGGTTCTGATTTTGTCAAAGGTGCTATTGATATTCTTGATGTTAGATTTGGATCTCTTTGGACATCAGTCACTCGTGAAGAGTTTTACACTCTTTTGCCAGAATTTGGAGATCGCTTCGAGGTAACGATTTACAATAATGATATGCTTGTCTACCAGAATCAGGTAACATATGGAAAATCATTTGCGGATGTGCGCATAGGTCAACCCTTGCTCTATATCAACTCACTTTATCGTGTTGGACTTGCAATTAATCAAGGATCGTTCGCCAAAGCTTATAATGTCGGTGTCGGTCAGAACTGGCATATTGAAATTAGACGTATTGTCAATTAATTACTTTATTTTACAAGGAGACTTATAATGAAAAATAATTCTATTAAAACTGTTGTCGCAACTGGTATTGGTGCTGCCCTCTTTGTTGTTATTGGCTTGTTGATTAGCATTCCTACCTTTGTTCCGAACACCTATATTCAATTGCAATATGCAGTTCAATCGCTCTTGTCAATTGTTTTTGGTCCAATTGTTGGTTTCTTTGTAGGACTAATTGGTCATGCCTTTATTGATGCGCTAAGAGGTGGTTCACCTTGGTGGTCTTGGGTACTAGCTTCAGCGGTTTTTGGATTGGTGCTAGGTTTTGTGAAAAATCGTCTTCGTGTTGAGGAAGGAAATTTTGAAGGAAAAGACATCCTTGTGTTCAATGTCTTTCAGATTGTGGCAAACATTGTTTCTTGGGGTATCATTGCTCCAGTATTGGATATTGTTATTTATAGCGAACCTGCTAATAAAGTTTTTGTACAAGGTTTAGTTGCGGGCATTGCAAATAGTGTTACTGTTGCTATTGCAGGTACGATTTTATTGGCTGTGTATGCGAGAACACAAGTAAAATCTGGTAGCCTATCAAAAGACTAATAAAATAGGATGAGCTGTTACAAAACAGTTCATTTTTTCGTTGTGAAATATCAATATAGTTTTTTGTTGTATCAAAATAGGTTTCAGTTCAGATTTTTGTAATATTGACTGGTACACGATATAATCTTAGAGAGTCATTTATTAGAAATGACAGAGTTTTATCATCTATTGCAAAGATTGAGAAGGAGAAATTATGTCAAAAGACATTCGTGTATTACTTTATTATAAATATGTCCCAATTGAAAATGCGGAAGCCTATGCTGCTGAGCATCTAGCTTTCTGTAAGTCTATCGGACTAAAAGGACGTATTCTGATTGCTGATGAGGGAATCAACGGTACTGTTTCTGGTGACTATGAAACAACTCAAAAGTACATGGACTACGTTCATGCTAATCCACTCTTCAGCGATTTGTGGTTCAAGATTGATGAAGAAAATGAGCAAGCTTTCAAGAAAATGTTTGTTCGTTATAAAAAAGAAATTGTTCACCTTGGTTTGGAAGATAACGACTTTGACAACGATATAGATCCACTTGTGACAACAGGTGCCTACCTATCACCAAAAGAGTTCAAAGAAGCTCTCTTGGACGAAGATACAGTTGTTTTGGATACACGTAATGACTACGAGTATGACCTTGGTCACTTCCGTGGTGCGATCCGTCCAGACATCCGCAACTTCCGTGAGTTGCCACAATGGGTTCGTGATAACAAAGAGAAATTCATGGACAAGCGCGTAGTTGTTTACTGTACTGGTGGTGTTCGCTGTGAAAAATTCTCAGGCTGGATGGTTCGTGAAGGCTACAAGGATGTCGGCCAGCTCCACGGTGGTATCGCAACCTATGGTAAAGACCCAGAAGTTCGTGGTGAATTGTGGGATGGGAAGATGTATGTCTTTGACGAGCGTATCGCGGTCGATGTTAACCATGTTAACCCAGTTGTCGTTGGTAAGGACTGGTTCGATGGCACACCATGTGAGCGCTATGTTAACTGTGGCAATCCATTCTGTAACCGTCGTATTTTGACATCGGAAGAGAATGAACACAAGTATGTTCGAGGCTGTTCAGCTGAATGTCGTGCTCATGAGCGCAACCGTTACATCTCTGAAAACGGCTTGACTCGTCAAGAATGGGCAGAACGCTTGGAAGCAATCGGTGAGAGTTTGGCGCCTGTAAATGCTTAAAAAATAAATTGCATTGAGAAATCAGTGCAGTTTTTGTTATAAATGACATTTCTGATTGCGAAATATTGACAGAACATCTTCACAAAGGTGGAATCTAGTGATTCTTCCTTTTTTTCAGAGTCAATTTACGCTATAATAGTCCTATGAAAAAAATCATTGAGTTTAAAGATTTTACATTTAGATACCAAGCACAGCAGGAGCCAACTTTAAAGGATATTCAACTATCCATTTATCAAGGGGAGAAAGTTTTAATCATTGGACCTTCTGGCTCCGGAAAGTCAACGTTAGGGCAGTGTCTCAATGGCATTATTCCCAACATTTATAAGGGAGAACACAGTGGGAGCCTGATTTTGGATGGTCAGGAGGCTTTTGATTTATCAGTTTATGATAAATCTTTACTAGTATCAACAGTTCTTCAAGATACAGATGGACAGTTTATTGGCTTGTCGGTTGCAGAAGATCTTGCCTTTGCTCTAGAAAATGATATGGAAAGTCAACAGATTATGCATCAAAAAATAGGGAATTGGGCAGAAAGACTATCACTTACAGACTTATTAGCCCATCGGCCACAAGATTTATCTGGAGGTCAAAAGCAACGTGTCAGTTTAGCTGGAGTGTTAATAGATGAAAGCCCTATTTTATTGTTTGATGAACCACTTGCTAATTTGGATCCTAAATCAGGTCAGGATACGATTGATTTGATTGACCGACTGCATCGACAAGAAGGCACCACAACGATTATTATTGAACATCGTTTAGAAGATGTCTTGTACCGTCATGTTGATCGGGTGGTATTGATAAATGATGGTCAAATTTTATTTAACGGTAACCCAGATCAATTATTGAAGACTTCCTTGTTACAAGAAAATGGGATACGTGAACCTCTCTATATTTCTACTCTTCGAGCGTTGGGCTATCCAATTGAAGACGCAGAGCATCTTGCTTCAGTATGGGAGGTTGATGTAGCATCCTTGACTGTTGGTCAACTACCAGCTTTGCATTTTGAAAATGAGTCAGAGGAAGTATTATTAGAAGCAAACCATCTACATTTTTCCTATCCAGAGAAGCAGGTGTTAAAAGATATTAACCTTACCATTCATAAGGGTGAGCGGTTGGCAATTGTTGGAAAGAATGGTGCTGGCAAATCTACCTTAGCCAAGGCACTTTGCGGCTTTATTCAGCCTGAGGGAGAACTTTTTTGGAATGGTCAATCTATTCAGGATGATTCTATTAAAGAGCGTGCGGAGCGTATTGGATATGTACTTCAAAATCCTAACCAGATGATTAGTCAAAATATGATTTTTGATGAGGTGGCACTTGGCCTCCGTTTGCGTGGAGTAGATGAGGAAGTAGTTGAACAGCGTGTTCTCAATATATTAGAAGTTTGTGGTTTATACCCATTCCGTAAATGGCCTATATCGGCGCTTTCCTATGGTCAGAAAAAAAGGGTGACGATTGCTTCGATCTTGGTTCTCAATCCGGAAATCATTCTACTGGATGAGCCGACAGCCGGGCAGGATCAGCGACATTATCGAGAAATGATGGATTTTTTGGACCAATTAAATGCTAAAGGGCATACCATTGTCATGATTACCCATGATATGCAACTCATGCTGGATTATTCAGACAGAGCAGTTGTAGTGGTGGATGGGCAGATTATTGAAGATGCTAGTCCAGCAGAAATATTATCAGATGTTGCTGTGATAGAACAGGCCAGTTTGAAAGAAACATCTATATTCCATTTGGCAGAACGTCTTAGAGTGAATCCTTTAGAGTTGACGATGCTTTATATGCAAGAAGAGAGGAGGAACTGATGAATCGACAGTCATTAATTGGTTATCGTAATGGACAAGGTTTTATCTACAATCTTTCAGCGGTCAGTAAATTATTGTTCTTTCTAGCAGTTTCCGTCGTTGCGATGGTTACCTACGATACTCGTCTTATTTTATGCATTGCCGTGTTTTCCCTCAGCTTGTTTAAATTATCGGGCATTCGTTATCGGGATGTTTCCTTTGTTCTCTTGTTTACAACAGTATTTGCCTTGCTGAATGCATTGATGGTGTATCTATTTGCCCCAACTTATGGTGTGACGTTATATGGAGCAGAGACCGTTTTGTGGTCGGGGATTGGGACTTATTCTATTACGAGCCAGCAACTATTTTATCTGCTCAATTTGTTATTGAAATATTTTTGTACTGTTCCTGTTGCCTTGATTTTTTTAATGACGACTCATCCCAGTCAGTTTGCATCAAGTTTGAATAAAATTGGGGGTTCATATAAAGTCGCTTATGCAGTAAGTCTGACTATGCGGTATATTCCAGATATCCAAGAAGAATTTTATACTATTCGGATGTCTCAAGAGGCACGGGGTCTAGAGTTGTCTAAAAAAGGGAGATTAGTGGATCGGATAAAAGGGAATTTATCACTTGTAATCCCATTGATTTTCAGTTCTTTGGAACGAATTGATACCATATCAACTGCCATGGAATTACGGCGCTTTGGAAAAAATAAAAAGAGAACCTGGTACACCTACCAGCCTCTGAAACAAATGGATTACATCGTCTTAATGATCATTTTCCTCCTCATAGGCATTACCATTACCCTCTTTATTGCAAATCAGGGGAGATTTTATAATCCGTGGAAGTGAAATGATGAAGTTTATGAAATGTTCAACCTTTATCGTTGACAGATGATGATTATCCTGTTAAAGTAGATAATGTAAATAAGTTTAGAGTTTAAGTATCAGTTTCATCTTTTGTTTTTCCTCTTGATTCGTTTTACAAATAAATAAAAAGAGGTAACAAAAATGGTACAAGGTACAGTCAAATGGTTTAATGCAGAAAAAGGATTTGGTTTTATTTCACAAGAAAATGGACCAGATGTATTTGCACACTTTTCTGAAATTCAGTCTAATGGTTTCAAATCTTTGGAAGACGGTCAAAAAGTGACTTTTGAAGTGGAGCAAGGCCAACGTGGTCTTCAAGCAACCAATATTACAAAAATTGGATAATAAAAGAGCGGGTTTCTTAGTGAAACTCGCTTTTCTTATGTTTAAAGGGGTCTTTTATTTGGCATACCAGCTTTACGTGGAAACTTGTTTGGAGTTTCCTTTTTCTTTTCAACAATGGTCAATGTTCGTGGGTCGCCGTTCGAAAGGGTGTAATCATGGTTTTCAATCACTCTTGCAAATAGAAGATTCAGAGCGTTTTTGGCTTGAGTTAATTCATCTTCCGCACTGGAGGCTTTGAGTGCGATTAATTTTCCGTTTAGTTTAAGATATGGAATTGTCAGCTCGGACAAGATTTGCATACGAGCGACAGCGCGTGCTGTTACCAAATCAAATTGTGCTCGAAAATGTTTATCGTGTGCATAGTCCTCCGCACGACCATGGTAAAAATGAACGCCCTTAAGTCCTAGTTCTTCTGAAAGAACTTGTAAAAAGTTGATTCGTTTATTAAGAGAATCGATGATAGTAACCTCTATTTGAGGGTAGATAATTTTCATTGGTAGGCTAGGGAATCCAGCTCCAGCTCCAATATCCAAGAGCTGAATTGGCTCATTTTGAACATGACCTTGCAGGATTGGAGCGATAGAATCGTAGAAATGCTTCAGATAGACTTCGCTTTCCTCTGTAATAGCTGTCAAGTTAATTTTCTCATTCCATTCCACCAACAGTTGAAAGTAGCGATGAAATTGTTTTTTTTGTTGGTCAGTTAATTGAATGCCTTGGTCTGCCAAGGTTTTATAAAATAATTCAGGTTTCATATTCCTATCTTATCACATTTTTGAGAAAAGAAAAACCCAGAAGAATCTGGGCATCTCTTATTGGTTTGTATTTTCAGTGTTACCGTTATTCTGTTGGTTTGCTGATGTTTCAGTCTCCATTGGAGTACTATCAGATGTCTGTTCGGATTGCACAGAACTTGTTTCTGTGGTTGATTCATTAGTAGTAGATGACTCAGTTGATGTACTTGTTGTAGTGTTGTTTGACGAAGCGCTAGTTGAAGTCGATGGTGTGAAGCTATTGTAATAATTGTTATAAGCATTTTGTAAAGTAATACTATCTTTTAAATAATAATACCCACCAAAATAAACAACTTCATTTGGAACTTCCCAATCAGTAGCAGTATAATCAGAGTGCATAAAGGTCATCATATTATGGTAGACATCAGTTGCAATACGCATACTGTTATCTAAAATTGGGGTCATACGATTGGTATAACCGGTCCAAACAGCCATAGCATATTGACTGGAATAACCAATAAAATTCTCATCTGGGACAACCATGACATTATAAGCTGCTTCAGGTATCGCTGCAATAATTTGTTCTGTTTCGCTATCAGTATAGTTTGAAGTACCAGTTTTACCAGCCATTGGAATACCACTAACAGAGGCGTTGAGTCCATATCCCACCGCCATAACTGATTTCATCATATCAGTCATCAGGTAAGCTGTTTCTTCCGACATTACACGATTACCAGTAGGAGCAAATTCTTTAACAGTACCATCCGTAAAGACGATTTTGTTGACATATTGCGGTGCGAAATAGGTTCCGCCATTTGCAAAAGCAGCGTAGGCAGCTGCCATTTTTTCACTGCTTGCACCATATTCTTGACTAGTATCTGATGTATTGCTTGAGATGGCATTTGAATAATGGATTTCTGGGTAGTTGATGCCTACAGAATTCAAAAATTTTAGTGAATTTTCTAATCCGGTTGCTTCCAAGGCTTTTACAGCTGTAACGTTTCGTGAATATTGAATAGCAGATTTAACAGTTAGACTACCAAAATACTTTTTATCCCAGTTATTGACAGGTGTGCTAGTTCCAGGATAGTAATATGGTTCGTCAACAATAATGTCAGCTGTAGAAGTATATACACCCTGTTCAAATGCAGGAGCGTAATCCGTGATTGGCTTCATAGTAGAACCAAAGTCTCGATTAGTCTCTACAGCTTGATTTGTACCAAACGAAACATTGGTTGCTTGGTGTCTACCACCCAGTTGGGCAACGACTTTGCCATTTGAAACGTCGATCACAGTTGATGCCACCTGAAATAATTCATCAGGATAATTGACATACATATCTGTATTATATATATTCCACAGTTGCTGTTGAGCGGCAGGGTCGACGTTAGTATAAATATCCATTCCTGTCGTCAATAAGTTATAACCTGTGTTTTTCTGAACTTCTTCAATAACCTGTTTTAGGTAATTATCCATATAAGCAGGATAAGCTGCCTCATTGGATAATGGTTGTAATCCATCTGTAATGGGAGTGAGAATGGCTTGCTCATATTGACTACTGTCAATATATTTTTCGTCAAGCATTTCCGATAATACTAGATCACGACGGATTTTGGCATCCTCAGGGTTTGAATAGGGATCATATTGATTGGGTGCTTGTGGCATCCCTGCAAGTAGAGCTAACTGTGCTAAACTTAACTCTTTTAATTCCTTACCAAAAAATTCTTCTGCTGCAGTCTTCATTCCATATGTTCCATTTGACATATATACTTTATTCACATAGTAAGTTAGAATTTCTTGTTTTGTCTTTGTTTGCTCCAGTTGTAATGCCAACCAAGCTTCTTGGATTTTTCGCTTGATAGTTTGATCTTCTGCAGAAGTTGAAAAGTAGGTTAGTTTGATAAACTGTTGATCTAGTGTTGAACCACCTTGGAGGTTACCACCAGAAAGATTATTTAATAAAGATCCGGCTATACGGATAACATCTACACCCCTGTGATTGTAGAATCGCTGATCTTCTATGGCTACAATCGCATTAGCCAGTTCAGTTGGGATTTCTTCAGTTTTAGCGTTTGACCGTTTTTCGGTTCCTAAATCGGCGATTAACTGACCGTTCTTGTCGTAAATTTTACTAGATACAGTTGCAGTTAAGGCTTCCTCTGTTAACTTTGGAGCACTCAGAATGTATGATCCAATTAATATTGCACCGGCCAGACTGAGTAAAAGAACCAAGGCGAGAAAAATATTTACAAACATGAGCAAATATTTCTTAAAGGTTGTTGTTTTCAAAAGAGTCACCACCTAATAAATTATTTTCAATCACTGAGAGATAGGGTATGGTTGGGAAACTTCCCATCTTAATATCAAAACCATTTTGTCTGATGTAACTTAGAGGCATAGATTTTGTTCCGTTGTCTAACTGATAGAAACGAATCAGATGGACAGCAGGCAGTAGATAAGTTTCTTTCAATGATGAAAAGTGAAGAAGGACAAAGCAGATACCATCTTGATCAACGACTTGTTTCATGTGCTTGATTTGGTGAGCATGGAAATTCTTCATAGGCATTGCAGTTTTTTGACGCGTCTCTTTTGCTTCAAAATCTATGTAACGTCCTTTGAAAACTCCGGAGTAGTCTGTCGTGGATGCTTGACGGAAATAAGCTTCTACAATCTTAGCTCGACTTCGTTTGGGGTAATCAACTTTGACAATTTGAACAGGTGTTGGCTTTTTGTGAATAACAGCTAAACCATGGGTTAGATAGTATTCATTACTATCATTGATGGCTGATTCAAAAGACATACCGCGGTTCGCAAAGTTAATTTGATGATTCGATTGGGAGCTAATACTAGTGATTTTTTTTCCGGGTTGATGGGGATAATTGACCATAGAACTCCTTCTTGATAAAATAAATATCAGCATATTATATCATAATTGAAGAAAAGAGTACAAGGAATGCACACTAATAGCCTACTGATAAGTGGATATAGGCATACAGATTTAGGAATTTTCAATGATAAGGATCCTCGTATACCCATTATTAAAACAGCGATAAAAAAAAGCTTGACTCAGTTTTTAGAGGATGGAGTAGAATGGTTCATCTTTACAGGAAACTTGGGATTTGAATTTTGGACCTTAGAAACACTCAGAGAGCTTCAATCGGAAGGGTACACCTGTAAAATAGCTTGTATCTTTTTGTTTGAAAATCATGGAGAAAACTGGAATGATGCTAATCAATTAAAACTTTCACATTTTAAAACAGCTGATTTCGTAAAATATATTTATCCTTTCTATCAATCTCCAGCACAATTTCAATTTTATAATCGTTTTTTGATTGATCATACAGATGGAATTTATTTATTTTATGATAGCGAGAATGAAACAAACTTGAAATATCTTTATCATCAAGTTTTAAAAGAAGAAGAGTATACTGTTACAAAACTAAGCTTTGAAGAGTTGAATGAGCTGGCTGAAATTTTTTCAGATTTTGAGTGATTTGACTTGCTTTTTCCATGTTTTTTTTAATATAATAGACTGAGTGACGTTAATGGTAAGGGAGAGAGAGATGGCAAGTATTAAGTTGACAACTAAAGAAATTTTTGAGCAAGATTTTAAGATTGGTTTTCGTGGATATGATCAAGATGAAGTAAATGATTTTCTTGATGATATTATGAAGGACTACGATGCATACGAGGCGATTATCAAAGAATTAAAGGGTGAAATTGCACGCTTGAAAGCACAAGTAGCGAACAATTCACGAAGTACTGCTAATCCGTCCGAAGGAACAACAGATATTCTCCGTTCAGAGCGTCCATCTTCAGCGACTAATTTTGATATTCTTCGCCGTCTGAATCGACTTGAGAAGGAAGTTTTTGGCAAGCAAATTGTTCAAGATTAGGAAATAAAAACTGCAATTTTTGGATAATCGCGTGGTAGGGTACTATCATGAGGAAAGTCCATGCTAGCACTGGCTGTGATGCCAGTAGTGTTTGTGCTAGGCGAACAAATAAGCCTAGGGACGTTTTTGACGTTACGGCGATTAAAATGGCTAAGTCTTTTGATATGCTAAAGTAGATCTGAAAGTGCCACAGTGACGAAGTTTTTATGGAAACGTAAAAAATGGAACGCGGTAAACCCCACAAGTTAGCAACCCAAATTTTGGTCGGGGCATGGGATGGATGGAAACGAACAGAAATCCTGACTGTTTAGACAGTAGACAGATGATTATCGAAGGTGGTAGTACCTAGTACCACTGGAACAAAACATGGCTTACAGAAAATTGCATAAAATAGGTAGCTAGCTTTGCTAGCTTTTATTGTAGAGGAAAAAAATGAAAAAACAATTTGAGTTGATTGCAACGGCAGCAGCTGGTCTGGAAGCGGTTGTGGGTCGAGAAATTCGTAATCTTGGCTATGAATGTCAAGTGGAAAATGGCCGTGTTCGATTCCAAGGAGATGTAAAATCCATTATCGAAACCAATATCTGGCTGCGTTCAGCAGATAGAATTAAAATCATTGTTGGACAATTTCCAGCAAAGACTTTTGAAGAGTTGTTCCAAGGAGTTTTTAACTTGGACTGGGAAAATTATTTGCCACTTGGATGTAAATTTCCAATTTCAAAGGCAAAGTGTGTCAAATCGAAATTGCATAATGAGCCTAGTGTGCAGGCTATCTCTAAGAAAGCCGTCGTAAAAAAATTGCAAAAACACTTCTCACGTCCTGAAGGAGTGCCTCTGCAGGAGGTTGGAGCAGAGTTTAAAATCGAAGTGTCCATTTTGAAAGATATAGCGACAGTTATGATTGATACGACAGGTTCTAGTTTGTTCAAACGTGGTTACCGTGTAGAAAAAGGCGGTGCCCCCATTAAAGAAAATATGGCGGCAGCTATTTTACAATTATCGAACTGGTATCCAGATAAGCCATTGATTGATCCGACTTGTGGCTCTGGAACGTTTTGCATTGAAGCGGCTATGCTGGCAAAAAATATGGCGCCAGGTTTGAAGAGAAATTTTGCATTTGAGGAATGGCCATGGGTGGATAACCAACTAGTTGCTTCATTACGCAAAGTAGCGCAAGATTCTATCAAAACAGATTTGGTATTAGATATTGCAGGTTCAGATATTGATGCTCGTATGATCGAAATTGCAAAGAAGAATGCAATTTCGGCAGGAGTTGAGCAAGATATTGTTTTCAAGCAAATGCGTGTACAAGACTTGCGTACAGATAAAATTAATGGCGTCATTATTTCTAATCCACCCTACGGAGAACGTCTGTTGGATGATGAAACCATTGTTACCCTGTATCGAGAAATGGGGCAGACTTTTGAGCCACTCAAAACATGGTCTAAGTTTATCCTAACTAGTGATGAGTTGTTTGAAACCCGTTTTGGTCAGCAAGCGGATAAGAAACGCAAACTGTATAATGGTACCTTAAAAGTGGACCTTTATCAATTTTTTGGTCAGCGTATTAAACGGGAAGTTCTATGAAATGTGAGGAGGTTACAGTGGACGAAAAAAATAATTTTAAAGATTCAGGTCTAATTGAAGAAGAGGTTCTTGATTTTGAGTCAGCTAAAGATTTGACGATTGGTGAAGCTGTAAAAAAACAAAAGGAAATGGAATCAGGAATCACAGAAGAAGATAGTCTTTTGGATCGTTATATTAAACAGCATAGGGATGAGATTGAGTCTCAGAAATTTGAAACAAAGGTAAGCCCTCTACCTGTACTTGAATCGATTGAGAACGAGATGGCTGAAACAGATGAGAGACTCGCTTCAGAAGCGATCAGTGAGCCGACTATTGAAACAAATGTCACGAATGTTTCTGACGAAAAAAAAGTGATTACTTTAGATGAGACAGTTGTTATGGGGACGCTTACTCATGTTAACGAAACAGATACGAATGTTTCTCATCTTGAATTCGAAGATGATGATTGGGGACAAGCTGAGGAGGCCAAAAGAGATAGGAAGAAAATTTATTTTTGGTCAGCAGCTGGTTTATTATTTGTTAGTGTGGTAGCGACTGCTTTAGTTTGGATGAATTCCGCCAATCAACTATCATCAAATACGGATGCTAGTTCCACAAGTACTAGTCAAACCACGACCTCATCATCAACAGATGCAAATGTTACTGCTTTTGAGCAACTGTATGCTAGCTTCTTTACTGACAGTAGTTTGACAAAATTGAAGAATTCAGAATTTGGTAAGTTGACTGAGCTAAAAGCGTTACTAGATAAGCTAGATAAAAGCTCTGATAGCTATAAGAAAGCGAAAGAGCAGTATGATGCACTTGAGAAGGCAATTACAGCTATTCAAGCGACTAATGCTCAATTCGATAAAGACGTCATAGTAGATGGTGAAATCGATACAACCGCAACTGTTAAAGTAGGAGAAACACTTTCTGCAACAACAACAGGAATTAGTTCAGTAGATGCATTATTAGCTTCAGTTGTCAATTTTGGACGTTCACAGCAAGAAGTTGCTTCATCTACTTTAGAGACAGAAGCAAGTGTTGTAGCAAATAATCAAGGTGCAGAAACAGCAGTTGATACAAGTACCTCAGGTGCAGCAATAACAGCGGGAGAAGAAGTAACAACTGCAACTTCAACTTCATATGGGATTCCGATTCCAGCTGGAGTTACCTTGCAACGCGATCGTAGTCGAGTTCCGTACAATCAAGCGATGATTGATGATGCTAATAATGAGGCTTGGAATTTTACTCCGGGAACTTTAGAAAATATTGTGGCCATTTCACAACAACGTGGCTATATCACGGGCAATCAGTACATTTTGGAAAAAGTAAATATTATCAATGGTAATGGCTATTATAATATGTTTAAACCAGACGGCACCTACTTGTTCTCAATTAATTGTAAAACAGGTTATTTTGTTGGGAATGCTGCCGGTAATTCTGATGCTTTAGATTACTAATGCTTTCGAAAATCAATTTTATCTGTTGTCAAGCGCTAGTTCTAAGTTTTTGTATAAAATATCTCAACGAAAGGACTGGAGTGAAAAAAAGGAACAAATTGTAGTTGCTTCAACCCGAGTTTAGAAACTAGGAAATGAGGTAAAAATTTGAAGATGCAAGTCTCCACGATTTGTAATTCAAACTCAAAGTCTGGCTACAATATCGGTTGATTTTCATTGAGTAAAATAATTGAATAATACAAAAAGGTTTACAACCAGATTCGATGGAATAGGCTGTAAACCTTTTTTATTAAATAATGTTTCTCTCAAAGGCATCAGTAGAGATTCCTTGAGATAAAATTAATTTTGCCCATTCTTTTGCAGAGTGGAGACTGTGGTCTTTGTAGTTTCCGCATGACTCAATTGTTGTCCCTGGAACATCTTCCCAAGTAATTCCTTCAGCAATTTCCTCTAAACTTGATTTGATGACCTGAGCGATTTGAGTCGGGTCTTGTTTCCCCCACATAATCATATGGAACCCAGTTCGGCAACCGAATGGAGAACAGTCGATGAGCCCGTCAATACGTTGGCGAATCAACTTTGCCAAGAGATGTTCAATAGTATGCAAACCAGCGGTATCCATTGCGTTTTCATTCGGTTGAATCATACGAATATCAAAGTTGGTAATGATATCTCCTTTTGGTCCAACTTCTTCGGAAATTAAGCGAATATATGGCGCTTTAACAATCGTATGGTCTAATTCAAAACTTTCAACAACAACATCTTTTTTCATCGTTTCCTCCATAAATAGTGATAAATTCATTATACCATATTTATGATTTTGGAATTGTGAAATCGTTTCAAATATGGTAAAATAGAAACAGATTTTGTGAAAATCGAATATTAAGTCTATGTTAGGATGCTGTTAGAAATCAATAAATCATTTCGTTTTGACAACTGATGAAAAGAAGCAAAATAATATAGCTGAAAGAGGTAGAATATGGAAATCATTACAGTTGTAGTGACTCTTGTTTCTGCTCTCATTGGTTTAGTAATTGGTTACTTTGCCATTTCTTTGAAGATGAAAACTGCAAAAGAGGCTGCAGAATTGACACTTTTGAACGCGGAACAAGAAGCAAGTAATGTTCGAGGCCGTGCCGAAGATCAAGCTGAAGCCATCTTACAAACTGCAGAACGTGATCGTAAAACTTTGAAAAAAGAATTGCTTTTAGAAGCAAAGGAAGAGGCACGCAAGTATCGTGAAGAAATTGCAGAAGAATTTAAATCAGAGCGTCATGAATTAAAACAAATTGAGTCTCGTTTAACTGAACGAGCGAGTAATTTGGATCGTAAAGACGACAATTTAACCAACAAAGAAAAGACTTTGGAGAAAAAAGAACAGAGTCTGACTGATAAATCTAAGCACATAGATGAGCGTGAGCAAGAAGTTGCAAAGTTAGAGGAGCAAAAAGCACTAGAGTTAGAACGGGTAGCTGCCTTAAGCCAAGATGAGGCGAAGGAGATTATCTTAGCAGATACGCGTGATAAGTTATCTCATGAAATTGCTACGCGTATTAAAGAAGCAGAGCGTGAAGTAAAAGAGCGTTCTGATAAGATGGCGAAAGACCTATTAGCTCAAGCTATGCAGCGTATTTCTGGTGAATATGTTGCGGAACAGACGATTACATCTGTCCATTTGCCAGATGATGCAATGAAAGGACGTATCATTGGTCGAGAAGGTCGAAATATTCGTACATTTGAAAGTCTAACAGGGATTGATGTGATTATCGACGATACTCCGGAAGTGGTTGTTCTTTCAGGATTTGATCCAATACGTCGGGAAATCGCTCGAATGACAATGGAGACATTGTTGCAAGATGGTCGTATTCATCCGGCTCGGATTGAAGAATTAGTAGAAAAACACCGTATTGAAATGGACAATCGCATCCGTGAATATGGGGAAGCGGCTGCTTATGAAGTAGGTGCTCCAAATCTACATCCAGATTTGATAAAAATCATGGGTCGACTTCATTTCCGTACGTCTTACGGTCAAAATGTTCTTCGACATTCAATCGAAGTTGCAAAATTGGCAGGCGTGCTTGCAGCTGAATTAGGTGAAAATGTGAATTTGGCTCGCCGGGCTGGATTCTTACATGATGTTGGAAAAGCGATTGATCGAGAAGTTGATGGAAGCCATGTCGAAATCGGAACAGAATTAGCTAAAAAATACAAGGAACATCCCGTTGTTGTTAACGCAATTGCAAGTCACCACGGTGATGTTGAAGCGACAAGTACGATTGCAGTTATTGTCGCTGCGGCTGACGCTTTGAGCGCAGCCCGTCCGGGTTCACGTCGCGAATCAATGGAGGCTTACATTAAACGACTTCAAGATTTGGAAGAAATCGCAAATAGTTTTGATGGGATCAAACAATCTTATGCCATTCAAGCTGGTCGTGAGATTCGTATTATTGTGCATCCAAATAAGGTTAGTGATGATAAGATCACCATTTTGGCGCACGATATCCGTGAGAAAATTGAAAACAATTTGGATTATCCTGGAAATATAAAGATAACAGTCATTCGTGAAACGCGAGCAACAGATATTGCAAAATAAAATTTGAAAATGAATGTAAAAGAGTCTGGGTGAGATACCATCAGTATTGGATAAGTTCCGATAATTGAAGGTGAATCAAATAGGCTCTTTTCTAATTTTTATGACTACATTGAAAATGAATGTCGAAAATGTATGATTCACATTTAAAAGCAGTTGAAATTAGGACTAAATTTTGTTACACTAGAATGAAAGATTTAAAAGGAGATGTCATGCAAGAGCGAGGGTTACTCATTGTCTTTTCTGGACCATCGGGTGTTGGAAAAGGGACTGTTCGAAAGGAAATTTTTGAAAGCTCCGATAATAAGTTTGAATATTCTGTTTCCATGACGACACGTCCTCAACGACCTGGAGAGGTGGATGGCGTTGATTATTTCTTCCGTAGCCGAGAAGAATTTGAAGATTTGATTCGCCAAGGTCAAATGTTGGAATACGCTGAATATGTCGGTAATTATTATGGTACGCCTTTAACATACGTCAATGAAACTCTCGATAAGGGAATAGATGTCTTTTTAGAAATTGAAGTTCAAGGTGCCCTTCAAGTGAAGAAGAAAGTTCCAGATGGAGTTTTTATCTTTTTGACGCCACCTGATTTAGAGGAATTACAAGATCGCTTGATTGGTCGGGGAACTGATAGTGAAGAGGTAATCCGTCAACGAATTGAACGTGCAAAAGAAGAAATCGCCTTGATGCGCGAGTATGATTATGCAGTTGTCAATGACGAAGTACCATTGGCGGCTGAACGTGTCAAACGGATTATTGAAGCAGAACATTTTCGTGTAGATCGAGTAATTGGTCGCTATGATGAAATGATTCGCGAGCAAATAGCAGAACGATAATAGAAAGAGAAGAGAATCGCATTATGATGTTAAAACCGTCTATTGATACCTTGTTGGATAAGGTACCATCTAAGTATTCTTTGGTTATTCTTGAGGCTAAGCGTGCCCATGAATTGGAAGCGGGAGCGAAAGCAACCCAGGAATTTACTTCAGTAAAATCTACCCTTCGTGCTTTGGAGGAGATTGAATCAGGTAATGTAGTCATCCACCCAGACCCAGAAGCGAAACGTGAGGCTGTTCGTCGCCGTGCCGAAGAGGCTAAACGTTTGGCGGAAGAAGAAGAGCGTAAAATCAAAGCTCAGATTGCTAAAGAAAAAGAAGAAGGCGAAAAGATTTAGATATAAGACTCGGTTGGGATTGCCATCCGGGTTTCTTTTCACTTTCGGAATGATGAAAGTTTTGACAGAAAGGAGGTAGGTCATTTAGTTTATCTTCTAATATTTGCTCCAACTAATAGTTGGAGGTTATGCATAAAGTGAACCTTGTTCGCATCAGTCGTGGTATTAGAAGGTAAAATAAATGGAGATGGTATGTTAGCACAGATTATTGTAGACGTCCCTTTGATGCAGACAGATCAAGCTTATTCCTATCGAGTTCCAGCTGAGTTGGAAGAGGGGCTCAAGGTTGGCGTGCGTGTCCATGTACCTTTTGGTAAGGGAAATCGTCTGATTCAAGGGATTGTAGTTGACTTGATTGATGAAAATGACGAAAATAACTTACAAGACTTGAAAGAGCTTGCCGAGGTTTTGGACTATAGTCCTGTTCTCAATCAAGAGCAATTTTGGTTGGCGGATCAGATGAGGAAGTCGGTCTTCTCCTATAAAATTACTCTCTTAAAATCCATGTTACCCAGCTTGCTCAATTCGACCTATGACAAATTGATCCGTCCAGGGATTGGTTTGGAAATGGCAGAGCAGCTTAGTCTGTTTGGTGATAAGGAGCAGATTCGTTTTTCTGACTTGGACGTGACAGAGCAAGGGAAAATCATGCGTCTGGCCCAGTCAGGAAAAATCTTGGTAGACTATGTTGCCAAGGATAAGAAACAGATTAAGACAGAAAAATGGTACCGAGTTTGTCTGGAGAAATTACGAGAAGCAGACATTAGCAATCGAGCAAAAAAACGGCAGCTGTTAAGGGAATTTCTTCTGGAACATTCTGAAGACCAGCTTCTTTCAAACCTAAAATCGGACTATTCAGCTAATACGCTCCGCTATTTCCAAGAAAAAGGCTATATAGAAGTCTGGGAAGAGGAAGTGTCGCGGACTCAGGGAGTTTTTGATAAGGTGGAAAAAACGCAGGCCTTGGATTTGAATCCAGAGCAGGCGATTGCGGTTCGTGAGATTGTGGCCTCTATTGGTCAGGAAAGTCAGACATTTCTACTGCAAGGAGTGACTGGTTCTGGGAAGACGGAAGTCTATCTCCAGGTTATTGATAGGGTTTTAAAAATGGGGAAAACGGCTATTATGCTAGTACCTGAAATTTCCTTGACCCCTCAGATGACCAATCGTTTTATTTCTCGTTTTGGCCAGCAGGTCGCGATTCTTCACTCAGGTCTGTCTGATGGAGAGAAGTATGATGAGTGGAGAAAGATTGAGACGGGGAATGCCCAAGTGGTTGTTGGTGCACGTTCGGCTATTTTTGCACCATTGACAAACTTGGGCGTTATCATCATTGATGAGGAGCATGAGGCGACCTACAAGCAGGACAGCAATCCACGCTACCATGCGCGTGATGTGGCAAAGTTGCGGGCAGACTATAATCGAGCGACTCTGGTCTTGGGGTCTGCTACGCCGAGTCTTGAAACACGGGCTCGGGCTAGTCGAGGAGTCTATGGGAGACTGACTCTTAATCAGAGGGCCAATCCCTTGGCTCGTATTCCAGAAGTGGAAGTTGTGGATTTTCGAGATTACATTGGTCAGCAGGAGTCCAGTACCTTTACCCCTGTTTTGATTGATAAGATTAAAGAAAAGTTGGCTCGTAAGGAACAGATTGTTCTTATGTTGAATCGGCGTGGTTATTCTTCTTTTGTCATGTGTCGTGATTGCGGCAGCGTTGACCAGTGCCCCAACTGTGATATTTCCCTGACGCTCCACATGGACACAAAGACGATGAATTGCCACTACTGCGGTTTTCAAAAGGGGATTCCTCAGACCTGTCCAAACTGCCAAAGTCGTTCCATTCGTTATTATGGGACGGGTACGCAAAAGGCCTACGATGAATTGCAGGAGCTCTTGCCAGAAGCTAGAATTTTGCGTATGGATGTGGATACTACCAAGAAAAAAGGTGCTCATGAGGACTTGCTCGAACGGTTTGGTCGAGGAGAAGCGGATATTCTTCTGGGAACTCAGATGATTGCCAAGGGCTTGGATTTTCCAAATGTGACGCTGGTCGGGGTGCTCAATGCTGACACGGCCCTCAATTTGCCTGATTTTCGGTCTTCTGAGCGGACCTTCCAGTTGCTAACTCAGGTGGCTGGTCGGGCCGGTCGAGCTGATAAGGAAGGGGAGGTCCTGATTCAGACCTACAACCCTAATCATTATGCCATTGTTTTTGCCAAGGAGCAGGATTATGAAGGTTTCTACCGTTATGAGATGGGCATTCGGAAAAATCTTGGCTATCCACCTTACTATTTTACGGTTGGCTTAACCTTTTCACATAAGTCAGAAGAATTTGTCGTGAAAAAAGCCTATGAAACTGTAGCCTTTCTCCGTCAACACTTATCGGATGCAATACAAATCTTGGGACCAACGCCCAAGCCTATTGCCAGAACCCATAATCTCTACCACTACCAGATTATCTTGAAATACCGGCATGAAGACCGTTTGGAAGAAGTCTTGGACCAGATTTTGGATTGGACACAGGAGAGAGAAAATCAAGATTTGCGGCTGATTATTGACAATGAACCGCAGAATATGATGTGAGGTCACTATTGATCTTGCATTTTTTTATTCCAAATTTATTTTCATAGTGCTTTATTAATTCAAATAAACCTTGAATTAAGGAAAAAATAAGTATAAATGGTATAATTAGGAGATAGTATAATCAAAAATTAGTACGAATGAAAGGGAGATGAGAGAGGAAGCATGACAAAGTTGATTTTTATGGGAACACCAGCGTTTTCGGCTACTGTCTTAAAGGGGTTATTAGCGAATAATAATTATGAAATACTTGCTATTGTAACCCAACCAGACCGAGCTGTTGGACGGAAAAAAGTCATCCAAATGACACCTGTGAAAGAAGTAGCCTTGAAATACAATTTACCAGTCTATCAACCAGAGAAGCTATCAGGAAGTCAAGAAATGGATGAGCTGATGAATTTAGGAGCAGACGGGATTGTGACGGCAGCTTTTGGGCAATTCCTACCAACCAAATTATTGAAATCAGTTGACTTTGCAGTCAATGTTCACGCTTCTCTTCTTCCTAAATACCGTGGCGGTGCCCCCATCCATTACGCTTTGATTAACGGTGATGACCGTGTCGGCGTAACCATAATGGAAATGGTCAAGGAAATGGATGCCGGTGACATGATTTCCAGCAATAGTATTGCTATTGAAGAAAGCGACAATGTCGGTACCTTGTTTGAAAAGTTGGCTGTTGTTGGTCGGGATTTATTGTTAGAAACCCTACCTGCCTATATTGCTGGTGACTTGAAACCAGTCGCTCAAAATCCAGAACAGGTAACTTTCTCGCCAAATATTCAGCCAGAGGAAGAGGTACTGGATTGGAATAAGACAGCTCGTCAACTATTTAATCAGATTAGAGGTATGTACCCATGGCCTGTTGCTCATACCTATTGGCAAGGGGAACGGTTTAAAATTCAAGAAGCTGTAGAAACAGAAGGTGAAGGACCAGTCGGTCAGGTTATTGCTCGAAGAAAAAAAGAATTGGTTATTGCGACAGGTCAGGGAGCCCTTTCTCTGAAAACAGTCCAGCCGGCTGGTAAGCCAAAAATGACGATTGCAGACTTCTTAAATGGAGCTGGTCGAGATATCAAGGTGGGAAATCGATTTGGTGGTCAATAAACAAGAATCAGCAAGAGGTCTAGCCTTATCCGTATTGGAACAAGTCTTTGATCAAGGGGCTTACTCGAACATTGCTCTCAATAAGGCCCTAGAATCTTCTCGTTTATCAGCACAGGACAAGGGCTTGGTGACCGAGTTGGTTTATGGGACGGTTTCTCGTAAAATTACCCTAGAGTGGTATTTGGCACATTTTATTGAGGATAGAGAAAAGTTAGATACATGGGTATACTATCTACTCATGTTGAGTCTGTATCAGCTACTCTATTTGGATAAACTGCCTATTCACGCTGTAGTCAATGAGGCTGTACAAATCGCGAAAAGAGGCCGAGGTGCAGACAAGTTTGTCAATGCAGTTCTTCGTAAAATCAGTCAGACTTCGTTGCCAAGTCCATCTGATATTAAACGAAAAAATAAACGGTTTTCTATTCAATATTCTGTACCAGTTTGGTTGGTCCAAACCTTAATTACGGAATACGGTGAGGACCGCGCAGAGAAGATTTTTCAAAGTCTGCACACTCGAAATAAAGCCAGTGTTCGCGTGACAGATCCTAAACAAGTAAATCGTTTAGCAAGAGAATTAGGTGCGGATGTTTCAAGATTATCACCTGTTGGTCTGGTAAAATCACATGGACACTTTGCAGGAACAGATTATTTTAAAGATGGGCTTTTAACGATCCAAGATGAAACCAGTCAACTTGTCGCTCCAACGTTGAAACTACAGGGTCAGGAAACAATCTTGGATGCCTGTGCGGCTCCGGGTGGAAAAACCTGTCATATAGCGAGTTATCTTACAACTGGTAAAGTTACTGCCTTGGACCTTTATGATCATAAGTTGGCGTTAATTGAAGAAAATGCTCATCGATTGGGATTGGCTGAGAAAATAGAGACTATGCGATTAGATGCAAGTCAAGTTCATGAAACATTTGGTCCCGATAGCTTTGATAAAATATTGGTGGATGCCCCTTGTTCCGGAATAGGGCTTATCCGTCGTAAGCCAGATATTCGTTATAATAAAGCTGCAATGGATTTTGATTCATTGAAAAGTATTCAATTGCAAATATTAGACAGTGTTTGCCAAACCCTGAAAATAGGTGGTATAATAACCTATAGTACTTGTACGATTATTGCTAAAGAAAACCAAGAGGTTGTTCGAGAGTTTTTAGCCGATCATCCGAATTTTGAGCAGGTGAGGTTAGAACATTATCTAACTGATATTATGGTGGATGGCTGTTTGTTAATTACACCAGAACTATTTGAAACTGATGGATTTTTCATTAGTCAATTTAGACGAAAATCCTAGAATAAGAGGAGGAAGTTGCTTCGCAACGGTAGAATAAATATGGAAATTGCATTATTAACAGATGTTGGACTCAAACGTTCAAATAACCAAGATTATGTGAACCGCTATACCAATAGAGCTGGTATTGATTTAATCGTATTAGCGGATGGAATGGGGGGTCACCGTGCGGGACATGTGGCTAGTGAAATGACAGCAACTGATCTTGGAATTGCTTGGGTTGACACTCAATTATCAACGTTGAATGATGTTCGGGAATGGATGGTTGAGGTCATTGATCAAGAAAATAAAAAAATCCATGAATTGGGACAGACGGAAGAATATAAAGGGATGGGGACAACTTTAGAGGCAGTTGTCATTATTGAGAATCAAATGATTTATGCCCATGTTGGTGATTCTCGCGTTGGATTGATTCATGATGGGGAGTATTCTCGTCTCACTAATGATCATTCCTTGGTTGGTGCTTTGGTAAGAGCAGGTCAACTAACTGAAGAAGAGGCACAGCGCCATCCACAAAAGAATATTGTTACTCAATCTATTGGGCAAGCAGATCCGATTGAGCCAGATATTGCCTTGAAGACTCTTGAGGTGGGAGATTTCGTTATCATAAATAGTGATGGGTTGACAAACATGGTATCGGTTGATGATATTCGCGATATCGTACTGAGTGATGTCTCTCTCGAAAGTAAGGCTGAAACATTGATTCGTTTTGCAAATAACGCTGGTGGTTTAGATAATATTACAGTTGCACTTCTGCATATAACGGAGGAGGCGCACTAATGATTCAAATCGGTAAAATATTTGCCGGTCGGTATCGAATTATACGGCAAATTGGTCGTGGAGGGATGGCGGATGTCTACCTTGCTAGAGATTTGATTTTGGATGGAGAAGAAGTTGCTGTGAAGGTACTTCGAACCAACTATCAAACGGATCAAATTGCTGTTCAGCGTTTTCAAAGAGAAGCGCGAGCTATGGCAGATTTGGATCATCCGAATATTGTTCGTATTTCAGATATTGGTGAAGAAGATGGACAGCAATATTTGGCGATGGAATATGTTGATGGTCTTGATTTAAAGCGCTATATAAAAGAAAATGCACCGCTGGCTAATGATGTTGCTGTTCGAATAATGGGGCAGATTCTATTGGCGATGAGAATGGCGCATACACGTGGTATAGTTCATAGGGATTTAAAACCCCAAAACGTATTATTAACAAAAGATGGTGTAGCTAAGGTTACTGATTTCGGTATTGCGGTCGCATTTGCAGAAACCAGTCTCACACAAACTAATTCAATGCTTGGATCTGTTCATTATCTTTCTCCTGAGCAAGCTCGTGGGGGAAAAGCGACGATTCAAAGTGATATCTACGCAATGGGGATTATTCTCTTTGAAATGTTAACAGGGCGTATTCCATATGATGGTGATAGCGCTGTAACAATTGCTTTGCAACATTTCCAAAAACCCCTACCCTCTGTAAGAGAAGAAAATGCAAATGTACCACAAGCTCTCGAAAATGTTGTCTTAAAAGCAACGGCAAAGAAGCTTAGTGAACGGTATAAGTCTGTTGCAGAAATGTATGCAGATTTAGCATCATCACTTTCCGTGGAAAGAAGGAATGAGCAACGAGTATTTTTGGAAGGTAATCGAGTTGATACAAAGACACTACCAAAACTTTCTCAAGCAAACGTTGATACGAAAGTCCAAGAAGAACCAATAATATCTGCCACTAAAACAGATCTGAAACCAATTTCTAAATCAACTTCTAAGCAGACATTGAAACCGCGAAGAGGGATTAGAACTCGTTATAAAGTTTTGATTGGAGTTATATTACTAACAGTCGCTGCATTAGGATTCCTAATCTATAACACTCCTGCAACTGTTCAAGTTCCTAATGTGGTTGGAGAAACGTTGGATGTGGCAAAGGAGAAAATTGAAGTTTCTGGATTAGTTGTTGGGAATATCACAGAAGAGGCTTCAACTGAAGTAAAAGAAGGTTCAGTGATAAGGACTACTCCTGAAGCGAATGCCTCGCGAAGAGAGGGTAGCAAGGTAGATATAGTTGTTGCGAGTGTAGCAATGGTTACTGTGCCAGATGTTAGTGGCAATGATGTAGATACAGCACAATCAGAATTGGAAGCTCTTGGTTTTAAGGTGACTAAAAAAGAAGAGTATAGCGATTCAGTTGAAGATGGGTATGTTATCAAAACAGATCCTGTGGCAAATAGTTCAAAAGAAAAAGGAAGCACTGTGACGGTCATTGTTTCGAAGGGGACACAACCTCAATCTGTACCAGATGTAACTGGAAAATCTCAAGATACTGCTAAACAACTTCTTGAAGCAGCAGGGTTTATTGTTGGAACGATATCAGAAGAATACAGCACGAGTGTAAGTCAAGGGAATGTGATTAGAACAGATCCACTACCGAATGTAGAATTGGAAAAAGGATCAGTTATAAATATGACGGTCTCAAAGGGTAAGGAAATTGTTATGCCAGATCTTGTTTCCGCAGGATATACGTACTCTGAAGCTCGAAATCAACTACAATCCTTAGGTGTTACCTCGATTGAGAAACAAGAAGATCGTAGTTTTATTAGCTCTACGAGCGATATTGTGATTGGACAATATCCTGAGGCAGGAACTATTATTGATGGAGCTGTAACTTTATATGTTACAGTTGCGACTACAAGTTCATCGTCAACAACTACTGGAACAACAGAAAGTTCAAGTAGCACAACAACAAGTAGTGGTGAATAAATATGAAATAAGGTGGGATGTTTTAGTCCGCCTTATTTATTTAGGTTTGATGCTTATGTAGGCTGGATTCGAAATTCCATCCACAGATGGAGTTCTTTTTCTAAAAATTTGATAAAATAATATAGAAAGGAAGTTTGAATATGTGGAAAATTCGAATGTTTCTATTGCTAGAGAGTGTTCTGTTCACTCTAGCCTTGTTCGATGTGGTGGCAAATGAAGCAAGTAGAACACTATTATTGATGGCTATACTGCTTCTTGTAATTTGGAATTTTTTAGGAAGAGAGCTCAGTAGCGTCCTATTAATTAGCGCAGTCTCTTTAATATTTTTAGTATTTGTATTAAATCCGTTCTTTATCATTGGCATAATGATGCTCGTGGTGTATATGTTGGTGAACTTCTTTTCACGATATGAAAAACGAAATCAGTATACTCATATTATTTTTGATGATCATGCATTGGTTGCCCAAAAAGAAAAAAATAGGTGGTTTGGTGGCCAAAACCATTCGCAGGATCGGTATGGATTTGAAGACATTAATATTGTCCGTCTCTTTGGTAACGATGTAGTTGACTTAGACCAAACCGTACTTGTTGGTCGCGATAATATTGTTGTTATACGCAAAACATTTGGAAAAACAAAAATTATTTTGCCTATCGATGTTGAAATTTCTGTATCTGCTTCAAGCATATATGGTCGTGTTCAATTTTTAGATCTCTCTTTTTGGGATTTGCGGAATGAAAGTATTTCTATAGCTAGCCCAGGTTATCGTGATTCACATAAACGGGTAAAAGTAGTAGTCAATAGTTTGTTTGGTGATGTGGAGGTAATCCGCGTATGATCAAAAGTAGAACCTATTTTCTGCTTGTTTGGCTATCAGCACTGATTGTATTAGTTGTCATTGCATCCGTATTACCATTGTTGAATTATTCGTTATTGAATCCGTCTCTCTGGGTTTCTACGAATCAATTTATAATGACAATCGTTCTATTGATTATTGTACTGAGCCTCTTTTTAGGAATTTTGGTCCAAACAGTATCCCTCGTATCCACTCAAGTAATGCGCTTAAAATTGCAGGCAATTTTGAAAAACAAGTCGATTAAGGACAACCATGAGGAAGATCCCCTTTTATTACAATTATCTGATAAAGTTAAAACTTTAACTAGACAGGTTCAATTGTTAGATAATCAAGACTTGGTAAATCGTGAAGAGATTGTCGAGGGGGAAAGAAAAAGGATTGCAAGGGATTTGCATGATACGGTTAGTCAAGAATTGTTTGCGACGAGTATGATTTTGTCTGGTCTTTCATCTAATATTGTCTCGCTTCCACAAGAGACAGTTCAGGAACAGTTGATTTTAGTAAAGGATATGATTGAGTCTGCTCAAAGAGATTTAAGGATATTATTGCTTCATCTACGTCCAAGTGAACTTGAAAGTAAGACCTTAGTAGAAGGATTTGAACTTATATTACGTGAAGTGAGCGATAAAAGTAGTATTGTTGTCCATTTTCAACATGATGTAAATGAATTACCAAAGTTAATAGAAGAACACCTTTTCCGTATTGCACAGGAAATCATTAGTAATACTTTGCGGCATGCCAAAGCCAAGCATTTGGATGTGTACTTAATGCAAAAAGAGACAGAGTTACAGTTGAAAATGACTGATGATGGTATTGGTTTTCAACAGGGTGCTGATGATGAATTGAGTTACGGATTACAAAATATACGTGAGCGGGTTGAGGATATGGCTGGGACGATTAAAATTCGCACGGCTCCGAATAAGGGGGTTGCCATTGATATTCGTATCCCTCTATTGAAAGGAAAAGAAGATGAATGCGATTCGAGTGATGTTGATTGATGACCATGAAATGGTACGTTTAGGATTAAAAAGTTACTTAAACTTACAGCCAGATGTTGAGGTAGTGGCGGAAGCTGGAGACGGTGAAGAAGGTTTAATAAAGGCGCTCGAGGTCAAACCAGATGTCGTTGTGATGGACTTAGTTATGCCTAAAATGACTGGTGTTGAAGCTACTTTAGCATTGTTGAAGGAATGGCCTCAAGCACAAATTGTGATACTAACATCCTATTTAGATAATGAAAAGATTTACCCAGTGTTAGAAGCAGGTGCACGGGGCTATATGTTAAAAACATCGAGTGCAGATGAAATATTATCTGCGATTCGTAAAGTTGCGCGTGGAGAATATGCAATCGAAACTGAGGTTGAGAAAAAAGTGGAGCATCACAAGCGATACCCAGATTTACATGAGGACTTGACTACTCGCGAACGTGAAATATTAGCCCTTTTAGCAAAGGGGTATGATAATCAACGAATTGCTGATGAATCCTTTATTTCTTTGAAGACGGTCAAAACTCACGTATCTAATATTTTATCTAAGCTCGCGGTCAGCGATCGAACACAAGCAGTTGTTTATGCGTTTCAGCATGGTCTTGTAGCACAAGATGAAGAATAGTGATATAATAGAGAGATAGTTAGCTTCCGGAAAGGATATCGAATAGAGTGGATGCAAAATTAAAATATAGAGCTAAAAAAATCAAGATAGTCTTTTTTGATATTGATGATACACTTCGGGTTAAAACCACTGGATATATGCCAGAATCTATTCAGCAGGTTTTTAAATCCTTAAAAGAAAAGGGGATTCTAACAGGAATTGCCTCTGGTCGTACACCATATGGAATAGTGCCAGAAATTAAGGCATTGCAACCGGATTATTTTGCCATGATTAACGGCTCATATGTTGAAAATGCCAAAGGCCAAGTGGTCTACCATCAACCAATGTCTTCTGAGTTGGTGAAGTCTGTAATAGACTGGACGAAGGAAGTTGGTATTGAATATGGATTGCTAGGTAGTAAAAAAGGAACTCTATCAGCTCGGACCGATCGGATTAGTCAAGTGATTGATTTGATTTATGATGGCCTGGAAACCGACTCTGAATTTTACAAGGGGAATGATATTTATCAAATGTTGACCTTTGAAAATGATGGACAAAAAGTCGAGTTGCCAGCTCAATTGCAGGAAGATTTGCGAACAGTTCGTTGGGATGCTATTTCATCAGATATTGTTTTAAAAGATTCCTCTAAGGCAGCTGGTGTGGCTAAAATAGTTGAAAAACTTGGTTTAAAACCAGAAAATGTTCTTGTTTTTGGGGATGAGCTCAATGACATTGAATTATTTGAGTATGCAGGGATTGCAATTGCAATGGGGCATTCACATCCAGAATTGCAAAAACGTGCTGATTATATTACAAAAAAAGTAGAAGAAGATGGCATTTTTGATGCCTTGGAGAAATTAGGTTTGGTAGAGAAAGAAAAAAACTATCCACAATTAGACGTGGTTAAGGCTGAAGGTCCAGTTGCACATATTAAGACGAATCATGGAGTTTTAAATGTAAAACTTTTCCCTGAGATTGCTCCAAAAACAGTAGCAAACTTTGTAGCTCTTTCTAAGGATGGCTATTATGATGGTATTATTTTCCATCGGATTATCAAAGATTTCATGATTCAAGGTGGAGATCCAACTGGAACTGGTATGGGTGGTGAATCAATCTATGGTGGATCATTCGAAGATGAGTTTTCTATGGAAGCCTTTAACCTTCGTGGTGCCCTCTCAATGGCGAATGCCGGACCAAATACCAATGGCAGTCAATTCTTTATTGTCCAAAATCAAAATTTTCCTTATAATGCAAAAGAGTTAGAACGTGGTGGATGGCCCAAACAAATTGCTGAAGCATATGTTGACAATGGTGGAACACCGCATTTAGATCGACGGCATACAGTATTTGGGCATTTAATGGATACAGCATCATTTGATGTATTAGATACCATTGCAGCGGTGGCGACGGATTCAGCAGACCGACCGCATGAAGATGTTGTGATTGAGACAATCGAGGTTGAGGATTAAAATGAAAATCGGTGATAAGGTTAAAGGGACAGTTACGGGTATTCAACCATACGGGGCCTTTGTAGATTTGGATAATGGTCAAACCGGGCTCATTCATATTTCTGAAATTAAGACTGGATTTGTTGATAATATATTTGATTATCTTAAACTAGGTCAGGAAGTGTTTGTACAGGTTGTTGATTATGATGAATATTCAGGAAAAGCGAGTTTATCTACTCGCACACTTGAAGAAGAACAACAAAAAATTCCTCGTCATCACCGTTTTACGAATGAACGTCATAAAATAGGGTTTGCTCCGTTAGCGAAACATTTGCCAACATGGATTAAGGAAACAAAAGAATTTTTAGATAAAACGAAAAAGGCTTAGGGATTTCCCTTAGCCTTTTTGAAAGTACGACGGGCATGTCGTACATCTGAGGTGAAAGTCCTCCGTGGGCACCCGCTACCGGTGAACCCAATAGCGACTCCCAAGCCTGACTATCGTGAGGTAGCGGGGAGAGGAAGGGA
>NZ_JAIMEP010000021.1 GCF_019794555.1 Streptococcus suis | reverse complement strand
CTCTCCCCGCTACCTCACGATAGTCAGGCTTGGGAGTCGCTTTGGGGTTCACCGGTAGCGGGTGTCCACAGAGGACTTTCACCTCAGATGTACGACATGCCCGTCGTACATATAAAAAAAGAGGGGTAACCCTCTTTTTTATATGTTCTAATTAGTCTCGACTCAAACCACCAAAGATACGGAGTAAGTTGAGGAAGAGGTTGATGAAGTCAAGATAGAGCTGAAGCGCCATAGATACGACCCAACCTTGGCCAACATTACCACCAGTTTGTTCGAAAACATCGCGGATGCGTTGGTTGTCATAAGCAATCAAACCTGAGAATACCAAAACAGAAATGATAGACATTATAAAGCTTAGACCTGAGCTACGAAGGAAGATATTAATAACACTTGCAATAATAATTCCCCAAAGAGCTGCACGCAATGCCTGAGCCATACCAGAAAGGTTTTTCTTCGTTGTCATCCCAATTACTGCCATGATAGCAAACATGAGAGCCGCTGACACAAAGGCAAGCACAACTGTTTCACTAGTATAGAACATCAAAATCATGCTAATGGTGATACCATTTGTCACTGAGTAAGCAAGAAACATTGGTAAAGCCATTGGACTATTTTTAGCTGCCATTGCTGAAGCAGAAACGACCAAAGCAAGCTGTCCAATCATGATCAGCATCATGATGATGGAACCTGCACTAAGCAAGCTAAGTAATAATGGTTGAAAGACAGTAACAGCTAGGTATGATACCAATGCTGATAGACCAATTCCCATAGCAACCACTCCGTAAATCTTGCCAAAGAAACGGTTAAGGGCGGTATTATCCACCTGATTAATAATAAATGAATCGTTATTCATGATATTCTCCTTTAAATCATCTTATTGAAAACGAAAGACCTTGCGATTCTTCCACTTGTGCTGCATAGGCAGGCTCCATTCTCTTACTGCCCAATACTTGTCAACACAAGTCACAATCCAAGACTCTTTATAGCGAGGAGGAGCAATCGTTGCACCAAACATATGCTTCACAATAATATCTTCTTCTAATTTATTAAGTTGAATGAGTTTCTGAGCATTGCGCTTAGCAATCCGTGGATGAACCCAAGCATGACTTTTATTAAACTTAGTATCTCTCCAGTCATAGAAAAAGAGATCGTGTAATAGCCCACCACGAGCGGTCGATTTGGCATCCCATCCGAACTTTTTCGCAATTTTATAACTTGTATAAGATACGTTAATGGAATGTTCCAACCGTGTGGAGTAATAATGATGAGGAATCTTCCCCAATTTTTGAACTTTAGGTGTAGCAATTAAATGCCCCACATAGTCCATGTATTCTTTATCTTGTTTATATGCAACCATTCTTTGAACCTCGTTGGATTATTATACCACACTATAGTACAATTGACTTAAATAAAGCTAAATAATAAAATTCCTGCTGCAATCGCCACATTGAGACTTTCAGCCTGGCCTGGCATGGTGATGTGAACAAGTTGATCCGCCTCATCAGCCACTAAATCAGAAATTCCCTGACCTTCGTTTCCCACGACTAAGGCAAAACTCGGATTTGGCGTAATTTCCTTATAGTCAACCGACTGACTAGAGAGGGTCGTTGCCAAGATTTGTATCTGATTCCTTTTAAGAGCTGTAAGAATGGAGGAAATTGGCATCCGATAAACTGGCAAATGGAAGTGACTCCCCTGCATGGAACGAAGCACTTTCATATTATAAATATCAGCCGACTTATCCGATAGAAATACTCCATCAAAACCCGCTGCATCAGCTGTACGAATCAGTGTCCCAACATTTCCAGGGTCCTGCACATCTTCCAGAACCAAAAATTTGCCATCCAAAGTCTCAGGTAAACGTTGGCTCGGCAAAGCAAGTTGAGCTACTACCCCCTGAGGTGTCTTAGAATCAGCTAAATCTTGCATAATTTCAGGACTGACAACTGTCACATTGGCTAAACCAGCAACCTTTTCAAAATACTCTTCCACCACAAAAATATGCTCAATATTGGCTCCAGCCTCCATCGCTTCCTCCAGCAAATGCCAGCCTTCAATCAGATAAGAAGATGTCCGATATTTTTTCTGTTGTAATTTTTTAACTTGTTTGACCAAATTGTTAGTCTTTGAGCGAATGATGTCCATGTTTATCCCTTTTCTTTTACTGTTCAACATCTTTATTTATAAAATACCGGGTACGCTTGATACCAAATATATCTTATTCCGTTAAGAATTCATCATCAAGATGGTGAACAGGATTACCCAACCATGATATAATAAAGTAAAGGTCTTGTCAAAAGGAGAAACTTATGCGTAAGGTAAAAATGATTGCATCTGGTATTGTCCAAGGAGTTGGTTTTCGATGGTCTATCCAATACCTTGCTATGGAAATTGGTGATATAACTGGAAGGGTCTGGAACAACGAAGATGGTACTGTAACCATCCTCGCCCAATCAGAAAATACTGAGAAGCTCAGCCATTTTATTCATGAAATACGAAAAGGGCCCTCTCGTATGGCCAAAGTGACCTACCTAGATGTTACCCTGGCCAATTTTGAGGACTATAAGGATTTTCAGGTTAGCTATAGATAAAACTTGTATATTTCCGTCAAAAAAAGTAAAATAGAGAGTATACTGAAAAAAACAAAGGAACGAAAAAAATTGAAAAATAAACGTCTACTCATGTTGTCAGGCATGGCCTTATCAACACTTCTTTTCTTATCTGGTTGTGTTCAAACTGATAAAAGCGGAAATCCTACAGGTCTCATTTGGGATTGGTTGGGGCAACCAATGTCCAACTTGATTCGCTTTTTTGCAGAAGATCAAGCTCTAGGATTTGGTCTTGCTATTATCATCGTCACCTTATTGGTTCGATTCATCATCCTCCCATTGGGAATTTACCAATCTTGGAAAGCTGCTATCCAATCTGAGAAGATGAATTATCTCAAACCGATTTTAGGCCCAATACAGGAGCGCATGAAAAATGCAAGCTCTCAAGAAGAGCAACTTGCTGCGCAACAAGAGTATTTTGCAACTCAAAAACAATACGGTGTGAGCATGCTCGGCGGAATCGGTTGTTTGCCGATGCTGATTCAAATGCCATTCTTCTCTGCAATCTACTTTGCGGCTCGCCACACACCAGGAATTTCAGAAGCCACTTTCCTAGGTATTAATTTAGGTTCAACTAGCCTGATTTTGACAGTCGTTGCTGGTATTTTATACTATGCCCAATCGCTCTTAATGCAAGTCGGCATGGAAGAAGAACAGAAAAAACAAATGAAAACCATGGCTCTGATGAATCCAATTATGATCATGATGTTCTCATTTGGATCTCCTGCTGGTGTGACTCTCTACTGGGTTGTCGGTGGTCTCTTCGGTATTCTTCAACAAGCAATTACAAACTTTATTTTGAAACCTCGTATTCGTAAACAAGTGGAAGAGGATTTCAAAAATATCACAGTAACAGCAACTCCTCGTAAAACAAAGGATGTTACTCCAACTGCTTCAGCAGTCATTGAAGGAAAAACAAACAATAAGAAGAAAAATCGTAATTCTGGAAAACAACGTTCTAGATAATAATAAACACTAAAAGATTGGGATTCCCAATCTTTTTTAGTACCTACGTGAATAAAAAAGAGAGAATCTTACGACTCCCTCCACACTATTATTTAGTTTTTTCAACACCTAGAATTTTCACATCATAGCTACCTGCTGGTGTTTCAATTGTAGCTACATCCCCTGTCTTCTTACCAATCAAGGCTCTGCCAATTGGACTTTCGTTAGAAATTTTATTGGCAAAAGCATCAGCTCCAGCTGCACCGACAATATGGTAAACTTCTTCTTCTGTCTCACCAACTTCTTGAACTGTTACAGTTTTACCAATTGCCACTTCGTCTGCAGCAACTGCATCACTATTTACAATTTCAGCATAGCGAATTTTGGTTTCAATTGTTGAAATTTGACCTTCAACAAATGCTTGTTCATCTTTTGCTGCTTCATATTCAGAGTTCTCTGAAAGGTCACCATATGAACGAGCAATTTTAATCCGTTCCACAATTTCTGGACGACGAACGAGTTTTAATTCTTCTAATTCTTTTTCTAATTTTTCTTTTTCTTCCAAGGTCATTGGATATGTTTTTTCTGCCATTTTATTTTCCTTTTTCTTTTTTTTCAAGAAAACAAAATTATGTGGTAAATCCACATAATTTTGTTTTAGTAAAAGCTAAGTTATTCTAAGTGTGCATTGACGTAATTAGCAACATTTTGATCATGCTCTTCAATCGTCTTTGCAAAGTAAACTGTTCCTGTTGTTACATCAGCTACAAAGTAAAGGTAGTCAGTTGTATTCGCATTAATAACAGCTTCAATTGCTGCCAAACTTGGACTATCAACTGGACCAGGCATCAAGCCTGTATTCCAATAGATATTGTATGGCGAATCAATAGATGTATCAATCGTTGTATCCTCAGCTAGAGTTGTCTCTTCACCAAGTTTTCCTTGTGCATAAAGAATCGCAATATTTGATTGTAAAGGCATTCCAGCATTTAAGCGATTAAAGAATACACTTGCAATGTTACGACGATCTTCGTCAGTTGAACCCTCTTTTTCAACAAGTGAGGCCAAGGTCAAGACTTCGTTTACAGTTAAGTTTTTAGCAGCAATCGCTTCATAATAAGGTTGAAGGCGAGCATCAGTAGTTGAAATCATATGTTCAACTAAGCTTTCAATAGTCGTGTCATCATAATAATCATATACTGCTGGGAATAAGTAACCTTCCAAGCTATATACAACACCACTATCTACAGCAGGTAAACTTGCAAACAAATTCGGATAGGTAGCAACCATACGATCTATAAATTCTTGATTGGTTACTGTTGCCATAAACTCTTCACTAGTGAATGGAGTCTTATCTGATTTGTCGTCTGTTTTAGCATTCAAGGTGATTGCATTTGCAATTTGAGTCAGCGTATACCCTTCAACAATAAGTACACTACCAGAGGCTTCTTTTTGGGCCGTTGCAGAACCTGTTTCTTGCAATGCTTTTGCAATTTCATCAACAGACATACTTTGTTTTAAATTATAGTAACCACTATTATAGTTATTATAACTTTTAATTTTTGAGTAATAATTGAAAACAGTAGCATTTTTAATCAAGTCATTATCCACAAGAATTTTTCCAATCTCGAGTGTCGAAGACCCCTCTGGGATTTCAACTTGGATAGATTCCGTTGCTTGTGAATTCACAGGAGACAAACTTGATTTGACCCAGAAATAGCCAAATGCACATGTAGCTAAGAAAAACACCACAACTAGTGACATAATTACAGATACAATACGTTTAGCCGCCTTGTCCTGTTTCTTACGATTATGTTTCTTAGAGCCATGACTAGATCGACGACTTGGTTGTCTATCATCTTGTACATTGGTTGTTTCTTTAGTAATTACTGGAGCTATTATAGTTGATTCAAGTGGAATTATCTCAGTATCCCCAGTAAAATTAGAAACATCTTCTTTTGGAAAATCAATAAAGGTTTCATCTAAAGATGGAGATGCAAGACTTTCAACAAGTTTCGTTTCAACGGGCTCTTTTACTGTTTTAACTTCTTCAGTTTCTAATAACTGATCCCCTAACAGGTCTGGGTTAGCTGAAATGAAATTTCGAAGCTCTGCCATATTGCGTTCCACAGTATTTTGAAATTTTTCATCTGACTGTTCCAAATCAATCTGTTCGATTTGATCAACCGTCTCCTCATTTTCTATAGCAACTTCTTCTGTAGTATCTAGTGTTTCCTTTGGCTCACTCGCTGCTTTTGCAATAACTTTCTCGTCTTCACGTGTCTCGAATGAAGTTGAAAATGATAAATCAGGAACTCCTGTTATTTTCTCATTATCATCTTGTTTCGTACTAGAAGCAATAGTCCCGATTTCTTCAACAACCTTCTCTTTAACATCCGATAGAGTCTCTACAGGTTGTCCATCTAGGCGTTTAGCTTTCAATTCTTCGAGTTCGCGTAAAATTTGATCACGAAAACTTGAAGGCTGTGAATTGTTCTCATTCTCTTTTGTCACAATTCCACTCCTTTCACACAGTTACCATTCATTATAACTTAAAGCATTTATAAATGCAAGAAATTCTTGCTTTTACACACGCCTATAAGCATGAAGAAAAACAATCTATATCGTCCACTTCTACTTCAACATATTGGTTTCATTGGATGGAAACGAAGATTTATGTCTTTTCGAAAGCGTAACTTTCATAAAGCGAATACAACTGTTACACTAAGCCTTCCAATACATATCGTACCAGTTAGAACCTCCAAACTGTGACTGAGATGGTCCTAAATCACAAAATTGATTTCCCTCGTAGTATTTTATCAAGTTTTCCTTACAGGTCAGAGCAATTCCGTCAAATCTCCCTGCTAGAGCTACCTCTTTTAATGCAGCCAACAAAAGGGTACCCACTCCCTGACCCTTGAACTGCTCAGCGACTACCAAACTCGCAATGGCTAACTGATTTCCAATAGGTACTTTATTCTCTTCTAAATAAAAAATATCGTCTGTAACAGTCGTGGAAGATATTGGACATGCCAGTAAAAAACCAGCTATTGAACCATCTTGCTCCATAACGAGACAAGTTTTTGGAAGGTACTGAAGGTATTTGGCTAAAACAGAGGGAGAAATCTGCTCATCACTTGAAAAATTTGCCTGTTCCAACTGAACAACCTGCTCTAGATCTGATATTTTTGCAAAACGAATTTCCATTACTTTTCCTTATATAGCGGAAAAACAGGGGCCAAGGGCCTCCGTCTTCCTTTTTATTGAACATTACTTGTAAGGTTGGATAAGAGCCTTTCAAACGAGTACTCGTATGACTGAATATCACCTGCTCCCATAAACACGTAGACCGCATTGTTATGATCTAGAAGTGGAGATGTATTCTCAACTGTGATTATGCCACCTTTTTTATTTATCTTAGCTGCCAAATCTTCTACCTTGACTTGACCATTATCTGTTTCACGCGCCGAGCCATAGATTTGAGCTAGGTAAACTGCATCCGCTCCATTCAAAGCATCTGCAAATTCATCCAAGAGGGCAATGGTGCGAGTAAAGGTATGTGGTTGGAAAACGGCAACCAATTCTTTACTAGGGTATTTCTGACGAGCAGCATCAATCGTAGCAATAATTTCAGTTGGATGATGGGCAAAATCATCAATAATGACTGTTTCATTAACCACTTTTTCAGTGAAGCGACGTTTTACACCACCAAAAGTCTTCAAATGATCTGCAACCAACTGCAAATCGAAACCAGCGACATAAAGGGTAGCAATAACAGCTGTTGCATTCATCACATTATGCTTACCAAATGTCGGAATTTGGAATTCACCCAACTCTTCCTCGCCGTGACGCACCTTAAACTGTGATCCTGTAGTAGAAGGTTTTAGGTCATAGGCAATAAAATCATTGTTTTCCTCTAAACCGTAGTAATAGATAGGAGCATTTGCAGTAATTCTTCGAAGTTGCTCGTCTTCACCATATACAAAGAGACCTTTTTTTACTTGTTTTGCATAATCATTGAAAGCATTAAATACGTCTTCAAGACTTGTAAAGTAATCAGGGTGGTCAAAGTCAATATTTGTGATGATGCTATACTCCGGATTGTAGGGTGCAAAATGACGTTCATATTCATCTGACTCGAATACAAAATACTGAGCATTTGCTGAACCGCGGCCAGTACCATCACCAATTAGAAACGATGTATCCGTAATATTACGCATAACATGAGCTAAGAGCCCTGTTGTTGAGGTCTTACCATGGGCACCTGCAACACCAAGACTTGTAAAGTCTTTCATAAATTCGCCCAAGAATTCATGGTAGCGTTTATAAGTGTATCCCTGTGCATCAGCGTAAGCAATCTCTACATTGTTATCCGGACGGAAAGCATTCCCAGCAATTAACTCAACATCAGCAGTTATATTGTTCTCATCGAATGGCAAAATTGGAATACCAGCTTGTTCCAGCCCTCTTTGAGTAAAGTAATACTTTTCTACATCACTCCCCTGTACCTTGTGCCCCATTTGATGTAACATCAAGGCGAGCGCACTCATACCAGACCCTTTAATTCCAATAAAATGATAGACTTTAGACATTTCGTTCCTCTTCTATATGTGTTAAATTCAATTCCTGTGCAAGCTGGCGTTCACGCTGAATTGCCCGCTCCGGATAGTTGTATACTTGGCTTTTCCTTAAAAAATCATAGGAATTCTTTTTGACAGCCTGTTCTTGCTCACGATCTTCTTTCTTGAGAGAATAAACCCTTGGTATCTCTGCCAAGATATAATCTGTCTGTCGTAAATTGTTTGCAAGACGAGTCAACTTATCAACGTTTTTCCCGTTAGCTATATCAGGTGTTGAAATAATCGGACGTGTTTGCGATGGATGAATCGTTGTTTTTTCATCCCTCAAATAGCTAGCCGATCGTTTTTTCTTCAAATCTTCCCTAGCCTGTTCACGAGCTATCTGTCCCTGTGTTTTAGCAACGGGATTCTTAGATTTCAGCATCTGCTGCTGTCGGTCTTTGCGCGAATAATGACTCGGCTTAGCTTCAAAAAGTGGTGGTAACAATTCCTCTTCTGTATGACTAGTTCTACTTGACTGTACAGTAATAACTGGAGTTCCAGCTGAGGTAAAATCCTTATCTTGGTATGGACCTCTAATATTACTAATTAAATCACTTTCATCATACAAACTCATCATTGGAATTTCGCCAACTAACAACTCATTATCTGCAACTAATGGAAATCTTCTATCTTGTCGAATCATAAGCCGTTCCTTTCAAAGTTTTATTATACCACAATTTTGTCATTTTTCCTTATCCAGTAATTGTTACCCTATTGAATCCCTAAAATATCACGAATATCTTCAGCGGTCAATTGAGCGCGGTTCTCATTTCCATCTAAAACAGTTTTCACAAGATTGTTCTTGTTTTCCTGTAATTCTTGAATTTTTTCTTCAATAGTCCCACGAGTAATCAATCGGTAACATTCAACCATCTCTGTTTGACCCATTCTGTGGGCACGACTGATGGCTTGTGCTTCAACAGCTGGATTCCACCATAAGTCTACCAAAATAACTGTATCAGCTCCTGTTAAATTCAGTCCAACACCGCCTGCTTTCAATGAAATAAGAAAGGCATCTCGGCTACCTGCATTAAATGCTTGAGTCATTTCCTGTCGTTGATTTGCAGGCGTTGAGCCAGTTAAGGTATAGGATGTCAATCCAATTTCTTCCAGCTGAGACTCGATTTGCTCTAACATATTTCGAAACTGAGAAAAAATAAGAACTCGCCGATTCCCTTCTTTTAATTGAATTAATAATTCTCTCAAACTATTTAACTTGCCACTTTCCCCCTTGTAGGAATCCAAAAATAGGCTTGGAGTATCGCAAATTTGCCTTAATCGAGTGATTCCCGACAGAATTTCGATTTTACTTCGATTAATTTGCACATCAGTTGCACCAAGAACTTGTGATTGCATTTGTTGAAGTTGTGCTAAATAAACTGTCTTTTGTTCATCAGTTAATTCATTCAGAACATTGACTTCAATTAAATCTGGTAATTCTCTGAGAACATCTTCTTTGTGGCGTCTCAGAACAAATGGTTGAATTGCTCGAGCAATGTCTTTTGTAGATAGTTTACTAAAACCTTGTTTGGCAGGTAATAATCCTGGAAGCACAATTTGAAAAATAGACCATAATTCTGTCAAGTGATTTTCAATCGGTGTTCCAGATAAGGCAAAACAGTTCCCTACTTCAAATTCACGAAGTAATTGAGCAATTTTTGACTGTGCGTTTTTCATGACCTGAGCCTCATCCAAAATGAGGTAATCAAATCGCTCCTGCTTGTATAACTCTACATCCTGCCTAAAGGACGGATAAGATGTCACGATGATCTGATGTTCAGCTGCAATCAACTGCTCTCTTTGTTCTTTCATTCCATGTACTACAGCTACATCGAGGATTGGTGCAAAGCGATTGAACTCCTCCAACCAGTTATAAATCAAGCTAGATGGAGCCAAAATAAGAACTTTTGAATCCTTATCTAGTCGACTGGTCAAGAATGCAATCGTCTGCAAAGTTTTTCCTAACCCCATGTCATCTGCCAAAATCCCACCAAACCCATAGGTATCTAACATGGATAGCCATTTAACGCCTGTCTGTTGATAATCCCTAAGAGAAGTGTTTACCTGCAAATCAGGCATCGGAAAACGATCCGGTTGGGCTAAATAAGTAGCCATTTCCTGAAATTCCTTAGAAAATCTGACCTGCTCAAATTCTGATAATGATTGCACTAATTGATAACCAGCAAAGGCATTAAGGTGAATCTGTCCTCCTTGTCCATGTTGAGCGCGTAGCTTGATGAGGGTTTGACTAATTTTCTTGGTTTCCTCATCAAAAACCAAAACTTTTCCACTTGAACTAGTATAGTAGTCTTCTTGACGTAATAATGCAGAGATTGCTTGATCAACTTCACTCTGGTCCACTCCCGATAAATCAAATGAAATATCTAGAAGGGACCCATTTCGAACGATTTCTAATCGCGGTCTAGCCTCAGTAAATAAAGACTCCAGTTCTTCAGATAGATGAACCGGCCCCATTCTTTGCAAAATCGGTAATTCTTGCCGGAAAAATGGATACCGTTCTTGCCGACTCAATTCTGGACGTTGTGCATAAAATTTTCCACGAAAACCAGCTAATTGAATGGCCTGATATACTTCTTCTAAATGTTGAAAATGACTGGCAAATGGTAGTAGACCCAACTCCTCTTCACTTCTGACCTTACGCCCTGTAAAATCCAAGACTAAGTGTAAGGTCAGACTTCCATTTGATTGCATGTGGATATCGAATTCTGGTGTGAAATCTTGAATGATGAACCGTTTGGGTGCTTTGACTGTTCCAATCGTCTGTAAATCCAAAAGACTAAGTGCTAAACGATCTTGATCGCTAAAATCAACTTGGACTTTCTTTAGACCAGACTCTGTAGGAACCAGTTCTGAAATTTGGCGTATCAATTGTTCCTGCCAGCGATCGACACTGTAAATGATTCCATCTACTAAAAGATAGCGTCCATAGAAAAGCGTTCGATAATTTTTTTCATGAACAACCATTTCAATCATGTGCGTGTGTACAGTGACCTCAAAACGAAACAATCCTGCCTCTTTCGACAAAGGAAAAATAAGCAAGGAATGATAGGTCTGGCTCTGATAGGAAAAAGTGAATTGTTCCAGTTGACCCAACAATTCCAGCCCCTCTTCAAAATAGGCCTGAGGTAAGCGAAAATGTCTTCCAAAATGTATGAGAATATCTGAGTCCAATCCAACTTTCTCAGGTACCAAATTCCATAGAAATTCTAATAAAGCCTGACTCGGCTCATCAAAATTTTCAAACGCAACCAGCTCATAGTAATTTTTCCCAATTTGGTAATAACCATTAACCTTTACCAGACGCAAAAATGCACCAATATCTCTTACAATATAGGAACGACTATCTGGCAGACGGGAAATCTTCAAAGTCCAATCAATCTGACGATCAAAAGGCAACAAACTTCCTTCCACAGATAACTGATACTTAATCCCCATTTCTGGCTTTGGACGAAGAATCTCATCTAAAAACAGACCACCAAAATAGGTCCGACGAACGGTTTCTTTCTGTTCATCGCCCTCTTCTTTCATGGATTGACTTAAATCCTTGCCCGACGCATCATTTTTCAAGAAATACTCCGTGGCAGCTAAATGTTGGCAATAACCCTTGCTCTGAAATAATTGACAGCTACATTGTAGATCACTATCCTCATCTCCATACACAAAGTGTTCTCCGGCAATATCAAGCTCCATTTTGCCATTCTTACTTTGAAGAACTATCAATTGTCCAGCCTCGTATAAATCAATTCCTTCTTGGCGAATCCGCCCCGGCATCATACGACCCATTCAAGCTCCTTTACTCATTTCATAAAACAAATCTTTATCATTCCATTATAGCAGATTTTTAGGGAATCTTCTCCGACTAGGTATCAAAAAAACACCAGCTGTAAATCTGATGTCTCTAATGAATAGCTAAATAATAAATCGTTGCTTGCCACATTTTCAAGATTATTTTTCCGCTTTTCCAAAGCCAAAATAGAGCAAACAACAAGAAAACAATTGCCACTACTCCGTGAATCAAGCCTTTTCCTTCCAAGAAAAATATGAAAAAGAAGACGGTCACACAAGTAAGCAAGGCAAAGGGTAAGACATGAATCAGAACTCCTAACCAACCTAGCCAATAGCGAAATCCAAAGGGAGGGTGTTTCCTTTCATCGAAGTCTGCTAGCCCAGTCAAAAACTCAACTAGCAACTCACCAAAAAATCCATACTAGCCTTCCTATCTAGCCTGTCGATAATATTTGGTTCGTCGGATGAGGGTTTTAATCGCATGTAGGGATAGGAAGCTAAGGCCAATTGCACATAACAAAAAGAAGATGAAAAGCAAAACCGTAGGCTGTTCAAATCGATTATAGACCATGGTGGAACCACATGTAAAAGCAATAAAATAGGAAATCAAGGTCGCAAAAGCAACCCAAAGACAGGCTACCAGACCCAGCCAATAACGAAAACCGAATGGTTTATACTGACTATCTTCATAGAAAATGAAATAGAAGGCCAAGATCGAAAGCAATAGAAAGAATAATCGCCATATTGGAATTGATATCATACAAATTCCTCCTACTTTCATTCTAGCATATTTGTAAATGCTTGCAAAGAAAAAAGAGGTTACCCTCTTTATTTCCGTTTCCGTGCAATCAAATGAATCGGTGTTCCTTCAAAGACAAAGGCCTTACGGATTTGATTTTCCAAGAAACGCATATAGGAGAAGTGCATGAGTTCTTCTTCATTGACAAAGACCACAAATGTCGGTGGCTTGGTCGCAACTTGTGTCGCGTAGAAAATCTTGAGGCGTTTACCCTTATCAGTCGGTGTTGGATTGATAGCAATAGCATCCATGATGACATCGTTGAGAACAGCCGATGGAATACGGGTATTCTGGCTTTCACTAATGGCTTTAATCATCTCAGGCAACTTATTCAAACGTTGTTTAGTTAAAGCCGATACAAAGATAATCGGTGCATAGGACAAGTATTGGAATTGGTCACGTATGTCGTCTTCCCACTGCTTCATGGTATGGTTGTCTTTTTCAAGCGTATCCCACTTGTTGACCACGATAATCATTCCCTTGCCAGCTTCATGGGCAAAACCTGCGATGCGTTTGTCATACTCACGAATACCCTCTTCAGCATTGATGACCATGAGTATAACATCCGAGCGTTCAATGGCACGCATGGCACGCATAACAGAGTATTTCTCGGTATTTTCATAGACCTTACCAGACTTGCGCATCCCTGCGGTATCAATCATGGTAAATTCTTGACCTTCTGGGTCTGTAAAGTGTGTATCAATGGCATCACGAGTCGTTCCAGCTACTGGAGAAGCAATCACGCGCTCTTCACCCAAAATAGCATTAATCAAGCTGGATTTACCAACATTGGGACGACCAATCAAGCTGAACTTGATAATATCTGGATTTTCTTCTGCTTCCTGAGCTGGTAGGTTTTCAATGATGGCATCCAAGACATCCCCTGTTCCAATACCGTGAACAGAAGATACTGGATAAGGATCTCCAAGACCGAGTGAATAGAAATCGTAGATGTCATTACGCATTTCAGGGTTATCGACCTTGTTGACAACCAAAATAACTGGTTTGTTTGTCTTATAAAGGATACGAGATACATACTCATCTGCATCTGTCACACCTTCTTTGCCTGATACAACAAAGACGATGACATCTGCTTCATCCATGGCAATCTCAGCCTGATGTTTGATTTGTTCCATGAAAGGTGCATCCACATCATCAATACCACCTGTATCAATCAAGGAAAACTTACGATTCAGCCACTCACCAGTAGCATAAATACGGTCACGGGTCACACCTTCCACATCTTCTACGATAGAAATGCGTTCCCCCGCAATACGGTTAAATAAGGTTGATTTACCAACGTTGGGACGTCCAACGATGGCAATAGTTGGTAGAGCCATAGCTCCTCCTCTTCTAGTTTACAATAGTTTATTTTTTTCTAACACAGCCCTCGTTTCAGGTTGCTCTGGCTGACCAAATTGAGCAACTAGGCGCTCAGACCAGGTTTCTTTTTGGCGAGCTCCTGCATATTCAGTCTGTACTAGGTCATATGATTCAATTGCTTCTACGCCTTGTTCCACATATTCTTCATGGAAAACAATGGCTTCGTTTGCCAAACGTGGTTTAACTGGATGATGTTGAGCAGGCCGCCCTAGAGCAATACAGAAAATGGGATAGGTATAATCCGGCAAATTGAACAGCTCTGCTATTGCCAAAGCCTTATGGCGAATCAGTCCAATAAACACTCCGCCGTAGCCCAAGCTTTCTGCCGCTAATAAGGTATTTTGACCGGCCAAGGAAGCATCAACTGATGAAATCAGGAGATTCTCTGGTCCTTTGGCATCAAAGTCTGAACCATGAAGCTCCGCCGCCTTTCTGGCACGATAGTGGTCCCCCACAAAAACAAGAATTGCCTGAGCTTGAAGAATGGCAGGCTGTGGTACCAAGTCATATAGTGCTTGTTTTTTCGCTTCTGTTTGGACGACAACAATGGAATAGGACTGAAAATTTTTCCAGCTAGAGGCCGCTCGCCCAGCTGCGATGATTGCTTCAAGATCTTCTGCTACAAGAGGCTCCTCCGTAAAACGACGGACGGAAGTATGGTTCAGCATCAAATCAATGGTTTCATTCATCGGCGGTTATTTCCTTTCAAATGCAAATCGCGTGCTAGATAGCGAATCCGCTCCATGACCCGTTTGGCCTGCCAGGTCTCATCACCAGACTTGCCAGATGCGAAATGACGTTCCAAATCATCAAAGGAGAAATTGGAGGTAAAGAAGGTCGGCAGATTTTCCTGCATACGATATTGAAGAATGACCTGCAGCACATCGTCACGTACCCAAGGACTATGTTGCTCCGCTCCGATGTCATCTAGCACCAAGACCTGAGCCATCTTGATTTCATCAATACGCTCCTTGACAGAACCATCTTTGATGGCATTTTTTATATCGACAACAAAGGTTGGATAATGGAGCATGGTGGTAGAGAGGTGGTGAATGGTTGATAAACGGTGAGCCAAGTAAGCCATCAAATAACTTTTTCCAATCCCGAAATTACCATATATATAAAGACCTTTTGGCTGTTCTTCAAAATTCTTAACAAAAGTAGCAATGGCATCATAAACTTCTTCACGATTAATATCTGTAAAATCCAAGTCCTCACCTGTAACTTTTTTGAGAGCCTGAGGCATATTGATGAGCTGAATGCGGTTCTTGATAGCTTCCAAACGACGGTATTCGACCAATTCCTCTGTTTCAAGATAGGAAACATCCGCATAGCCCTCATTCATAACCAAAACAGGTTGATACCCCTTAGCAATATAGGATTCATCCTGTTTGGCAAAGAGTTCACGCTGACTGATATATTCCAAAAACTTAGAAATGGAGAGGGTGATTTCCTGCTGAGTCAAACCTTCTTTTTTGATAAAAGCAGCAACTTCAGGATCACTCACTATCTCCTGATAGAGTTGCTGATAAGATTTTGGACTTGGATTGGCTGCCTGCGACAACCTGTCTTGAACTGATTTCATCAGCTACCTCCCTTACTTTCGTTTTCTAACATTCGTTTCCTAAGTGCTTCCATTCTTGCCTGAGCTTCAGGACTGTTATCCATGACAACCTCTTCCTTACTCCACTCAGGTACATTGCTTTTCTGTGGCTGGCTCAGCTTGGTGATAGCTTGACCTGTCTTTAACTCTCTTAGGTAAAGAACAGCTGCCTCTGCACTGCCAATTCCCTTGTAAGAAAAATCATTTCCAAGCTTCATTGCATACTTTTCATTGAGATTGGCAGAGTCAACCTTATTGAAAGTATAGAGAATTAAGATATTAATCACCTCATCAAGCAACCCTATGTTTGCCAAATCCGTTAAGCATTTCCGCTCAGCCATGGTTATAGTTGCCTTGCGCTGATCCTTTAAAATAGATAGAAATACAAGACTGGATTTCGATTTTGCCTCCCGAACAATAGCTCTTTCCTGGCCAGTGAGGTCGTTTTTTTCTTTTGGCAATGACTGACGTGACTGCTGCAATCGTTTAGTTGAGATCGTATGTCCAATAGCTGTTATTTTAGCCTGACGATAGGTTTCCAACCAGGTCCAACCTGCCTGCTCTGCTATGTAACTTAGTGCGATAATATCCTCAGTTTCATCTTGAAAATACAGTTTATCTTTAGCCATCAGAGCTTTAAATGCTGACCAATCAAAATCACGATTGGATTCAAAAGTAAGAGGAACCTGTCCATCCATTGTAAACACTTGTGAAAAATTTTTGGAAATATTTTGTTCCTGTTTTGGAATATGGACAAGTAAGCTATCCACACTAGCTTCACCAATCTTTTTAGCCAACAAATTCTTATACAAGGGCTTGGCTAAAAAGTTTTTTACAGTTAAAGGAGCCTGTACAGCTATTCCAGTCAACTCATCCGCACGATAGAGTTCCAAAAGCTCCATGGCTGTCAAGACATCTAAGGCCTTTTCCAGTCGATTCATACCAAAATCCATATGGTTGAGAATCGAAGCCCATTTAAAACGTCCTTGCCCCTGGTCGGAAAAACTATAAAAGTAATAATAAAGCGCTAAAGCATCAAACCCAATGATGGGTTGGTAACATTGACTCAAACTGACAACATCTGGACTGAAGGCATTTGTTTTTATATAGGTAAATAAATCATTTGGCTTCATCTTTTATTCCCGTTTTTACCTTGCTCCCTTTCGAAATCATTTGTTTGAGCAGATTTTCTAATTCGCCAACATCCTTGAACGAACGATAGACTGAAGCAAAACGTACATAGGTAATTTCATCTAATTCAACCAATTCTTCCATCACAAAATTACCAATTACGTCACTTTCAATTTCAGCATCACTAATTGAGCGGACCTTTTGTTCTACGCGGTTAACCACTTCGTCTATGTCACTGGTTGATACAGGACGCTTTTGGGCAGAACGAATGATTCCATTAAAGATTTTTTCGCGAGAAAATTGTTCTCTGGTACCATCTTTTTTAACAACAACTAAGGTTTTTTCCTCAATCCGTTCATATGTGGTAAAACGTTGACCACATTGGTCACATGAGCGACGACGACGAATTGTGTTGCCATCTTCAGCTTGACGGCTGTCTATTACACTTGATTTTAAACTATGACATTTTGGACAACGCATACTCACTCTCCTACAAAAACTTTATCATCTCAGTATAGCATAATTTGAACAAAAACAAAAGAAAGCGTATTTATTCACTTTCCTTCAAAATCTGATTTTTTGATTTTAGTCGACTATATACCCATTCTTTTACCAATCGATAAACAACTGCAAAGATCGGTGTGAAGAAGACCATACCTAACAGACCAAATAAATTACCACCTATCAATGCTGCTGCCAAAGTAAATACAGTAGGAAGTCCTACAGACTGCCCGACAACACGGGGGTAGATCACATTTCCTTCAATTAATTGTATAATTTGGAAGAGTACAATAGACCACAGAGCCAGCAATGGATTTTGAACAGCAACAAAGAGAGCGCTGATTAGACATGCTGTAAATGGACCAATATAGGGTACAAAGGACAATACACCTGCTAAGATCCCAGCCATGCTTGCATAAGGGATTCCTGAAGCAGAGTAACTTACAAATACCAAAACTCCGATGATACACGCTTCGACAATCTGACTCATCAAGAATCGATCGTAGGTATCAATAATCACTTCTCCAATATAATTGACTACCTTGACAGCTTTTGCCGGTAGGATAGCTTGTAATAATTTTTGTGTCATAGATAGTAAGTGTTCCTTGCTACCCAAAATGGCTAAGGTAAAGAAGAAAGCCATGACTAACGTCATTGTATTCGAGAAAATCCCTGTCACATTTGAGACGAGTCCAGAAAGTATCGGCGTCACGAGGCTGGATACAAAGGTCAAATTCTTCAATTGATCCAATAGACTCGTAACTTGTTCGCCAATCTGACCAGATAACAGGCCATAAGACTGTAAAAATGATGTTAAAGCATTGATTGATTTTGGAACGGCTGTACTGCTAACGGAAACTAATTCCGATACAGTTGTTACAAGCGTTGGTAGAACAATAAGAACCAGTCCAGTGACGATTAAGATGAACGCAATGAGGACACCCAAGATGGCAAGAGCTCGCTTGGATTTTTTTAAGAAAGAAACTTTTTCAATCAAGTCCTCTATTTTTTTCATTGGCACATTTAATATAAAGGCAAGAAGTCCACCAATAAGAAGTGAGTTCATGCTCCCAAGTACCGTTAAGATTCCGCTATAAACGGTTGACCAATTTAAAACTGTTAATAAGACCAGCCCAGAAAAAATGAGCAAAATCAACTGCTCTTTCAATTTCGAATTCATAGAATTATACTCCTTATAATCTATACCATTCTAACATAGGTAGAAACAAAAAGAAAGAGCTTTACACTCTCTCTTGTCTCTAATCTCTCATGGTATAGCCAACACCACGTACCGTCCGAATATAGGAAGCCTGTCCTGGAACATCTAATTTTCCACGAAGATAACGGATATAGACATCCACAACATTGGTTTCAGAGGCCGCTTCATACTTCCAGACTCGTTCAAGAAGCTGTTCTCGGCTAACTGGTTCTGGACTATTCATCAATGTCGCCAGCAAATCATATTCTCGACGCGTCAAGTTGATTAACTCATCTCCCCGTGTGACCGTTCGGTTTTGAAAATCAACTTTTAAATCTCGATAGGCCGCATGCAAATGAACCTGTTTACAATTTGTTTCAATAAAATCTCTACCACGGAAAATATCGGAAATTTGTTCCACCAAGTCACTAATAACAAATGGCTTCACAACGTAAAATACCGCATACGTCAATACATCTTCCCCATGTTCAGCCACTTCTGTTGGTTCGACAACTACAATCATCACCGTAGCAGGTTTGATTGCAAGAAGCTCCTTAGCCAACTCCTTGCTGGACATATCGGATAATTGGAAACTCATCAAAACCAAATCAAAGTCTGTCTCATGAGCTAGTGATAAAGCTTCTTTCCCTGTTGAAGCATAATCAACGATATACTCCTTCTTCTGAAGTTCCATGGAAACAAAATGTGAAAGATTACGCTCTTTCCCAGCAATCAAAATTTTCTTAGCCATTGTTCATCCTTTTTCTATAGTTGCATGGTTTAGGAATCGAATCATGACTAGAAAGAAGGGCGCTCTCACGCCCATCTATTCTTATTTTGATTCGCTATACCAGTCGTAATGGAAGACACCTTCTTTGTCTTTACGGTTATATGTGTGAGCACCAAAATAGTCACGTTGTGCTTGAATCAAGTTGGCTGGTAAGTTTTCAGCACGATAGCTATCAAAGTATGTAATCGCTGCAGAGAAAGTTGGTACAGGAACTCCTGCTTGAACTGCCAAAGCAACAACATCACGAACAGCCTGTTGGTATTTCGCTGTTACATCAAGGAAGTATTCATCCAAAAGCAAGTTTGCCAAATCTTCATCACGGCCGTATGCATCTGTAATTTTTTGCAAGAAGCGAGCACGAATGATACAACCTGCACGCCAGATTTTTGCGATTTCACCAAATGGTAGGTTCCAGTTGTTTTCTTTAGATGCTACACGCAATTGTGCAAAGCCTTGTGCATAAGACATAATTTTTGAGAAGTAGAGGGCTTGACGGATTTTTTCGACCAATTCAGCCTTATCCCCTTCATAGGCAAATGGAGCTGGTTTTGGAAGAACTTTACTTGCAGCCACACGTTCTTCTTTGTATGTAGAAATATAACGAGCAAATACAGACTCTGTGATCAATGATAATGGCACACCCAAATCAAGTGATGATTGGCTAGTCCATTTACCAGTACCCTTGTTACCAGCAGCATCTAAAATATAATCAACGATTGGACCATCTTGGCCTTCATCATCTTTTCGTTTCAAGATATCCGCAGTGATTTCAATCAGGTAGCTATCTAATTCACCCTTATTCCACTCAGTGAAAATATCAGCCATTTCATCAACAGACAAGCCGAGCAAATGTTGCATCAAATCATATGATTCAGCAATCAATTGCATATCTCCGTACTCGATACCGTTGTGAACCATTTTAACATAATGACCAGCACCATCCGGACCAATGTATGTAACACATGGCGCACCATCTTCTGGGGCTTTTGCTGAAATTTCTTCTAAGACGTCTGCTACCAACTCATAGGCTTCTTTTTGACCACCAGGCATGATAGAAGGACCCTCAAGAGCACCTTTTTCACCACCAGATACACCTGTTCCGATAAAGTTAATTCCTGAGTTTGCTAATTCTTTAGAACGACGGATTGTATCTTCATAGAAAGTGTTACCGCCATCAATCAAGATATCGCCTTCATCCAAGTGTGGTAACAATGCTTGGATTGTTGCATCTGTACCAGGTCCAGCTTGAACCATCAACATGATACGGCGAGGTTTTTCAATAGAAGCAACAAAGCTTTCTACATCATAACTAGGTACCAAGTTTTTTCCAGGGTTGCTTGCCACAACATCCTCAGTCTTATCAGCAGAACGGTTATAAATGGCTACTGTATAGCCACGTGATTCAACGTTAAGCGCAAGGTTGCGGCCCATAACAGCCATCCCTACAACACCAAAATTTGCTTTTGTCATTAGTTTACTCCTCTTGTTAGTATCTTTTTCATTATACACCGAAAACCCAAAATTGACAAGAATTTTCTGATAATTTAACCATTCAAAGGCTCGGACTATTCATCCTCTTCAAATAGTCCTTGCAATTGAGCAAAGGGGCTATTGGCCTCTTTCTTTTCTTGTGCTTGCTGCTGGAAGGTTTCTTCTGTCATCAATGTCCATGATTGACCTGACGGCAAGTCCTTTTCAGCTTCTTCATCAGGTGACAACACCTTGATTGGAACAGCTAGCAAAATATTATCCGCCACGCTTTCATCGAGGACAATCTGATCACTTTCCACCACTAAAACCATATCTTCATCGATCAAATCTTGTTCTTTGAGAACGGCTTCATTAGCTACAAACAGCTCATTGACCTCCTGCGACTCATGTAAAACCACTGGTTTTAGTGAACGACTAGATGCCAGGGTGATATCATAGGTCATTTGATAATCTAAGAAAAAGAAGCCTGACTCAAATCGAACATTACCAGACACTTGTACAGGTGACAATCCTAGAACTTCACTATTTCGTGCCTGCAATTCTTCATGTAAATCCAGGGTTTTTTCAAAGGAAATTCCATCTGGATTTTTCTGAATATCGTAAATATGAAACATTGTATTCCCCTATTCAGCTAGTTCTGTGATGTAGTTGTAAACTTCTTGTCCTGCAACTGCTCCATTTCCAACTGCAGTTGCAATTTGACGAAGTTGATTTTGGCGAATATCACCGATGGCATAAATACCAGCCTTGCTCGTTTCCATTTTTTCATTTGTAACGACCCAGCCAGCTTCATCCGTAATTCCTAAATCTGCAACCGATTCTGTCATCGGATCCAAACCAACATAGATAAAGACGCCACCAAAATCAAGTTCACTGACTTCTTCTGTTTTTACATTTTTAATAACAACACTTTGTACTCGAAGGTCATCACCCTTGATTTCTTCAACGACGCTATCCCAGATGAAATTTATTTTTTCGTTGGCAAATGCACGGTCTTGAATGACCTTTTGAGCACGAAGCTGGTCTCTTCGGTGAACAATGGTCACTGACTCGGCAAATTGAGTCAAGAATAAAGCTTCTTCTACCGCAGAATCGCCACCTCCGACAACCAAGAGTTTTTGACCCCTAAAGAAAGCACCGTCACAAACTGCACAGTATGAAACACCACGGCTATTGTAAGTATCTTCTCCAGGCACACCAAGCAAGCGATGTTTTGCACCCATAGCCAGAATGATAGACTTGGTTTTCAAAACGCCATCTTCAGTGATAACTTTTTTAATAGGACCATCCTCTTCAATTCGAATCAAGGTTCCAAAAATATGATCCACTCCAAATTTTTCCAGAGGCTCAAACATCTTTTCCGCCAAGGCAGGACCTGAGATATGGTCATAACCCGGATAGTTTTCGATTTCAGCGGTATTGTTCATTTGTCCGCCATAAATACCACGTTCTAATAAGGCCACTTTTAGATTGCTTCGCCCCGCATAAAGCGCTGCTGTCATTCCGGCTGGGCCTGCACCAATTACAATTGTATCGTACATGATTCTTTCCCTCTATACTTTTATCATCAAAATGATACTGACGACTCCAAAAGCCACAATCGGAATCGTCATAACATTAATCATCAGTAAATCAAATAAAAAGTCGTGTCGTTCTTGTAAGGTCTTATCTACGCCCTTGCTAGCGCGGATTACAAACCAAATAAAACTAATCACAATAACAAAAATCGCTGCAATCAAGAGCCCTTGTAAATAAAAGCTTAAGATATTTTGTAACATTGTATTCCCTCAGTACTCTTAAAAGGTTTGACGTTTTGCCTTCCGTTCCGCACGGCCTTTAGCACGCGCTTCAACCCGTTTGTTCTTCCGACGCTTCTCATCAACAGCCCACTGAATTTTCTTTTTGTAGCCTGGTTTGACTTTTTTCTTTTTCTTCTTGACCAAACCAATCATTTCCAAATCTAGCTTTTCACGAGACTTTTCACGATTTACACGACGATCACGGTCATAGGTATCAACAAACTCACCATTTTTCATTTCTTTCGGTAAGAATTTGATATTTAGTTTTTCTAATTCTCGAATATCTTCATCATCACTCGGTTGATAAAGGGTAATGGCAATACCTGGTAAACCGTTACGTCCTGTACGACCGACACGGTGTACAAAGAAAGAAAGGTCTTGTGGAATGGCATCATTAATGACATGGCTGACACCCTCAATATCTATACCACGAGCAGCCAAGTCGGTCGCTACAATGTATTGATAGTCTAAGTTTTTCACCTGATTCATGATTCGCTTCCGCTCACGCGGCGGAATGTCCCCATGAATCTTTGCAACACGAAGACCGTTTTCTGTCAGATAGCTATGCAATTCATCCGCACGCGTCTTAGTATTCACAAAAATCATTGCCAAATAAGGTTGCATGAGCTTGGTTGCCTCTAAAACCTGAGCATTACGGTCACGACCCTTTGTCGAAATCAACCAGTTTTCAATCGTATCAGAAATCACAGTGTGGGTCTTGATTTGTTCCATAACTGGGTTAGACAAGTATTTTTTCAAAAACGGTTGCAGTTTTTGCGGAATAGTCGCTGAGAAGACCATAAATTGAAGATCTTTAGGCAAACTTCCAGCAATTTTATCCACTGTTTCTAAAAAGCCCATATCCAGTGTCATATCAGCCTCATCCACTACAAAGATTTTGGCTTTATGGATAGCAAGGTCACCTGATTTTACCAAATCATAGATACGCCCTGGTGTCCCAATAACAATGTGAGGTTGCCCAGCTTGGAGCTTGTCAATCTGGCGATTCTTGTCTGTACCACCTACATAATTGCTGACTCGAATTTCAGTCTCAGAATGACTAGCCAGCTGACGAGCTGCCTGATAGATTTGGGTTGACAATTCGCGCGAAGGTGCCGTAATAACTGCTTGAACTTGGTCTACTTCTTCATCTAATTTTTGAAAAATTGGAATCAAAAAAGTATGGGTCTTCCCTGAGCCTGTTTTTGACTCTCCAATCAAGTCACGACCTGACAAGACAACAGGAATCAATTTTTCCTGAACTTCTGTCGGCTGGACAAAGTTAATTTCTTTCAATGCCTCTTGAAGATAAGGCTTGAGTTTCATATCTGTAAATTTCATGGTTTCCTCTAATTCAGTCGCAAGAAATATTCAAAACCGTCTTCAGAATTATATTCATACTCAATGAAAATCAAAATCAGACCCGCTCCAAAGGTTCAGGGAACCTTTGGAGGTTGTAAATTGAGCGAACATAGATTGTATCGATATAATGCAGTTAAAACCCTGTTACTATTTTGGTTGCAAGGTAACAGGCTGAAAGGCTCCGCTGGAGCCTTTCACTCATCAAATCAAGTCAACAACGTCTGCTTTTGATTTTCGAAGAGAATAAAAGTATGTATTACTGCTTTCCCTATGCTTTGCAATATGTAAAAATCTGCCAAGTCTCATTGAGACAGTAATAGCCTTGCGAATGAAGTTCGTTTTTAGATTACCCTCTATTATAGCACAAAAACAGCATTTCTGCTGTTTCTGCTACTCATTGTAAATCTATAAATAAAGTATAGCCAAGGTAATCAAACTCATAACCAGTCCTACCGACCAAAGAAAGGCATCCACCTTCCATTCGCTCCATTTTTCAGCTTTTCCGGTCAAACCTCCGAGCTCTAAATGGTGATGAAAAGGAGTCATTCGGAAGATACGACGACCTTCTCCAAAGCGTTTTTTGGTGTATTTAAAATATGAAACCTGCAACATAACAGAGGACGTTTCAATGACATAGACCAAGCCGATAAGGAGGAGGGTCCATTCCTGACGGAGGGCAATTGAAATAGTTGCCAACATACCGCCGAGAGCCAAGCTTCCCACATCACCCATGAAAATCTTCGCTGGTTTACGGTTATAAACAAAGAAACCGAGCAAGCCACCAATCATGGTCACACAAACTAGAAGAATATCGAATTTTTGCTCATTGAAGGCGATGACAGAGTAAGCTAGAAGGCTGATAACAACTGAGATAGAGGCAAGCCCATCAATACCATCGGTCAAGTTGACAGCATTTGAAAAGCCAACCAACCAAAATAGTACAAAAGGAAAATAGAGAACTCCTAGATTTAGCATATAGCCAAATGCGTTTAGTTCACCCCCACCAGCTCCTCGAACATGCACAAAGTAGAAAACAACGCCACCTAGAATTTGCAAGGCAAGCTTTTGTTTAGGGTTCAAGCCTTCATTAATTTTACGGAAAATTTTCAGAAAATCATCCAAGAATCCCACTAAACCATAGAGGGCTAAGATGAATAGAATGGCAATAACGCCACCAGTCAACATGTGAGTCATTGCTGCGAAGATAAAACTAACCAGAATCGCAACTACTAGAAAAACAGTACCCCCCATCGTTGGTGTTCCTGCCTTGAATTGATGCTGCTTGACATCTTCATGCATCTGTTGGCCTTCAATGCGTTTAGCTTGATAAAAAGTAATAAATCGAGGGATTAAGACTACTGTTGCCAAAAAGGCAACTAATCCCGACATTAGTGCAAATTGCATGTTAGTCTCCTAAAGTAATTGTAATTTTCTTTGTATTCTTCAAAGCAGTTCCAACTTCAACACTCTGATCAACCACTTTTGAACCAGTACCCTTATAGGTCACCTCAATACCCGTCCATTCTGCAAAAAGGTCCATATTCTCTTTGGTTAAGGCATATAGGTCTGGCATTGTTTCAAATTTATTGGTTAACAAGAGAATCTGTTGATTGGCTGCGACCACGCTTCCTTTTTCCACAGAAACATTCTTGATTTCAGAACCGTTTCCTAGAATAACAGGTTGAACTAACTCCCGACGAAGTTCTTCAGCAGTTTCCCCTGGAGATTTACCGATCAGATCCGGTAATTTGTATTCAGTCTCTGTCGTTACTTGTGACAAAGCAGGAGCTGCAGAATCGAGATTCAAGCTATCTTTTAGTAACATTGCCTCTTTTAAAGTCGGATTGACAATATCACGCCACGACATAACATTAAGTGATTCCGGTTGTCGAATAGTTACATACATGATAAATTCTGGATCTTCGGCAGGTACCATTGCCACAACGGAGTTAATATAGGCACCCTTAATATACCCTTGCCCATCTTCACCGGCAATCTCCGCCGAACCAGATTTGACTGCAACATCATATCCATCAACAACAATTGAAGGTCCCTGCAAATCGTATGAATAGAGTGTCCCAAATACAGGATCCGTTCCGACATTAATCATATATCCAAGAGTATCGTTCGCCGCTTTTTCTGAAACCGGATTTCCAACTTCTTCCACTTTAGAAAGTCGAGCCGTATCCGTGTTCGGATCATATAGAGCTGAGATAAATTTTGGTTCCAACATGATACCGTTATTGGCAATTGCTGTAAAACTACGAAGCATCTGTGCTTGGTTTGCAGAAATCCCATGACCAAACGATGACATGGCGATAGAAACAATGTTATCCTCTGGTACCATTCCTGGCGCCTCATCCCCCATACCAAATCGTGTTGGGGAACCATAGCGAAATTTAGCAAGATAATTTAGCCATTTTTCATCCCCCATTTCTTGTTGTAACAAAGTCATTCCGACGTTACTTGAGAGTGAAAAACCCTGAGCAAAATTTAACGTAACAGCTGATTGGCCAGCGTTTAAAGTCCAGTCATTGATTTTTGCGTCTGCAATTACGTATTCATTATTTGTGTAATATGCATTTGGATCAAATGTACCATTATCAATTGCAGAAGCTACTGTCAAAACCTTCATGGTTGATCCCGGCTCAAAGGCTTCTTGGTAAAGTAACGAACGCTCTAGCAAACCTTCAGCACCAAGCCCTTCTTTTGTATCTGGGTCATAACTTGGGCGTTGTGTTGTCGCTAAAATTTCACCTGTTTTCGCAGAAACTAAGGTAGCATTTGCATACTTACCTTTAGCATTGTTAAAGAAAGTATCCATATTTGTTTCAAGCGATCGTTGCAAATCTGCAGAAATTGTCGTGTAAACATCCTGACCATTTACGGTCTCAGTCTCAACTTTTTCTGTGCCTGGCAAGACGCGTCCTTGACTGTCCTTTTCATAGACAACCTTACCATCCTGACCAGCTAGAATATCGTTGAGGTAGTACTCCATACCACTCATACCTTGCAGGCTATGACTACCATCCTTGTTTTCAATCAAATTGGCTAACCCAACAAAGATTGAAGCAAAGTTTCCATTTGGATACATCCGACCTGGGCTGGCATTAAAGGCTATCCCTTCAATCCCCGCCGCCTTCATCTCCTCCTGGATAGTGGTCATTGTATTATAAGAAATATTTTTCCCTAAGGTTCCAAAATAAACCTGCTTCAGTTCTGGCTGTCGTAACTGTTGAAGAACGTAATCTGTTTCCATTCCAAGGTGTTTATTTAGTATTTCTGCAACCTTGCTAAATTGTGTTGCTTCAACATACAAGACTTCTTTAAATTCTGAAACATAATCTGTGTCTATAATTGCATAGATTGTGTAGGTGGTAGAATCTTCTGCAATTGGAATTCCGGTTCGATCATAAATTGTACCACGTCTCGCTTGTACAGTCACTTCTTGCTGATGTACTGCCGCAGCTCGCTCTGACAAAGACACACCCGAACGACTATCCGTTCCAATAATAAAAGCAAAATTGATTAAAAAGATAAAAAAGACGAAAACCGTCAAGAGAAGTAAATGCTGACCAACTCTCCGACGATTTTTTGATGGAACATATCGATTTCTCAAGATATATTTTAAAAATTTATTGTTTCTTCTGGGCATTATTCAGCTACTCCAATATTGTCGTTATTAAATGTTAATCCAGCCTTCTCCGCTATCTCCATCAGACGTGCCGAACGTGTGAGCTCATTAACGGCCTGTTTGGCATCATTGATTTTAATCTGTTTTTGGTTGATGTTTTGATTGACCTTGGCCATTTCAGACTGGACTTGAATCAAACGGGTCTGCAAGAAAATAATCCCTATCGCCAAGGCCAGACCGGATAGAATAATACTTGTATAAAAGGCTTTTTCTACACGGGTGAAGGTTTTAAACTTATCACCAATCACTCGCATGGTAGCTTCTCTACGTTTTTCTTGTAACATAGATGTTTCTCCTACTTATGTACTCTCTTGGCTACGCGCAACTTGGCTGAATGGGCACGATTGTTGGCTTCCAATTCTTCTTGACTTGGCAAAATCGGCTTACGATTGACCAACTCCAGCGGTGCCTTTAAATCATCTGGGATAAAAGGCAAACCTTTTGGCACATCAATCGTACTCGCTTCCTTAAAGAGTTGTTTGGTCAAACGATCTTCCAAGGAATGAAAGGTGATAACGGAAATCCGTCCGTCCAGAGCCAATAAGTCAATGGCCTGCTGAATAGACTCGTCTGCCGCTCCCAATTCATCGTTGACTTCAATCCGAATGGCCTGAAAAATCTGCTTGGCCGGATGGCCTTTTTTCTTTAGTTCCTTGGCTGGCTTGGCAGACTTGATCAGCTCTGCCAACTCTGTCGTTGTTTCAATCGGTTTGACAGCACGCGCTTGTTCAATCTTACGAGCAATCTGCTTGGAAAACTTATCCTCTCCATATTTGAAGAAAATCCGCACCAAGTCATGATAATCATAGGTATTGACCACATCATAGGCCGTCAACTGACCATCACGGTTCATCCGCATATCAAGAGGGGCATCCTGCTTATAGGAAAAACCTCGCTCCCGCTCATCCAACTGCGGACTTGATACACCAAGATCGTAACAAATCCCATCAATTTCTGTCACACCAAGTTCTGCCAAGCGGGCCTTGAGATTACGGAAATTGTCTTTGATAAAGGTCACCTGCCCCTTTTCAATGTAGGCTGCCAAGCGAATGTGAGCATGATCAATAGCTGTCTGATCCTGATCAAAGGCATAGAGATGCCCTCCATCCGTCAACTGACTCAACAAGTACTCACTGTGACCAGCTCCGCCCAACGTTGCATCTACATAAATTCCATTTGGTTTGATGTCTAACATATCCACTGTCTCATATAAGAGGACAGTTGTGTGATTAAATTCCTTGGTCATATCTTTTCTATTGTACCACAAAATAAAACAAAAAGTTGTTGCAAACTTTTTACAAAAAATCTGTCAAATATAGTTGACAGCTTATTTAAACAGGTATATACTAACAGTAAAGAAACATGTCACATATAGTTGACATCAACAGGGAGGTCTCCCACATTTTTTTACACTAGTATGTCATATATAATTGACATAGAAAGGAGGGTACATGAACCGAGTCAAAGACTACCGACTATTGCAAGGTATTTCCCAGCTAGATTTGGCCAAGGCCATCGGCGTATCCAGGCAAACCATCAACATGATTGAAAACAACAAATACAACCCTTCGCTAGATCTCTGCATCAACCTTGCCAAGGCTCTAGAAACCGACCTTAATAGCCTCTTTTGGAACGATTAGAAAGGAAGAAACCCCTTGAAAAAGAATGTACGTCAAGCTCTCATCTCTACCCTTATTTTTATCCCGCTCTTTGTCCTCTTTCAGCTTTGGGGCAATAGCGGAGCAGACATCATGCATATCATCAGCCAAGCGAAATTCTGGGTGCAACTGCTGATTACTGGGGCAGTCTACTTTCTTGGACTAGCTTACCTACCACTCATTTTCCGTCGTAAGTAATTAGGAGTATCGTATGAAAAAGGAAAACTTTCAAGATAAATTGATCAAACGATTTTACGGTATCACAGGACCTCTGGATGAATTTCGCAAAAAAGAAGCTTTCCGACTGGGAAATACCTGCTTCATCCCCCTCTTTTGGGGCACCATGGCTCTTACCTTACTGGCACTTGCCCTATCCAAACGCTTCCCAGAAGTTGTTGCATTTGGCTACCCCGTTGCCCTGCTCCTAAGCTATCTAGCGACTAGTACCTACATCATGTTTAAACTGCGTCACAGTCAACTGGACAGTTTAGATATAGAAGAACTGACTAGCAAGGAACAAAAGAAATTCAAGGGAGCAAGTATCAAATTCGCCCTCTATTTCACCTGTGGTATGTATATCTGGAACACGGGATTTAATGCCTGGATGGAGGGACTCAATCCACTAGACCACTTATTTGACCTCCGAAAATTCCTTGCAGCCTGTCTAAGCGGTGTTTTCATGGGAATCTATATCGAATTCACGCTTCGCAAGCGCATGAAAAAAGCAGAAAACCTAACTGTCAGCTCTGCTATTTCCAAAGAAGAACCTAAGTGGATCGAAAATATGATTAAACGTTTTTATGGTGTCCGCGGTCCTTTAGATGAATACCGACGGACCGAGGCTGATGCTATCGGCGGACAGACCTTTATCTACTACTTCTACTTCCTAGCTCTTGGAAATGCTGTCGCCTACTTCCTAGCTATCCGCTATCCTGTGGAGGTTGCCACCTACTATCCAATGATCATTGCCTTCTTTAGTATTATTCTAATTGGCATCGTTAATATGCGCACCCTCCATGCTGACTTGCCCCAATATGACTTGGATGAGCTTAGCCCTGAGGAAAGACAAGGTCGGTCCCTTAACCCACTTCTCTGGGGACTGGGAGTTGCCCTGCTATCTAGCCTCTTTGCTGGGCTGGCAGACCTCTTTAGCCTCCAGCTTCCCCTACTGGATTCTATCTTCCACGTAAAATCACTCCTCTTCGGTGGCATGATGGGCCTCTTTGCCAGTCTAGCCCTGTCTGCCCTTGCCTATCTGCAAAAACTGGAAGCAGATTCTGCCAAGAAAAAATAAGGAGCAGCCCCAATGAATAAACCTTTTACACCCAAACAAACCTGTCGATTTTTTGTTCTATTTTATGCTTTATTTTCTGCCTTCTTCATCTACTCTTACATGGTCAATGAGCCGATTAGCGGTTCATTCTTGCTCATGTTACCACCCATTCAGATTATCAGATCCTTTAAAACAGAAGAAGAAAAACGCTACTATATCATCCAAGCCATATTTGCCCTGTTTGCCATGACCTTGACCTATTCCGTGGGCATTTGGCTAGGTCATGTCAAACCACATATCCTCATCCTTCCTGCTGGATTTGCTCTGGCTATTCTTTATCGATTGTATTTCAAAAAGGAGAAAACAGATGAACGTTAACAAACCGAAACTTATACTCACTTTGATTGTTCTCTCCTATACAACAATTTGTAGCCTGTATATACATAGCTACCTTACTGGGGACAATCCACCAATCTTTATCTTACCGTTCACTATACTTCCAATCTTGAATAGTGACTGGCAGACTAGCAGCCCAGAATCAAATGCTTTCCAAGAAGCTATCCATCTTTATCGTAAACCACTGCTCTGGTTTCTCTTTACAGGTCTTGTCCTAACCTTCTCCATTGGTTTTTTCACTGGACAAATCAAACCGCTTCTAGCAGGATTTTGGGGAATATTTGCTCTCCTGCTCTTCTATAAACAATTGAAAAAGTAATCTGTATCCAACATTTTACAAAGTAAGTTTTTTTCTATACAATAGACTGTATATGACATTCACATCCATTCTCAAACAATTCAAATTATTTGACTATCTATTAATTGGACTGACCCTTCTATTATCCTTTGTCCCAGCGATTTTTACATACACTCATTTAACGTCACAGTCAAATGAAACTAAAATCATTGCATATGTTAGGATAAACGGAGAGGTCGTCGATCAATTTGAATTATCACAAGATACTCCTCATCAAGAAATTACCTATTATCCAAACGAAGGACAATACAATATTATTGAAGTCGATGGCGAACGGATTCGTGACAAAGAGGACAATAGTCCTGACCAGATTGCTGTGATGACTGGCTGGATTAGCCAACCAGGTGAACTTTCCGTTTGTCTGCCTCACAATCTCCTGATTGAAATTAAAGCTGTCGGTGGGGATGACTCTGACGAAGAAGAACTCATTTTACCATTATAATAAATAAGACACAGTCAATAGTGAACCGCACCCCAAAAGTTAGACAGAAAAAATCTAACTTTTGGGGTGCTATTTTTATGAAATTGAGCTATGAAGACAAAATCGAAATCTATGAACTACGTCAAAGTGGTCAGTCTATCAAGAACTTGTCAAAACAGTTTAATATTGCAGAATCTGTTATCCAATATATGCTTCGACTGATCGATAGGTATGGAATAAATATTGTCAAGAAAGGAAAGAATACCTATTATTCTCCAGAACTCAAGCAGGAAATGATTGATAAAGTACTTCTTGATAAGCAGTCAGTCCTCTCCGTCTCGCTTGACTACGCCCTGCCAAATCGTGGAACTCTTCCAAACTGGATAGCACAATACAAGAAAAACGGGTATACTATTGTTGAGAAAACAAGAGGGAGACCACCAAAGATGGGGCGTAAACCAAAGAAAACCTGGGAAGAGATGACGGAGTTAGAGCGACTTCAGGAGGAAAATGAGCGCTTACGCACTGAGGTGGCTTACCTAAAAAAGTTGAGGGAGCTTCGTTTAAGGGACGAAGCCAGAGAGCAAGAAAGGCTCAAACAGTTAGAGAGATGGTCACAGAAGGATTCAGACTAAATATACTGCTGATTATTTCCCAATTAGTTCCTTCTACCTATTACTATCAAGTCAAACAATTGAATAAACCAGATAGAGATAAGGACTTAAAAGTTGAAATTCAAGCCATTTATGATGAACATAAGGGAAACTATGGCTACCGTCGCATTCACCTTGAGCTAAGAAATCGTGGATTTTCTGTCAACCACAAGAAAGTACAACGGCTGATGAAGGAGCTAGGATTGACTGCTCGTATCCGTCGACGCAAGAGATACAAGTCTTACAAGGGTGATGTGGGCAAGAAAGCTCCTAATCTCATTGAGAGAGCCTTTGAAGGGGCTAAGCCTTTTGAGAAGTGCTATACAGATGTGACTGAGTTCGCTCTGCCAAATTGTGCTGAAAAACTCTATCTTTCTCCTGTTCTGGATGGCTATAATAGCGAAATTATTGATTTTACCTTATCCCGCTCTCCAAACCTCATACAAGTCAAGACCATGCTTGAGAAGGTCTTCCCTGAGGAAACTTACCCAAATACCATTCTCCATAGTGACCAAGGTTGGCAATACCAACATGAAGTCTATCACCGTTTTCTTGCAAGTAAAGGCATATGTCCTTCCATGTCTCGCAAGGGAACCAGCACAGATAATGGCATGATGGAGTCCTTCTTTGGCATCTTGAAAACAGAAATGTTTTACGGATTTGAGAAAAATTTCAAGTCTCTGGATCAACTGGAGCAAGCTATTACCGAGTATATTTTTTACTACAACAATAAACGCATTAAAACAAAACTAAAAGGACTTAGTCCTGTTCAGTATAGAACTAAATCCTTTGGAAAGTCAACGAAAAACTAGACACGGAGTTAAGAGAATTTAAGAATTATATTTTTCAAAGTCTTTTGGAGACTTGTAATCAAGACCTGAATGCATCCTTTTTGTATTGTAATAG
>NZ_JAIMEP010000020.1 GCF_019794555.1 Streptococcus suis | reverse complement strand
CCAATTCTCATGAGTGAAATAAATTTAGTTTTACTACTTATAAAGGCTTATATTGACAAGATTTTTACTATTATATATCATTGAAATATTTCGTTCATTTAAAGACGCTGTAAAATAATAAAAAGGTCCAGTGGACCTTTTTATCTTTTGCTTGAAAACCGGAGAGCAAAACTGGGGATAGACTGTTTTATCCCTCGCCTAGAAATAAAAGAGCGAGGAGTAACGTGAAAAAGCCTATTGTATCAACGTTTCTACGTTGTGCAATAGGGTTTTTTCTGTGTTTTGGGACTCCCAGAGTCAGGGGAGTGACTCTGGGAGGTTGGAGATGAAGCAAAAGACATTTGCGTCAAAGAGTCAGGGGAGTGACTCTGTGAGGTTGGAAATGAAGCAAAAGCCTTTTGCGTCAAAGAAGGGCTAAATTTTGGTAGTTTTCTATATTACACATTCTCGTTTTAAGACAACAAAAAACCAGCCTTGGCGGGCTGATTCTTTTTGGAGATTTATGAAAAATTTTAGGATACACTTATAGTATACATGAATTTTCAGAATCTTCATCGGTCTGCAGACCTATTTTGTTAAAAAATAAACATGTGCTATAATAGAAAAAATAAAAAGGGGAGTTTTTTTATGACAATCCGTAAAGCTAGACCATCTGATATTCCAGTTTTAAATGAATTGCTTCAAGATATTTTACAGGTGCATCACCAGGCACGACCAGATATTTTTAAAAGTGCAGGTCAAAAATTTTCTGAGGCTGAATTAGTAGCCCTTTTGGAAAATCCAGATAAGCCTATTTTTGTCTTTGAGCTAGACGGTCAAGTGGTTGGGCATTTGTTTTGTGAATTATCTACCGCAACAGGCGATGTTTTAGAACCAGTTAAAACCTTGTTTATTGATGATTTATGTGTAGCCAATTCGGCGCGTGGTCAAAGAATTGGCGAGCAACTTTATGAATTTGCTCTTTCCTATGCCAAGGAGCAGGGTTGCCATAATCTTACCTTGGATGTATGGGCTGACAATGCAGGAGCTGTCCGTTTTTATGAACGCCAAGGAATGAAAACGCAAAAGTTCCGTATGGAGCAAATAATAAATTAAAAAAGAGGGAGTCCCTCTTTTTAATGTTCTCTCATTTTTGCTAATAAGTTTTGAGCAGTTTCTAGGTTGCTGTGCTTTTCTTTCCGCAGGAGTTGGGCTAGTTGATCTACTTCATGCTCCTCGGCACCAGCAAGTAGCGCTAGGGATTTTGCCTGAAGCTTCATGTGACCAGCCTGAATCCCTGAAGTAACAAGAGCACGCAGGGCAGCAAAGTTCTGACAGAGACCGACAGAAGCGATGATAGAAGCTAATTGGCGTGCCTTTGGTTGTTGGAGAAGGTCAAAAGCGACTGCTACCTTTGGATTGAGCCCGATAGAGCCACCGACGGAGGCAATCGGAAGAGGTAGGGTGATGGAGCCGACCAAGTGCTCACCATCAATGGACCAAGTAGAAAGCCCCTTGTATTGTCCATCACGGCTGGCATAAGCATGGGCCCCGGCTTCGACTGCCCGCCAGTCATTTCCTGTAGCGATAACGACAGCATCTATACCATTAAAAATCCCCTTGTTATGTGTCGCAGCACGATAAGGGTCCACTTGCGCCAGTTTACTTGCCAGGGCTATTTTTTGAGCAGTTTCTTGAGCAATGGCAGAGCTGGTAGCCAGACTAGGGATGGCAATATGGCATTGGGCGGTGACCAGTGACTCCGTTGCATAGTTGGAGAGGATTCCCATCAAAGCCTGTCCCTTGCTGAGCTCTTCTAAGTCATCCTTAATAGCTTCTAACATGTTATTGAGGATATTGGCTCCCATGGCTTCTTGTACATCAACCTGAAGATAGACAATCAAAAACTCGTCCTTACTCTCAACAGTCAATTCTCTTGCACCACCCCCTCGTTTAACAATAGAAGGGTGTGCTTGATTGGCAGTTTCTAAAATACTCTCCTTCTGGTCAAGAATCGCCTGTGTCGCTTTGCTATGGTCCGAAATATCGTAGAGTGCAACTTGTCCAATCATGATACGGTTATGAATAGTCGTTGTAAAACCGCCAGATTTAGCGATGATTTTGGCTCCGAAAGACGCAGCTGCAACCACAGAAGGTTCCTCAGTGACCATGGGTACAGAATGAGTCTGTCTATCCACTAGAAGTTCTGGGAGTACAGAAAAAGGTAAGGAGAATGTTCCTAGATGATTTTCTGCCATCTTTCCCGCAATTGTTTCTGGCAGGTTTTCGTCTTTGTATAGAACGTCTAAGCTATCTTCGGATAGGGAATGATTCTGATGGAGAATATCAATGCGTTCTTGGCGTAATTTTTTATAAAATCCGGAAAAAGTTGACATAGTTTCCTCTTTCTACAAGAAAGCGCCCTTTGGATGAGCCAAAGGGCGCCATTTTGGCTTCTATATACGATAGATACGTTTGTGGTTTTCCACTTTGATAAGGGCAAAGGGACTTTGGTCTGCTGGTAGGTCAAGAGATGTTCCGTTTTCATCAAGAGACACTTCTTCAAAGAAGACTTGTTCATATTCTTCTACACTGAGTTTTGTACGCTCATTGAGTTGTTCTAAACGATTCTCTTCTAAGTAGTCCTGATAACCCTCAACAAGGGATCCGCTAAAAATCTCACAGACAGCACCGCTACCATAACTATAAAAGAGGATTTGATCCCCAGCCTCTAACGCTCTGCTATTTTCCAAAAGGGAAAGAAGAGAGAGGAAAATAGAGCCAGTGTAGATGTTGCCGACGACTTTATTATAGACGATAGCTTCCTGGAAACGTTCGGTCAAGCGACTAAGAGTTTCTTTATCCTGAGCAATAGCTTGCAATCCTTTAAGGCCTTGTTTGGAGAATGGAATATGTAAGCACATGGCAGCAAAGTCTTTAAGTGTTTTGCCTGTTTTTTGTTGATAATAGTCGAAAGTTGTTGTCAAGCAATCGGTATATTGTTCAGTAGAAAATTTACCATTAACACGTGGATATTTGTCGTAGTTAGGACGCCAGAAGTCGTAGATGTCACGTGTCTGGCAGACATTATCATTGTTGAGGACCAAAATTCGTGGGTTTGCGGTTACCAACATGGCAACTGCCCCAGCACCTTGGGTAGGTTCGCCACCTGATGCAACTCCATATTTGGCAATATCACTGGCAATAACCAAGACTTTAGATTCTGGAAATTGAGAGATGTGGCTTTTAGCGAGGCTCAGGCCAGCAGTTGCACCGTAACAAGCCTCTTTCATCTCGATAGAACGAGCAAAAGGTTGGATGCCGAGTAATCCATGAATGGTAACAGCTGCTGCTTTACTTTGATCTACGCTAGATTCTGTACCGACAATAACCATATCAATGGTTTGTTTATCTTCTTCCGTTAGAATGGCTTCAGCAGCCTTTGCACCAAGACTGATAATATCTTGAGTGACAGGAGCTACAGCCATTTCTGATTGAAGAAGACCAATTTTAAATTTATTGGGGTCAACATTGCGGGCTTGGGCCAAATCTGCCAAATCTAAAACATAATCGGGTGCCGCAAAACCGATTTTATCAATACCGATGTTCATAATGTTTCCTTTGTTAATGGTTAGGTTAGTTTGTCTGAGCATTGGAAATGATAAGGGAAATTCCTTGTCCCCCTCCAATGCAGAGTGAACAGAGTCCGAGCTCTTTATTTTGCTTGATTAATTCATGGATTAGGGTAACCAAAATCCGACTACCACTTGCTCCAATTGGATGACCTAGTGCGATTGCTCCACCATTGACATTGACTTTTGCAGGATCGATGCCGAGTTGTTTGACAACTGGAATTGATTGTGCTGCAAATGCCTCGTTGAGTTCGAATAGATCGATATCCTCGACTGTTTTATTCAGTTTTTGTAGCGCTTTTTGGCTAGCAGTAATAGGTCCAAGCCCCATCAATGCGGGATCTAAACCGCTTGTAGCGTATGCTTCGATATAAGCAAGTGGCTGAATATTTAGCTCTCTTGCTTTCTCATCAGACATGAGTACCAAGACAGCACAGCCGTCGTTGATACCTGATGCATTAGCTGCGGTGACAGTTCCATCCTTTTTGAATGATGGACGGAGTGTTGCCAATTTTTCAATTGGCGTCAGACGAGGATACTCATCTGTGGCAAAAATAGTTTCGCCTTTTCGACTGTTCAGCCTAATTGGAACAATTTCTTCAGTGAAACGTCCTTCAGCGATAGCTTTTGCAGCCTTTTCTTGGCTGGTGCGGGCAAATGCATCTTGCTCTTCGCGACTGACATGATAGCGTTCGGCAACATTTTCAGCGGTAATACCCATGTGATAGTCATTGAAGGCATCTGTCAAACCATCCGTTAACATGGAATCTTCCAAGGTAATATGACCAAACTTACTCCCAAAACGGCTTGATTTAGTTAAGTAGGCCGCCTGACTCATGATTTCGATACCACCAGCAACAACGACGTCGTTATCGCCAAGAAGGATGGATTGAGCAGCAAGAAGGACTGATTTGAGTCCAGAGCCGCAAACCTTATTGACCACATAAGCAGAAGTGGTCTCTGGAATACCCGCACGAATAGCAATTTGGCGGGCAATATTTTGTCCGTGACCAGCAGAAAGGACGTTGCCAAAAATAACTTCATCTACAACGTCAGCTGGTATTTGTTTGTTTTGTAAAGCTGCTTCGAGAACCTGTGCGCCAAGTTCAGCAATATTTATATCTTTTAGACTGCCTCCGAAACTGCCGATAGCAGAACGAAATGCAGACACGATAGCTACTTTCTTCATGAATTCTCCTTGAAATCTAATCAGAACAGTCGTGCTCAGCCTAACTATTATATCACTTTTTTTCGTAAATCCTAAGAAGAAAGCTAGGTCTACAGACTGAATTTTCAAGAAAGAAAAATGTAAGCGTAAACAGATTGTGGAAAAACTAGCATTTTCTGATCAATTCGTGTAAAATAGAGAAGTACAAGAGGGGAACCTCAAAATTTAAAGGAGAATCCATATAATGGTAAAATTGGTTTTTGCTCGCCATGGTGAGTCTGAATGGAATAAAGCTAACCTTTTCACTGGTTGGGCTGATGTTGATTTGTCTGAAAAAGGTACACAACAAGCAATTGATGCTGGTAAATTAATCAAAGAAGCAGGTATCGAATTTGACCTTGCTTATACATCTGTTTTGAAACGTGCTATCAAGACTACAAACTTGGCTCTTGAAGCTGCAGATCAATTGTGGGTACCAGTTGAAAAATCTTGGCGTTTGAACGAACGTCACTACGGTGGATTGACAGGTTTGAACAAAGCAGAAGCTGCTGCTGAATTTGGTGATGAGCAAGTGCACATCTGGCGTCGTTCTTATGATACTTTACCACCAGAAATGGCTAAAGATCATGAGCATTCAGCACACACTGACCGTCGCTATGCACATCTTGATGACTCAGTTATTCCAGATGCAGAAAACTTGAAAGTTACGCTTGAGCGCGCCCTTCCATTCTGGGAAGATAAAATTGCTCCAGCATTGAAAGACGGTAAAAACGTGTTCGTAGGTGCACATGGTAACTCAATCCGTGCCCTTGTAAAACATATCAAACAATTGTCTGATGACGAAATCATGGATGTGGAAATTCCAAACTTCCCACCACTTGTATTCGAATTGGATGAAAACTTGAACATTGTGAAAGAGTACTACTTGGAAGCATAATTCATCTAAGGCCTGAGTTCGCTCAGGTTTTTTTAGTTTTGAATATCGGATTTTTCATAGAGAGTATGATATACTGGTGGTATTAAATGGTAGGAGGAATTTATTATGGCAAGTAAAAAAATGCTGCATGCATGTTTGCGTGTTGAAAATCTAGAAGCATCTCAAAGATTTTATGAAGAGGGATTTGGATTTAAGGAAACCCGTCGCAAGGACTATCCAGAGCACAAGTTTACCTTGGTTTACTTAGCACTTGAAGGGGATGACTTTGAGATTGAATTGACCTACAATTATGATCATGGTCCCTATATCGTAGGAGATGGCTTCTCACATCTAGCTCTTTCTTCGGATGACTTAGAAGGGGACAATGTGAAACACAAAGCATTGGGCTATCCAACGACAGATATAAAAGGCTTGCCAGGAAGTCCAGGTCGTTATTATTTTGTTACAGATCCTGATGGATACCGTGTAGAGGTTATTCGAGCGGATTAATCAAGAAATATCTAAAGAATCAGCACCGATTGTTAACATTTTGACGAGAATGGGGCTGATTTTTTTTTGCTTTGATTGGGGTTACGACTTGACAAAAAACAAATTATATTATAGTATTGTTTTAGGTGTATATGAAAGAGGAGTCTCGTATGAAGAAATTATTATTGATACTAACCAATCTACTGTTGGTTGGTATGATTTGTTTTTTAAGTCTAGTGATTTACCATCGTGTTCAAGAAAGTCAGGTAACTCAGTTCATCGAAAGACAAGAACGTGTCTTTTTAAAAAGTGGGCAATCAAACTTAAGAACAGGAAATGTTGGGTCTACTCATGTTATTGCTTCCATTCCAACCGACAATTCGGGCAAGAAAATTGGTTTAGTTGAGAATAAAATGGTAGAATATGTTCACCAAACGTTAGGGGAAACCAAACCCACTGGCAATATTAATCGAATATTTTTAGTCAGCAGTCACTTAGGTAAAACAAATTTCAGAAAAGTTCGTTCTGTTGTTATAAAAGGGGAAAAATATCATCTTTCTAAAATGGACATTAAGAAAGATGGTGAAGAAACAGCAGGTGAATTGCTTTTGACTGAAGAGCAACAATTGTTTACCTTGAGTCGAATATTTTCTGATCCAATTGCTGCAAAAAAAATTATTGTAGCTAAATTAATTGAAAAATTAGATCAAGATAATCAATCGGATAGTGATAAAAATGCACTTGTTAGTCAATTTGAAGCAACAGATTTAGATGCATTTGTTTTTTCATATGAAAACAGTCAATTAACACTGGTTTTACCATCCAATACAATTTTACCGACATTTGATATTCCAGTAGCCGACTTATTTCCAGTTATTATTGGTGAGTATTTAACAGATGCAGATCAGGCTAGTCTTGAACAATATAAGCAAGAACTTCAGAGAATTGAGAATAACAAGTTGACCCACCAAATATCATTGACATTTGATGATGGTCCTAATCCGTCCACGACACCATTGGTATTGGATTTGTTGAAGAAATACAACGCTAAGGCGACCTTCTTTGTCATTGGTCAGAATATCGAGGGAAATGAGTGGATTTTACAACGGATGAAAGCCGAAGGTCACGAGATAGCAAACCATTCTTGGAGCCATCCGAATTTAACCAATCTTTCTCCAGATGCCATTCATCAAGAAATCGAAAAAACGCAAGTTGCGATAGAAACAGCCGTAGGTCAGCGTCCTGTTTTAGTCCGTCCACCTTATGGAGCTGTGAATAAGAAAGTGGCCAGTGCAATGAATCTCCCTTCAATCTATTGGAATGTGGATACCCAAGACTGGTCTTCACATAATCCACAGGAGATTTTAAACCAAGTCAAGACGAATGCTTGTCCAGGGTGCTTTATTTTGATGCATGATATTCATAAGGAAACTGTTAAGAGCATGGATTCGGTATTGCAATTTTTAACTTCTCAAGGGTACAGTATGGTTACCGTTTCAGAAAGTTTAGGAAATAATTTGAATCCACAATTTGTTTATTACAACCAGCACTCGGCAGCTCCCCCAGTGCAATAATAACTAAATAAAAAAAAAGAGGCTGGACAAGACTCGAAATTTAACTTATATTTTTTATTTTTACAAATAAGAAACCGCATGAAATCAACGTTTTTAGACAAAGAATTTCATGCGGTTTTGTTAATTTTGGACTTTTTGCTCAGCCCCTTCTTTTTATTGAAATCGTACAGACCAGGGGTGTGTAACTGTGAGATGAAAAATATACATTTTTTGAAAATCAAAACTATCTATTGTCAAAAGCCATGATGAGTGAAAAGTTCGAGTCGAGCTTTTCAGCCTGTTACCTTGAAATGAGAAAGTAACAGTGTAAAACCATCGCCGGCTTAATGATATAAACACCGTTCGCAATATTTCCAGCCTTTAAGATCTCCCAGATAGCTGAAACTGGGATACTTTTGATTTTCATTGAGTATTATATTGATGGTTAACCAGTTGATAAATAGCGTCGCACTAATAGAAAGTGAAAAGATTATATTTTATATAGCTCTTGATTTTTTAAGATAACTTCTTGGACAGAAGCATATTTTTTTAGTTGTTTGAGTTCATTTGGATTTGAAACAAGGGTAATAACCACTCCATCCTTACCCATTCGACCGGTTCGACCAGCCCGATGTGTATAGGCTTCTTGGTCAAAAGGAACCTCAAAATTGAGGACGCATTCTAAATTATCGATATCAATCCCACGAGCTACTAAATCTGTGGCAAGTAAGAGCTGGATCTGGTGATCTTTAAAGCGATCAATAATGACCTTTCTAAACTTGACATTGACATCAGAAGCGAGAGAAATTGCATTAGCTCCGTTGTAGTTTAGTCGTTCTTCAGTTGCACCAAGATCAGATAAGCTATTAAAGAAGGCCAATGCTCGAAAATCTGGCACATTTGCAAATTTTCTCAACAAGTTTTGTCTATCACGTTTTTCAACCATCATATAATAGTGTTGAATATTGTCTAATTTTTGCTCCGATAAATCGATTGTTTCAACAGTAGGTGAAATCTTTTGCCGATCAAATTTAGCAGTTGCACTCATATAGATCAATTGATGATTGCGAGGAACATAGTTGATAATTTTTTCTACAAAATGATATTGAGAATCAGAGAATAGCTGATCAAATTCATCTAAGATGATGGTATTGATATTCATCATCTTTATTTTTTTTAATTTAATCAATTCAAACACGCGACCAGGTGTACCTATTAAGATTTCCGGTCCTTTTTTTAATCGTTCAATTTGTCGTTTTTGACTGGATCCTGATAAGAATAACTGTGCTTGTAATCCGATTGCTTCGGACCAGCCTTTACACACTTCAAAAATCTGCCCAGCTAATTCTGTATTTGGAGCCAGAATCAATAATTGCTGGGATTTTTTGGGGGTAAGAGTAAGTAGGCTTGGCCAGAGGTAAGCTAGTGTCTTTCCTGTTCCAGTTGGACTGATTGCAAGTAAATCTTTTCCTGTAAAAATCGGCTCAAATACTTGTTGTTGAATATCAGTCAAGCTATCAAAGCCAGCTTTTTCCAGCATTTCTTGCCAAACAGAAGGGAAATTAGTTTTCATGAGTATCCGCCTTAAATGTAATTCCTGCGTCTTGACGCATCAGATAGAGAGTCCGGTGAACATCTGAAGCAACATCTAACCACTGATCTGCCAATGGGTGATTTGCCTCTTCGATGACTTGTGCAAAATGTATGGCTTCTTCAATCATGGATTGGGCCTTTGATGCAAGGGGGAGTTGGTATTGCTCCCCATTATTTGTTGTAAAAATAGCAGAGCTGATATGCTGACAAGCGTTTAAGGTCAAAGTACCTTCGCTAGTATAGATTTCGCTAGGTAGATGACTGGTCATATTTTTTCCTGCTTGAATACCTACAGTAAAGTTTTCATAGACTAGTTGCCCAACCCCATTTAAATCAACACTAGATGGTAATTGTTGGGCTACGTAATGAGCTGTATGTGGGGCACCGATAAGACCTATGGCGGCATAAACAGCATAGACGCCAAGATCCATGAGTGCGCCACCTGAAAAATCAGCTGAAAAAATATTCGGAGTATTTCCAGCTAGTAATTCAGGCATTTTTGAAGAATATTTGGCATAAGAAAAATGCCCACCGATAATGGATTTATCTGCCAAGAATTGTCGAATCGTCTGAAAGGATTCTTCTTGGAAGTTTCGTGCTGCTTCAAACAAGAATAGCCCTTTTTCAGAGGCAATTTGGCGTAAATCTTCAAATTCTGAAGGAGTTGATACCATTGGCTTTTCAACGATAGCGTGTTTTCCAGCCAAGAGTACGGCCTTTGCCTGCTGGTAGTGCAAGGAATTTGGACTAGCAATGTAAACAAGGTCAATTTCAGAAGATAAAAATGATGAAAAATCAGTAAACAAGTCTACCTTTTTATATGGTTTTGCAAAGGATTCAGCTGTATCATAGTTTCGAGAAAAAACAGCTCTAAATTGATATTTATTCGTTTGAAGTGCTGCTTTGATAAACTGGTGAGTGATAGGAGAAGTGCCAATTATTCCAAAATCTATCATAAAGTCTCATTTCTGTTGTGTTATTTTTTCCATTATAGCACGTTTCATGATAAAATAGTATTGAAAAAAGGGTGATAAACATGAAAAAGAAGGAGATGATAATGACTCAAAAACCAATAATTATTGGCGTAACCGGAGGATCTGGTGGGGGTAAAACAAGTGTCTCTCGTGCTATTTTGAATAATTTTCCAAATGCACGAATCTCAATGATTGAGCATGACTCGTATTATAAAAATCAATCTCACCTGACCTTTGAAGAGCGGATATTGACCAATTATGACCATCCACTAGCCTTTGATACAGACTTGATGATTTATCATCTGAGTGAACTGCTTGCAGGGCGTTCAGTGGATATTCCGATATATGATTATACTCAGCATACACGGTCAGAAAGGACTTATCGTCAAGAACCTCAGGATGTATTTATTGTAGAGGGAATTTTAGTATTGGAAGACAAACGTCTTCGGGATTTAATGGACATCAAAGTATTTGTGGATACTGATGATGACATTCGTATTATCCGCCGTATCAAACGTGATATGGAGGAGCGTGGCCGTAGCTTAGATAGTATCATAGAGCAATATACATCGGTTGTTAAACCGATGTACCACCAGTTTATTGAGCCGACTAAGCGCTATGCGGATATCGTGATACCAGAAGGTGTATCTAATGTGGTAGCTATTGACTTGATTAATACTAAGGTGGAGAGTATATTAAGAGAGCGTGGTTAGAATGCCGAAGGATAGAATTTTACCTCATATTATATTAGGTATCTTGGAGACTAGTGATCAAAGAATCACTGGAAAACAGATTACGGATTTTGTTCAACGAGATTTAGGAGAATTTTGGCAAGTGGCTCACAGCCAAGTATACCCTGAACTTAAACGGATGACGGATGAAGGGTGGATTACCTGTCATGCAGTACCTGGAAATGAAAAAGAGAAGCAGTATGAGATGACAGATAATGGACGGGAAGTATTGGAGCAATGGTTATCCGTTCCGAACGAAACTACTCCACAACAAAAAGATGTTTTCTCACTAAAAATGTTTTTCATAGAGGATCGTGATGATCCTAGGGTTCCTGAACTTTTGACTTACCAGATTGAAGTGATTGAAAAGCACTTGAAGCATTTGGAAAGTCGTAAAATGGAATTGTTCGCTCAAAAAGATTATGAGCTTAGTCATTATGGACGATATATCATTATGACACGGGCGATTGAGCGCAATCGGTCCCAATTGCAATGGTTGCAGGAAACGTTACAAAGTCTATAAAGCGATTCATTTTTTGAGTCGTTTTTTTCTTGCTCTTCGATTTTAAATGTGATAAAGTTAGGAATAAATGTTACTGATATGGAGGGAATATGTCTGTAAAGCAGGGATTTGCATTGTTCTTAATGATTTGGAACCTGGTCGTTTTTTTGGTCTATGGACTTGACAAGGGAAAGGCTAGAAAGGGCTCTTACCGAATTTCAGAAAAGACCTTGTTGTTGATGACCTATGTTGGTGGTGGTCTAGGTGCTTGGGCTGGCGGTACCCATTTTCGTCATAAAACTCAGAAAAAGTATTTTCAACTAGCTTGGGCCGTAGGTGTCTTGATTGACACCTTGTTGATATACTGGATATGGAAATAGGCGAAAGCCTTTTTCTTTACTGCTCGAACTATAAAAGTTCCTCTATCTATGCTATAATGATGTTATGACAAAACAAGAAAAAATTTCAAACTATCAATTATTGTTGGCCCAATTGGAGGCTCTTTTAGAGGGTGAAACCAATGCTTTAGCCAATCTATCAAATGCTTCTGCCTTACTTAATCAAGCTCTACCAAACTCTGTCTTTACAGGATTTTACTTGTATGATGGCACAGAATTGATCTTAGGACCTTTTCAGGGTGGCGTTTCCTGTGTTCATATTGCACTTGGCAAGGGTGTCTGCGGTGAGTCTGCTTCTACACGCCAGACGATTATCGTAGAGGATGTTCGATTGCATGACAATTATATTTCTTGCGATGCGGCAGCCCTTTCGGAAATTGTGGTGCCAATGGTGAAAAACGACCAATTATTGGGCGTTTTGGACTTGGATTCTAGGTTGGTCGCTGATTACGATACCATTGACCAGGAATACCTCGTGCAGTTCGTCGCGCTCTTAGTGAAGAAGACGGATTGGAATTTTGCTATGTTTGGAGAAAAGCGTTAATGTACCAAGCTTTATATCGGAAGTACCGAAGTCAGACTTTCGGAGAGATGGTGGGGCAAGAGGTGGTTGCGACCACGCTCAAGCAGGCCATTGACCAGGGGAAAATTAGCCATGCCTATCTCTTTTCTGGTCCTCGCGGAACGGGTAAGACATCGGCTGCGAAAATTTTTGCCAAGGCCATGAATTGCCCCAATCAGGTTGATGGTGAACCTTGTAACGACTGTTATATTTGTCAAGCGATTACGGAAGGAAGTTTGGAAGATGTTATTGAGATTGATGCAGCTTCCAATAATGGTGTAGATGAGATTCGTGATATTCGTGATAAATCGACCTATGCGCCTAGTCTTGCAACCTATAAGGTCTATATCATCGACGAGGTTCATATGTTGTCTACAGGGGCCTTCAACGCACTATTGAAAACCCTAGAAGAACCAACGGAGAATGTGGTCTTTATTCTAGCAACGACGGAATTGCACAAGATTCCTGCTACTATTTTGTCAAGGGTGCAACGATTTGAATTTAAGTCCATCAAGGTGACGGATATACAGGAGCATTTGGCAAAGATTTTGACCAAGGAAGGCCTTGCCTTTGATGAACAAGCATTGACCATCATTGCACGTCGGGCAGAAGGTGGGATGCGGGATGCCTTGTCCATATTGGACCAGGCATTGAGTCTTAGTCAGCATCAGCAGGTAACAGTTGAGATTGCTGAGGAAATTACAGGTTCCATCAGCTTACGGGCCTTGGATGAGTATGTTGCTAGTCTCCGTCAGGCAGATAGCGTCTCAGCACTTGGACATCTACAAACCTTGTTTGATCAAGGAAAGAGTATGAGTCGTTTTGCCACAGACCTCTTGCATTATTTGAGGGATCTCCTCATTGTACAGACGGGTGGTGAAAATACCCATTTGACCACTGGTTTTACGGAAAATCTAGCTCTGGATCAGGATCGGATTTTTACGATGATTGAGATGGTGACAAAAGGTTTGTCAGACATTAAGTCTAGTCCTCAACCGAAGATTTACGCTGAAATGATGACCATTCGTTTGGCAGAAGAAGGATCACCTTCGGGGGCAATGGCAGAGCTGCCAGCTGATCTAGTCAGTCAACTTGCTCATCTTCAAGAACAAGTTGCGGATTTGCAGAAACAACTAGGTCAATTATCTAGTCAACCAAGTGCTGTTAAGCCAGTTTCACGCAAGCCACAGGCTCCGAAGAAGTATCGATTGGATACCAGCAAGGTTCATGCTATTTTGCAAGAGGCTATGGAAAATCCAGCCTTGGCGCGTGAAAATTTGATGCGTTTGCAAAATGCATGGGGAGAAATCATCGAAAGCTTATCTGGAGCAGATCGGGCTTTGCTAGTCGGTTCACAACCTGTAGCTGCCAATGAAAACCATGCCATATTAGCTTTTGATTCCCCGCTGAATGCTGAACAGACCATGAAGCGTGACAATCTTAATACCATGTTTGGAAATATTCTCAGCAAGGCAGCTGGTTTTTCGCCACAGATTTTAGCCATTGCTCAAGAGGATTGGGTTAGCATACGAGCAGAATTTTCGGCTAAGGCAAAAGGGCAAAAAACACAAGAAATCGAAACCGAAACCAGCCCAGTTCCAGAAGAATTTGGATTTCTGGCCGACGCAGTTGAAATTCGAAATGATTGAGCGCTTGGTTTGACCACTTCTACAGCAATATCGGTCTCTGGACGGATGCGCAATCTGTTTGGATGATTTATACTATGATTAATCCTAAATATTTTTCATAATCTCCTTACAAAAGCACCTGACATTTTGGTGTTTTTGTTTTTGCTGAGCCATAATTTTACATAGAAAGCATATAAAAAATCAGCCGAGGGACTGATTTTTTGGTATAATCTACTTTATGAAACTTTCTCAATTTCTTTTTTTAGCCATTACGACAATATTAGCAGTATACTTTATGAATGCCTCTATTTTGACAGGCGATTATTTAATAGCTGGAATTTATGCTTATATTGGCTATCGAAACCTCCATTTTGCCTATAAAGTAACGAAATTTATTCAACTGGTTGAGAAGCAGTCCAAGAAGTAAGACTGATTTCCCCGCTGGAGATTGTCTTTGCTTTTCCATTCTCTAGTTGAATCACTAAATTTCCTGTATCGGTAACGGCGATTGCTCTGCCTTTAAATTCAATTTGATTTTCTACAAAGCTCACTTGTTGACCAACAACAAGTGATTTTTCTTTGTAAAGTGTGATTAATTCATGTTCATCTGTTTCAAGAAAAGCTTTCCAGATGGCTATGATGAGTTGATTGCGTGTAAAGGGTGGTTGTTCCTCAAAAAGGTTGCCTGCAGTATGGTGTAGTTCTTTTGGGAAATCGTCAATATGAACATTGATGCCGACACCGATAATGACGTCAGTTACTGTTTGACTTTCCATCGAAGAAATTGCTTCGGTTAAGATTCCAGCCACTTTTTTGCGGCCAAGATAGATGTCATTTACCCATTTGATTTGAACATCCAAGTCGCAGAGGGACTGGATGGCTTTTACCACAGCAGCCGCAGCTAATATAGTGTATGGTTTGAATGCAAGAAATGGGACATTGGGCGATAGACGAAGTGACATATAAATACCACCAGATTTTGAGGCGTAAAATGGTCGACCGAATCGGCCTTTGGCTTTGTTTTGGTGTGGAGCAAGGTAGAGGGCTGGGCTACTATGTCCTAGTTCAATGCCTTGCTTGGCATCCAGTTGGGTGGAGTCACTGCTTCCATTGAGATGGACTGGTAGGTTAAGTTCCTGTGCAATCAATTCAGGTAAGAGTAAGTCCCCTTCAGCCAGTTTATAGCCACGGTTTCGGGCTGCTTCAATGGTTAAACCGAGGGTTTCTAATTGGCGAATAGCCTTCCAAATGGATGTTCGTGAAATGCCTAGCTCCTGAGCCATGTCTTCACCGCTTATGTAGTCCTCTTTTTCTTTCAAAAGGAGATATATTTTTTGATAGGTTTTCATAACTTCATTATAGCAAAAAAATCACTTAAAACGTGATATAATAGATTACAAATAAGGAGGTTTTCATGAAGACACTTGATTACATTGTGACATTGACTCAAACTCCGTCACCAACTGGCTATACGACGGATATTATGAACTACATCAAAGCAGAGGTTGAAGGTTTCGGTTATGAGGCGACTAAAACACCAAAAGGTGGTGTTTTGGTAACAGTACCGGGGAAAAATGATGAGGAGCACCGTATTTTGACCGCTCATCTGGATACATTGGGTGCTATGGTTCGGGCAATCAAACCGGATGGTCGTATAAAAATGGATTTGGTGGGTGGTTTTGGTTATCCTTCCATTGAAGGTGAAAACTGCTTGATACATTGTGCTAAAAATGGTAAGACCTTCACAGGTACCATTCTTATGCATCAAACATCTGTTCACGTCTATCGTGATGCTAGTACAGCAGAGCGCAACCAGACCAATATGGAAATCCGGTTGGACGAAAAAGTGACCACTGCTGATGAAGTGCGTGCCTTGGGAATTGAAGTTGGTGATTTTATTTCCTTCGATCCAAGAACAATTGTGACAGAAACTGGGTTTATTAAGAGCCGCCATTTGGATGATAAGGTTTCTGCAGCTATTTTGATTCATTTGTTGAAGGTTTATAAAGAAGATGGGATTGTTTTACCTTATACCACTCATTTTTATTTTTCAAATAACGAAGAGATTGGTTATGGTGCTAATTCAAGTTTGCCAGATCGGGTTGTGGAGTATCTGGCTGTAGATATGGGAGCGATGGGTGATGACCAGCAGACGGACGAGTACACGGTTTCGATTTGTGTAAAAGATGCTTCAGGTCCTTATCACTATGAACTTCGTCAGCATTTAGTTTCTCTTGCTGAGAGAGAAGCAATTCCATATAAGCTGGATATCTATCCTTACTATGGTTCGGATGCATCGGCTGCTATGCGTGCGGGTGCAGATGTTAAGCATGCCTTACTGGGAGCAGGTATTGAGTCTAGTCACTCTTATGAACGAACGCATTTGGATTCAGTTGATGCGACTGAGCGGATGGTGGATGCCTATTTGAAATCACCAATGGTAGACTAATATGAATGAAACCCGTTTTTTAGAGTTATTTAATGACCTGGATAAGGTTTTAAGGAAGGTCTGTGGTGTAGCAGATGGAGACTATGCGGACGTTGGTTCGATGTTAACAAAGGCTAAAGAACTAAGCCCCCATAATCCCATTGAGGCAAATTGGGACAAACTTTATGTTGCCCGTCAGTTACGGAATTTAATGGTTCATGAAAAACGAACAGGACTGAAAGAGGTGGCTCAGCCGTCTCAAGAATTGATTGATGTGTTGGAAAAAGTTATTTCCCAATACCAGGAGCCAGTTACCATTGCACATTATTTACAAAGGACACAGAAAATCAAACCAATTATTTTTGATGTTCAGGATAAATTAATAAAGGCTTTAGAAATTGTAGATCGTGAGCATTTTTCTAAGTTTCCGATTTTTTCGGGAAGAGCCTATCGAGGTTTGGTTTCTGACAAGGGACTGACCAATTGGTTAGCCAAAGCCAGTAAAGAGGCTGGTTCTATTCGTGAGAAATTGGTGGAAGCCAGTTTAGCAGATGTTCTTGTTTTTGAAGAAGATAGTATTCAGGTGATCGTTCTCCCTTCCTCAGAAACACTTTATCGAGTGATCAATTATTTTGAGGGCCGTAAGCGCACGACCATTCTTGTGAGTCGTCAAAAGAGCGGGAAAATAGATTCTCCGGAGGATGTCATTGGTATCATTACAGCCCAAGACTTAGCTGAAATTTATGGAATGGTGGATTAGGAGGTCTTATGTCAACAAATCGTTTAGCTTGGGATGAGTATTTTGCGGCACAAGCACTTTTGATTGCAAATCGGGCGACCTGTAAGAGAGCAAAGGTCGGTGCGGTTTTGGTTAAGGACAATAAGGTTATCGCAACAGGCTACAATGGTTCTGTTTCAGGAACCGAACATTGTTTGGATCAGGAATGTCTCATGATTGATGGTCATTGTGCAAGGACCTTGCATGCGGAAGTTAATGCTATTTTACAAGGAGCTGAGCGGGGAATTCCAAAAGGTTTTACTGCCTATGTGACCCATTTCCCATGTCTCAACTGCTCCAAGCAATTGTTACAGGTTGGTTGTAAGCGGGTTGTTTATATCAATGAATACCGTATGGATGACTATGCGCGATATTTATATAATGAAAAAGGGTGTGAGCTTGTTCATCTACCGTTAGAGGTGGTGAAACAGGCGATTGCAGATGCGGAGTTGATTTAGACTTTAGGGTGGTTGTTTGTACAATCACCTCTTTATTTTTTAGAAAATGCTAGGATAGATACTGAATGTATGCTATACTAGAAACGTTATTAAGTCCCGAAAAGGTAGTTATCAGACTAGTTAACTTTCGCAGACATACTTGGAAGTTATTGCTTTCTCGTTATGTATCTGGAAATTTTCCTTTGCTCAAGACAAAAGTCTTTCGCAAAGAACTAGTCGGAGACTAGTTCTTTGTAACCTTGATAACAATTTATTTTAAGGGGGACATTTTTATGTCAGAACGTAAATTGTTTACGTCTGAATCTGTTTCGGAGGGTCATCCGGATAAGATTGCAGACCAGATTTCAGATGCGATTTTGGATGCTATTTTAGCACAAGATCCTGAGGCGCACGTGGCGGCTGAGACGGCTGTTTACACTGGAAGTGTTCATGTGTTTGGTGAAATTTCTACCACTGCCTATGTAGATATTAATCGTGTTGTACGCGATACGATTGCGGAGATTGGCTACACCAAAGGGGAATACGGCTTCGCGGCAGAATCAGTAGGAGTTCATCCATCACTTGTAGAGCAGTCTCCAGACATTGCGCAAGGTGTTAATGAAGCCTTGGAGGCTCGTCAAGATGCTAGTCTAGATCCATTAGATTTAATTGGTGCAGGTGACCAAGGGCTCATGTTTGGTTTTGCGGTTGATGAAACTCCTGAACTCATGCCATTGCCAATTTCACTTAGTCACAAATTGGTGCATCGTTTGGCCGAGTTGAGAAAATCTGGTGAAATTGCTTATCTCCGTCCGGATGCTAAGTCACAAGTAACAGTTGAATACGATGAAGACAACCAACCAGTTCGTGTGGATACAGTCGTTATTTCGACCCAGCATGATCCGGAAGTCAGTCAAGAGCAAATTCGTCAGGATGTCATTGAACGTGTGATAAAGGAAATCATTCCAGCTCACTATTTGGATGACCAAACACAATACTTTATCAATCCAACCGGTCGCTTTGTTATTGGTGGACCTCAAGGGGACTCTGGTTTGACAGGTCGTAAGATTATCGTTGATACCTATGGTGGTTACTCTCGCCACGGAGGTGGTGCTTTCTCTGGTAAGGATGCGACCAAAGTGGACCGTTCTGCATCTTATGCGGCGCGTTACATCGCTAAAAATATCGTAGCAGCTGGTTTGGCTAAAAAGGCTGAGGTTCAATTGGCCTACGCTATCGGTGTTGCTCACCCAGTTTCAGTTCGCATCGATACATTTGGTACAGGTACAGTAGCTGAGAGCAAATTAGAAGCAGCTGTTCGTCAGATTTTCGACTTACGCCCAGCCGGTATTATTCAAATGCTTGACCTAAAACGTCCAATTTATAAACAAACTGCAGCCTATGGTCACATGGGACGTACGGATATTGATGTTCCATGGGAGAAATTGGATAAGGTAGAAGAGTTGAAATCAGCTGTCTTGTAGGTACATATTTATTATTCTGAAGAGGACATTTATGAAAGCTTTACTTGTTTTTGCACATCCGAGAAAAGAAAGTTTTACCCACGCCCTCGTTCATAGAGTAACTGAGGCTTTGGTAGCAAATGGAGCAGAAGTAACTGTCCGAGATTTGTATAAATTGGGTTTTGATCCAGTTCTTCGAGGAGAAGATACTATTCACATTGAAAATGGAAAATTTGTACGAGATGCAACTAGTTTTCCGCCAGATGTCCAAACAGAAATGGATCTGATTGCAGAGAGTGATTTGCTTGTTTATATTTTTCCAAGTTGGTGGAATGGTATGCCTGCGATAATGAAGGGTTATGTAGACCGTGTATTTCAGCACGGATTTGCTTATAGTTTTGAATCCGATGAGCCTCGCAAGCTCTTCTCAACAAAGAAAGCTATTTTCCTTACTCCTACAGGGCAACCACAAAATGCGGATGGAAGTCTGACACCGATAAATCAGGCAATGAAATTTCTAACTTCAGATTGGCTCTTCAACAGTAATGATGCACAAGTCATTGATCATGTTTTTTATGGTCGAGTTCCTTATTTGACGAGTGAGGAATTAGAAGTTTATCTGAAGGATGCGGAAGATAGGATACATAATGTGTTTTTGAAATGATCAGGTATTTTTATCAAATAGTATATAAATATAGAGGACTTGTCTAGAAGGCAAGCCCTTTTTTTAACGCTCAATAACTAGCTTTTTCATAGAGTTTGTGATAGAATGAAACGTATGCCTTTTTATACGTAGAATGATCAATTGTAGCTACAATTTTCTTTCAATGAATAATGATTTCTATTGGAAGATTTGGATTTTGACAAGTATTGATTCTGTTGATCATTAGGCAAATTAAGAAAGTGAATATTTAGTATGAGAAAAATTGTAATTAATGGTGGGAAAGTACTGAAAGGTGCTGTAACAGTAAGTGGCGCTAAAAACTCAGTTGTAGCTTTGATCCCAGCCATTATTCTTGCAGATGGAATTGTCACTTTGGACGGTGTCCCAGCCATTTCAGATGTTGATAGTTTAGTTGATATTATGGAAACAATGGGTGCGACGGTAAAGCGCGATGGTGAGACACTTGAGATTGACCCACGTGGTGTTCAAGATATGCCAATGCCCTTTGGTAAAATTAATAGTTTGCGCGCGTCCTATTATTTTTATGGTTCTCTGCTTGGTCGTTTTGGTCAAGCAGTTGTTGGTTTACCTGGTGGATGCGATTTAGGACCTCGTCCGATTGATTTGCACCTTAAAGCCTTCGCTGCTATGGGCGCTGAGACAACCTATGAAGGTGAATATATGCGCCTAGCAACCAATGGACAACGGATTCAAGGGGCTCATATATTCATGGATGTTGTCAGTGTTGGCGCAACAATCAATACGATTTTAGCTGCTGTTAAAGCGAAAGGTCGTACTGTTATTGAAAATGCAGCACGTGAACCTGAGATCATTGATGTGGCAACTCTGCTAAACAATATGGGGGCTCGTATTCGCGGGGCAGGTACAGATATTATTACAATAGATGGTGTAGATCACCTTAAAGGAACTCGCCATCAAGTTATTCCTGATCGTATCGAAGCAGGGACTTATATCGCCTTAGCTGCTGCAGTTGGTGAAGGGATTCGGATTGATAATGTCCTTTACGAGCATTTGGAAAGCTACATTGCTAAACTTCAGGAAATGGGTGTTCGCATGACCATTTCTGAAGACAGTATTTTTGTTGAAAAACAAGAAACATTAAAGGCTGTGAATATCAAAACCTCCCCTTATCCAGGTTTTGCGACAGACTTGCAACAACCTATTACCCCCTTACTCCTTAAAGCTACAGGTACCGGAACTATCGTGGACACAATTTATGAAAAACGTGTTGGACACGTGCAGGAATTGGCTAATCTCGGAGCAAAAATTTCAACACGTAGTAATCATATTGCCTTTGAAGGTCCCAATCAACTAAGAGGGTCTTCTGTTAAAGCAACAGATTTACGGGCTGGTGCGGCGATGGTTATTGCTGGTCTAATGGCTCAAGGTCGAACAGAAATTACAAATATTGAGTTTATTCTGCGTGGCTACTCAAATATTATTGAAAAGTTAACAGAGCTTGGTGCAGATATTCAGTTGATTGAGGACTAGTTGACCTAGTAGAGAATTGCATCTTTTGAATGTAATGATTTTATAAATCAAATATTTTGGGGCTGGGAGCAATTCTCAGTCCCTTGGGTACACTATGACACTTTGGATACAGTTAGCTAAATTTGCATGTTTTGAAACGGATCATTTCATTTTGCGACCATTTTCTTACGAGGATGGTGAGGATTTTTATACAATAGTGTCGCATGCTGAGAATCTTCCATTTATTTTTCCAGTTTTGAAGGACAAAGAGATTGCTGTTGCGACAATGGTTGAAAAATTTATCCGTTCGCCATTAGGAAATTGGGCATTAATAGAAAAAAACTCTGGTCGTATGATTGGTGCTCTTTGTTTTGAAAAGGTAGATGAACGTCAACTTTCTGCGGAGCTCAGCTATTTCCTAAAAAAAGACTACTGGGGTCAAGGACTCATGACGGAAGCGGTGCGGACTTTAGTCTATCTAGCTTTTTACGAGTTTGGCATGAGAGAATTGACGATTGTCACCCATGAGGAAAATGTGGCTAGTCAAAGGGTGGCTAGAAAAGCTGGCTTTGTGCAAATTAACCACTATCGTGGAAGTGACCGTTATAGTCATAAAATGAGAAATTACTTGAAATTTAGCTTGAAGAAGGCAGATTTTAATTTAGAAATGTATGAGGACAATCAATGATTACAATTAAATCACAACGAGAAATCGATGCCATGAGCAGAGCCGGGGAAGTTTTGTCAGGAATCCATATTGGATTACGTGACATCATCAAGCCAGGTGTGGACATGTGGGAAGTGGAAGAATATGTCCGTAAAACGTGTAAAGAAAAAAATGTGTTGCCACTTCAAATTGGTGTAGACGGAGAATTGATGGATTATCCATACGCAACTTGTTGTGGATTGAATGATGAGGTAGCTCATGCCTTTCCGCGTCATTACAAACTTAAAGAAGGTGATTTACTGAAGGTTGATATGGTTTTGAGTGAGCCTTTGGACAAGTCTGTAGTTGATGTGTCTAAGCTTAACTTTAATGATGTGAAAGCAATGAAAAAAATCACTCAAGCCTATAGTGGTGGAGTGGCAGATTCATGCTGGGCATATGCAGTTGGTCAGGTTTCTGACCAAGTCAAAAATCTAATGGATGTCACAAAAGAATGTCTGTACCGTGGAATTGAGCAAGCTATTGTTGGGAATCGAATCGGTGACATTGGTGCTGCCATTCAAGAATACGCAGAAGGTTTGGGCTACGGTGTTGTTCGAGACTTGGTAGGTCATGGTGTAGGTCCAACCATGCATGAAGAACCGATGGTTCCTCACTATGGAACAAAGGGTCGTGGTCTCCGATTACGTGAGGGCATGGTCTTGACGATTGAGCCCATGATTAATACAGGGACTTGGGAAATTGATACAGATATGAAGACTGGCTGGGCTCACAAAACACTTGATGGTGGCTTATCTTGTCAATATGAGCACCAATTTGTGATTACAAAAGATGGTCCACTTATCTTGACTAGTCAAGGTGAAGAAGGAACTTATTAATACTCTTCTAAAATCAAAAGCCGACGTTGTTGACTTGAATTGATGAGTGAAAGGCTCCAGCGGAGCTTTTCAGCCTGTTACCTTGAAATAATATAGTAACAGGGTTCTATTTGCATCATATCGACACGAACTACGTTCGCTCAATTTTCAACCTCCAACGGTTCCCCAAACCCTTGGAGCGAGTCAGATTTTGATTTTCATTGAGTATAAATCAATTAGAGAAGGAAAGTATGAGGTTGAATGAATGAGGAAAGTCAAAAAACTAGAAGGGCTGAAAACATTCTTTTCAACCTTTTTTTCCTATTATAAATCAGCTGAAATTGAAATTACAAGTGTAGCGGTGGCTTATTATCTTCTGATTTCCATATTTCCGATTCTGTTGACCTTAGCCAATTTATTGCCTTATTTTCCTTTTGATGTTGATGCGATTCTATCAGTATTAGCAGAATTTATTCCTGACAAGATCTATCCTTCGGTTTCGAATTTTGTTACCAACATCCTCACTAAACCCTCAAGTTCTTGGTTAGGTATTGCTATTCTTACGACTTTATGGACCCTTTCAAAAAGTATGATGATTTTACAAAAGGCTGTTAATAAGGCTTATGGTATGGAAAATCATCGTGATGTCATTGTTGGTCGGCTAGTAGGTATATTTTTGGGGATTGGCTTGCAAATAATCATAGGATTGAGCATAGTGAGTGTGACATTTGGTCAAGCCATTTTTTCTTATTTAGATAACTATTTTAATCTTGAAAATGGTTGGTTGGATATTTTTTTAGGACAAACACAATCGATTGCCTACCTAGCACTGTTTGCGGCACTGATTATGTTCTATTATTTTTTGCCAAATGTTCGAATCCCTAAAATGTGGTATGTTTTCCCTGGGGCTGGTTTTGTTCTATTTATTATGGCAACAACTGGGAAGTTGTTTTCGCTGTATTTGGATAACTATGCAAATAAAGTATCAGATTTTCGTTCGGCAACAGCAGTAATATTTCTTGTATTTATGGTCTGGTTTATTTTTTGGGCCCAGATTCTAATCATAGGTGCAGTTCTTAATGCGAGTATTCATAGACTACGAATTGGTGAAATTAAAGCTAGAGATGGGGATTTTATTTCGATTTTTAAGCGTGCTAAAGCAAAATATAAAAAAACGAGTAACCCCTAGTTTGAGGGCGCTCGTTTTTTTTTTAGAGAGTTGAATTATTTAGGATTCTAAAAAACTTTTTATATTAAATTGTAGTAAACTTTATCAATTTCAAAGCTTTTACCAAAAAGAATTGATGTCTAAAGTACAATTCCCAAATGGATAGAATGAAAATTTTGGGGGAATTAGAATAAAATCTAACAATCCAGTTTCGCCAATTTAATTATGTATTGACTTTTTTAGAGTCTGTCCTGCATAAAACAATTCTAGAAACTATTTTACACACATACTATTTTGGTTATTCCTTAGTTTTTACGTTTCTGAATTAGTACTGCTGTACTTAAAAGAGTCAATCCAGCTAATGCGTATGCAATAGAGCCTGTTTCACCCGTATTTGGTAGTTCTTTAGTCTGGGTTGCTACTTTAGCACGATGGTTGAGAGAAACTGGTTGAGTGTTTGCTGTCTGGCTTGGATTTGGTTTGACTACATGGTTTGCTTGATTATTTTTGAATTGCTGACTCTCTTTGTTTCCATTAAGTCCCAAATTGTTATCAATATGAGGATTTGTTTTGCCAGTGATATTTGTTTCACTAGATTTGAGGCTCTCTAATAGTTTTTCAATATCAAGACTTGGTCTTTCTGCGATGCTTGGGCTATCTTTTGGAACAGCGATGATAGTACCGTCTGGAAGAGTTGAGATAGTGTTATCTTTTGCCTTGTCTTCTAGGTCTTTGGCTACTTTGTAGTCAGCAAGGAGCTTGTCATAGTTTGCTTTAGCTGTGTCATAGGCAAGTTTTGCCTCATCAACTTCTTTTTGACGTTGAGTGAGCTTGCTCTTAGCTGCTTCCAGCTCGGTTTTTGTTTGTACGAGCCTGCCTTTGGCTTCTTGGTCAGCTTTGTGTGCGCTAGCCAGGTTTTCTTGTGCTGTGATTAGTGCTTGATAGTAGGATTTAGCGGTTTCAAGCTGCACTTTGGCGTTTGCTAGGTCTTGTTTAGCTGTTTCTGTAAGGCTTGTTGCTTGTGTGAGTGCTGTTTGGCGTTGGCTAAGCTCTGCTTTTTGCGTATCAAGGTTTGTCTGCGCTTCTTGGACAGCTTTTTCTTGGCTAGCTAGTTGTTCGTTTAAGCTATCCAATTGGCTGTTTTGTTCGAGTTGAGTGAGCTTTTCATTGGTTTGAGCTACCTTAGCCTTTGCAGTGCTGAGATCAGTTTGTGCCGTTTTTAGGTTAGTTTCAAGGCTACTAATCTCTGCTTCTTTTTCAGCTGTTTTTTCTGACAGGTTAGCTTGGTTCTTAAGCGCAAAGATGTAGGCGGCACGAGCTTGGTCAGAAGCGATTTTGCTTTCATCAAGATTTTTCTTGCTCTGCTCTAGTACAGATTTTGCGAGAGTATCAACAGTCTGTGCAGTGTCGTGATCGAGTTTAGTTCTGTCATAGACAAAGTTAAAAGTAACAGCAGGAAGAAAGACCACGGGAGTATTTGTTCCGCTTCTAACCATGACAGTTTCACCCTTTTCGTTGGTGATAAAATCAGGATCAAATTTGGAAGTGTCAGCGAATCTTGGATCATTTTCCAAATCATGTAGTGTTGTTTCTAATGTTGCATGACGACCATTAGCAGAGAAGCCAATACCGATAGGACCGGCAGCCATGAGTTGATTGATCCTGTGTCCATAGTTTATTTTTTGATTGCTTGTTGCAGTACGAGCAACATTTTGGTAATCAGTAAACCATCCTAATAGCAAGTAGTAGGCAATAGATTGATCTGACAAGGGCTCGTCAGTAAATGACAAATAAAGTGTAGGATCTAGATTCGGTATTATTCCGCTCCAACTGACTGCATTTTCCCCGCCAAGAATATTATTTTTATCGTTGGTGGTGACAACCCCATTTTCTATATTGATGTCTAGCTGTTGCTCTAGGTTAAAATCAGCGGGGTTTAGGTTTGTATGGTGGGTTAACATCCTTCTAGCTGCGTTCTCTTCAGCTCGTGCAATAGCATAAGCAATAAGGTCTGAATTGCTCGCATCAACTGTATTTGTCAGACCATTAAGACGTTTTAGTTCGTTGAGGTAGTCAACAAAATATTCGGTAATCTTCCTGCTATTTGGGACATAGGTGATGGTGCCTTTTTCAGCATACTCTTTGGCTTGCTCAGCTGTGAGGTAGATGGTTTCTGTTCGTTCACCAGAATAGATAGTTGCAGACATCTCAGGATGTTTGAATTGCTCTTCAAGGACAGTAGGGGTCTGGGTGAGAATCAGCGTGGTTGACTGAGGATTGATAATCTGGTCAACACGCTTCTTGGTTTTATTATATAGTCTTTCAGCTTCACTGTAAATACCATATTTTTCAGTTGATTCGTTATTTAACTCATCAATATTAGCACTGTTTTTTAGGGCATTTAGTTCTGTTTTAGCGCTGTCTAGTTGAATAGAGTTGGTTGAAATCTTGTTTTCAAGAGTCGTCACTTCTGTTTGACTAGTGCTGAGGTCTTTCTGGAGTTGCGCTTTTGCCTGAGCTTCTTGCTCTTGGGTGTTGTTGATAGTTTCTTGAGTGGCTTGGTAAGTTGCTGTTTTAGCATCTAGGTTAGACTGGGCATTAGCCACTTGGTCAGCTTGTTGTGTGTAGGCATCTTGGGCTTGCTTTTGCGCCTTTTCTGCGGCGTCAACTTGACTAGTAGCTTGAGCAACCGTTGTGTTTGCTGTGTCGATGTCTTTTTGTGCCGAAGCAATGTTTTCATCTGTGGCTTGTTTAGCTGTTTCACTAGCTTTAGCAAGATTGTCTGCAGCAGTATCTGCATCAGCTTGAGCTGATGTCGCCTGTTTTTGTGCCTCAGCAAGTGCGTTTTCTTCTTGTGCTAGCGCTTGTTGAGATTGCTCAAGATTGCTTTTAGCTGTAGTAGCTGTGGTTTCAGCTTGAGCCACCTGTTTTTCAAGCTCTTGTGAACTGGTCGTATTGACCTGGCTGGCTTGTTCAGGGGTGTTGGTGGTAGTTGTTTCATCTGCCAAGACCGTATTTGCCAAGCTAAAAGCTGCAAGTGTCGCAGTTGAGAGAGTTAGTGATTTAATAAGATTCTTTTTCATTTTTGTTCTCCAATGTTTTTTCTTGTATTTCAAGGTATAGTTTCCAAAATTCCTCGTGGTATTTAGAATAAGATCCCTGAGTCATGATAGTACCGTTATAAAAGGAAGTGATAGTCAGTGGTTTCTCACCAGAAGTGATTATATGGCAATCTCTGACACCATTTCCCGTAGAATCTACTTCTTTACACTTAATATGGTTAAGGTTGCAGAAGTTTTTTAGAACACGGTCAAATTTAGTGAGTTCCCTATCAACATCTCTTGATGAGTCCAAATGTTTAGCAATTTCGATATTATTATCTGTTATCCACCTTTGGATAGTAGCTAGTATTTGTTGATTACTTGGTTCTGCATGGTTAGCTTCTAACATAAGCTTTTCGTGTTGGTCTAGGATAGAATAAATCTTAATACTGTAGGAACCTTCTTTTTCAAATGTGATGTTTAGACGCTGGTTACTGTCGCTAGTTCCTTGTATATTTCCATAGTCAGTTGTGCTAAAACTAGTCTCATGAAGACGATATAGGAAAAGTTTTAGGATACCTTCATCTCTTATGAGCGGGATTTCAATAGGTTGTGACATCATTAACCTCCAAAAAATTTTAAACTCTCTCTCTTTTCAAGAGAGTTTAATGTATAATATGTAAGTATTATACATTAAACTAATAGTTCTTTTTATTATAATCTACAACCGTACTTTAATAATGCTATGACCAGAGACAAAATATATTATTTATAGATTTACATAAAAATTGATGAATCAGATATTTGTAAAATATACTAACTAGTGATAAAATAAAATAAAAAGTAGTTGGAGGTAAGTAATCATGCATAGATTATTTAGGATTACTAAAAATGTCATATTCTATTGTTTGATTCTAATCTTTGCGGGGGTGATGATTTTATCCTTTTCAAGTGTAGTTCTGCCTAAATCAAATTTGACATCTAGTAAGAATCAGCCTCAAACTATGAGTGTGTTAGAGGAGAGGCTTGTTGCCGAAAGTGGACCTATTAATTTTGAAAATCCTCAAAATCCTGCTAATTTATCTGAAGCATTAGCAGAAGGTGGTTATGTTATTGTGTTTCGATATACAGGGGCAGGGGGTGGAGCTTCGAAAATCTCGCCTACGTTGGATGGAAAAGTGATTGATGATGGGCAACGAATTTCTACAACAAGTATAGAAAGAATGCTTGAATACGGCAATAAGGTAAAGCAGCTAGATATTCAAATTGACCATATTCTATCGTCAGAATACTATTTTGTATGGCAGCATGCTGAGGCGGCTTTTGATTTACCAATTGAAATTTCGCGTGATTTAACTGGTTCGTTAAACTTTAACAATCAGAAAGAATTGGAGATTTCTCTTCAGAATTTGAGAAATAGGGTCGTAAAGGTTCCAGAAAGTGGCAAATCTACCTTTCTATTTACCCATCAAGGAAAATTTGATAAGGCATTTGGTTTTTATCCACCTGCAGGAACAACAATTATTTTTAAGCCAGATGGTAGCAGTAGACCTCAATTGATTGCTGTCTTGAGTTTTGAGGAGTTTATTCAATTATAAAAAGCCTTCTGCTGAGGCTTTTTATAAATGAAGAATTTCTGCATACTTTAAGACATAATAAACATGGAAACCGTTTTTATATTGATATTATTTATTGAACTATTTTACTCATTGAAAATTTATTTCTGTTGATTAAATACAAACAGTTTACTCAATACATAATTGAGTACAATCACTAAGACTTGTGAGAAGAGTGTTGCGATGGCATTGACAAGGGAAAGGTCATTGTTTACAAATTGACCGATAATACCTGGGAAAGCCTGTACAAAGAGAAATGCCAAAAGCATATCTAGTCCCATAGTAACGAGTCTGGCAGATACAAACTTAAGAAGTCTTTTCTCCCATCCCCTAGATTCTTGCCGAAAGACGATTTGGTCATTTGTAATAAATGCAAACAATATGGCGATAACATTGGCAAGAAAAGCAACAAGGACCACTTGATTGAGAAAGGCAAATAATAGGATACGGGCGACCATATACACTAAGGTTGTAGCAACACCAAATATTAAATAAAGGATAACTTCGTTCTGGAATGTTTTTTTCATAATATTTTTCATACGTCAAGTCTATCATTTTTTAATAAAATATGCTATACTTATCAACGTTGTTGACAGTTATGTGCAACAACCCTTGGGGCTTACTCACTTTACCCAAGCATATTACAAGCATTTTGCTAAAGGAGAATCAGGATGAATACATCTAAATGGTCCGCCCGTGATTTGGCGGAAGTTGCTCTTGTTGCTGCAATTTATATTGCACTAACTGTTACCCCACCTTTAAATGCCATTTCGTTTGGTGCTGTACAGTTCCGAATTTCAGAAATGTTGAATTTTTTAGGTTTTTATCATAAAAAATATATTCTTGCTGTGACGATTGGATGTATGATTTCCAATCTGATGGTATATGGGGTTGTTGATCTACTGGTTGGTGGACTCTCTACCTTACTCTTTGTAAGTATCGGTGTCCTTTTGTTTGAACGCTATAAAAAAGAATATCTTTTTAATGGCTGGATGAACAAAGCATTTTTCTATTTTTCATTTTTCTTTGCTGCAACGATGTTTACCATTGCATTAGAACTAAACATCATGTATCAAGCACCTTTCTTCTTGACTTGGCTAACGACAGGTTTAGGTGAATTGTTATCCCTGTTAATTGGGGCAGTTGTTATTGAATCAGTGATGAAACGTATTCCAGGATACACACGTTTATAATAAAAAAACAATCCGAGCTATGATTAGCTTGGATTGTTTTCTATCTGGAGAATTATTTTTCTAAAAGCCCCAAACGGTTTAATTCATGATCAATTGTCATAAGCACAGTTTCTAAATCTTGTGGATTGTTTACAAAATCGAACTGATTTCCATCAATTCGGATTTTAGGAGAGGCTTTATAATCTTGGTACCAACTTGGATAGGCAGAATGGACCTGTTTATAATACTCAAGAAGTTCAGGATTTGCTGTTACCTGTTCGTAAGAGCGACCACGCAGTTGGATTCGACTCAACATGGTTTCAAGAGAAACATCGATGTAAACCAATAAATCTGGAGATTTCTTAGGCATCCCTTCTAGTTCCTCCAGCATATTTGCTAATAATTCTTTATAGATTTCGAGCTCCATTTTTGTGACATTGCCATTTTGATAATTAAGAGTTAGAAATAACTCATCCTCAAAAATAGAACGATCTAGAATATTATTATCTGCTCGGTAGGCCTCTTTAATGGATTGGAATCGTTTGTTTAAAAAGTAAATCTGTAATAAAAATGCGTATTTCTCAGGATCTTGGTAGTACAAGTCCAAAACAGGGTTTTGATCAACAGCTTCATAAAAAACATCGGTTCCGAGATGTTCTCCGAGAGCTGTAGCTAATGAGCTTTTTCCTGCTCCAATCGTTCCGGCTAATACAATCAACATAATGCTCCTCTCTTTTTCTAACGTTCTCATTGTATAAAAATATGGTATGGTTTTCAAGAATTAGACACGATTCCATTCAAATAAAATTCCCCCAAAATTTCTAGTAGGAGTTACAAACCTGTGGTAAAAGAGAATTTAAAAGCTCCTTTTTTCTGTTGTCAACCAAGGCCGATTTCGTGCTATAATAGTGTTTATGGAAGAAAAATATTTGAAAATTGCCCAAGAATTGGGTGTTAGTTTAAAACAAATTGATACAGTCTTGACGCTCACAGCAGAGGGAAATACCATTCCTTTTATTGCCCGATATCGTAAGGAAGCAACAGGAAACCTCGACGAAGTGGTCATCAAATCAATTATTGATCGTGACAAGGCTTTAACAGCTCTGGCTGAGCGTAAGGCGACGGTTCTAGCAAAGATTGAAGAACAAGGGAAATTAACCGATCAGCTCCGTCAAGCGATTGAAGAAGCAGAAAAGTTAGCGGATGTGGAAGAACTGTATTTACCTTATAAAGAAAAACGTCGCACAAAGGCCACAATAGCTCGTGAAGCTGGCTTATTCCCTCTAGCCCGTCTTATTTTACAAAACGTAGCAGATTTGGAAAATCAAGTAGCTCATTTTGTTTGTGAAGGGTTTGGCACGGCTGAAGCTTGTCTTACAGGAGCAGTTGATATTCTTGTAGAAGCTATTTCGGAAGATCCAAAGCTCCGTGCATGGACCTATCATGAAATTCAATCAAATTCGAGTCTCTATTCTGAATTAAAAGACCAAGCTGCTGATGAAAAGTTTGTGTTCCAAATGTATTACGAATTTTCTGAAAAAGTTGCGAAAATGCAGGGTTATCGTACCTTAGCTTTGAATCGTGGAGAAAAATTGGGCGTACTTAAAGTTCATTTTGAACACAATTTGGATAAGATGATTCGTTTCTTTGAAGTTCGCTTTCCGCAGAAAAATGCTTATATAGCAGATGCAATCAATCAGGCAGTTAAGAAAAAAATTATCCCAGCAATGGAGCGTCGCGTTCGGACAGAGTTGACAGAAAGTGCAGAAGAAGGGGCGATTGCTCTCTTTTCAGACAATCTTCGGAACTTGCTTCTCGTTCCACCATTAAAAGGAAAAATGGTCTTGGGTTTCGACCCTGCCTTTCGTACTGGTGCTAAGTTAGCTGTCGTAGATCAGACTGGTAAGCTACTGACGACACAAGTGATTCATCCAGTCAAGCCAGCTTCTCAGGCCCAGATTGCTCAGGCAAAGGAAGAGTTGGCCAACTTAATTGGTCAATACCAGGTGGAAATTATTGCCATTGGGAATGGGACAGCTAGCCGAGAATCGGAAGCTTTCGTTGCTGATTTGTTGAAAGATTTTCCGACGGTTTCTTACGTAATTGTAAATGAGAGTGGAGCTTCTGTCTACTCCGCATCTGAACTGGCTCGAACTGAATTTCCAGACCTAACGGTAGAAAAACGCTCTGCTATTTCCATCGCACGCCGTCTGCAAGACCCGTTGGCTGAGTTGGTTAAAATTGATCCAAAATCGATTGGTGTTGGACAGTATCAACATGATGTCAATCAAAAACTTTTGTCTGACAGTCTAGATTTTGTCGTTGATACAGTTGTTAACCAGGTCGGGGTCAATGTCAATACTGCAAGTCCTGCTCTTCTTTCGCATGTGGCTGGTCTCAATAAAACTATTTCAGAAAATATTGTCAAGTATCGTGAAGAAAATGGTGCTCTGACTTCTCGTCAACAGCTTAAAAAAGTTCCTCGCTTGGGAGAGAAGGCTTTTGAACAGGCAGCTGGTTTCTTGCGTATTCCAGATGGAACAAACTTTTTGGACAATACTGGTGTGCACCCAGAGTCATATAAGGCTGTAGAGATGTTGTTGAAACTGCTAGAAATTGACCACTTAGATGTTGCTTCGCAGGAAAAATTAAAACAAATTTCTATTGCAGAGATGGCAGAGGAAATTGGTGTCGGTCAGGAAACGTTGAAAGATATTATCGCTGACTTGCTCAAGCCTGGGCGTGATTTGCGTGATGAATTTGCAGCGCCAGTTCTTCGTCAAGATGTTCTTGATTTTAAGGATTTGCAAATTGGTCAGAAGTTGGAAGGTGTGGTCCGGAATGTGGTGGACTTTGGTGCTTTCGTGGACATTGGTATTCACGAAGATGGGCTGATTCATATATCAAACATGAGTAAGAATTTCATCAAGCATCCAAGTCAAGTTGTATCTGTTGGTGATGTGGTGACAGTTTGGGTTCATAAACTTGATCAGCAACGTGAGAAGGTTAATTTGACCTTGGTGGCTCCCCGTGAATCTCACTGAGTATGTTCAGCAGGTATCTGTAGAGGACTTTGGTAAAGAATTTCGACATGTAGCTCTTTGGAATAGCCGATTACGGTCGACAGGTGGTCGTTTTTTTCCTAAAGATGGCCACTTGGACTTTAATCCCAAGCATTTGGAGGAGCAAGGTTTAGAAGTCTTTCGGAAGATTGTCCGCCACGAGCTCTGTCACTACCATCTCTACTATGAGAAGAAGGGCTATCGGCACGGAGACTGGGATTTCAAGGAACTACTGGCTGCGGTGGACGGCCTGCGCTATGCTCCCAAACTGGAACAAGCTGCCAAGCCTGGTCTGCTTTATATCTGTCAGTCCTGTGCCCAAACCTACCAGCGCAAGCGCCGCATTGATCTAAAGAAATACCGGTGTGGGAAGTGTCACGGAAAGCTCGTTTTGAAACAATAGAGAATCAGTCCTTGGGCTGATTTTTTTGTTGGGAAATATGGTATACTAGTATGGAATTGAGGTGAGTCTATGGCGCAAAAGAGAGAAGAACGCTTAATTGAGTTATATGAAAAAGGTGTCTTGACCAAGGAAGAGGCTCGCGCCTGTTTTAAGGAAATGAATCAAGAACCAGACTTTCTTTTTGTGGAAGAAAAAGCAAAATTGAATTTTACCTTACCAAGTTTTAAGGTCTTTGCTTCCTCAAAGCTGAAACAGGCTTATTCATTTGATGGAATTGAATCACTCTTTCTAAAATTATCCGAGGGGCGGCTGACTCTAACCAAGTCTAAGAATGAACAGATCACCGTAGAAATTGTTTATAATCAAGATGCGCCAGAAGACAAGCTCCCCCGTCTTTATGTTGAAAAGAAAGGACTATATTTCAACAGTAGTTTGGCCTGTCGCTTGACCATTAGCTTACCCCAGGAATGGATGTCAGTACTAGATGTAGAACTTGGTCAAGCAGATGCCCGGTTAGACTACTTGCCGTTTGAAGATATTTCTATCCGCAGTTCAAGGGATAGAAAACAACAGGATATTCGCTTGACAACCTGCGGTGGCTACCCACAACATTTGTATGTGCAATTGGCACACGCGCCCTTAACCTTACAAACAGGGAAGGAGCAGGGAATTCGAGGTCAGATTGAGTCTCAATTAGGTCAGGTTTTAGTCAATCGGAAAAAGAAAAATAGTCCTTATCAATTTGAAAAATCAGGAAATGATTTACTCTTTATAAAAGCACAGACTGGTCAAGGTGCTTTTTATGTGAAAGGAATAAAAGATGTCAATTGATTTGTATAGAGTAAGAAAGGGAAAAGTTGTGTCTGGCGTTCTTGCTGGCATTGCTCATAAATTAGGATGGGAAGCATGGCTTGTTCGAGCCCTCTTCATAGCAGGTCTTCTATTTGGAAAATCTTTTATCTTGTTAGTCGCCCTTTACGCAGCAGCAGTTTACTTCTTACCATATAAGGAAGATAAGGATGCCGAGAAATATGGAACTGGCCCGCGTAAGATAAAAGATGCTGAGAAAATACATAAATCTTGGTTTGAATAATGCAAAAAAACTTGAGTTTAAAAGCTCAAGTTTTTTTTATGTACGACGGGCATGTCGTACATCTGAGGTGAAAGTCCTCTGTGGACACCCGCTACCGGTGAACCCCAAAGCGACTCCCAAGCCTGACTATCGTGAGGTAGCGGGGAGAGGAAGGG
>NZ_JAIMEP010000002.1 GCF_019794555.1 Streptococcus suis | reverse complement strand
CTGGTTTCTTGCCTAGATTATTATCTAAAACGACATGCGTTAAAAGTTAGTTGAACCGCCGTGTGCCGAACGGCACGCACGGTGGTGTGAGAGGGACTAGAAATTAGTCCCTACTCGATGTCATTTGTTATGCTAGTGCTCCCATTGGATCCCATGGGGCAAGGACTTGTGGTTGAGCTTGATAAGCTGCTAGTTCTTCTGGTGTGAGGAATTCTTTTCGGACAACAATCTGATAAGTGTACTCGTCCATCCAGCTATCTGATGCGACGAAGTATCCCTTATCACCAACCTTGTCACCCCAAGAGTTTTCTACTTTCCATTTGAGAGGTTGCTCATTATCGTCTAAATCAACACCAGTTAAGACCATAGCGTGGGTCATCAAACTTTCGGAGTAGTCTAATCTTCCAGCCTTGTCTTGATGGAAATGGATACCCAGACCTGAAGAGAAGTCGTAGGTGTTGGTTGCCATAATACCAGTTTGACGATTGCTACTTTGACCGACATCGGAACCAAACCAAACGGACTCACCAGCTTTGAGTTGGGCAATAGCCAGTTCTTTAAACCGGTTCATTTCTACATTGAGGTAGCGGACAGCAGGGGCGCCAACAACGTTCCCCAACAATTCGACTGTATAAGACTTATTGTAGGGTTTGTCAGTTGTAGGAGCATTGATAATGGAGACATAGTCAGATAGTTTCAAACCAACGTATTTCTCGTAGAATGCCTGAGGTGTGACATTTGTATCACGGTGATAGACATTATCCTTGTCTCTATATGCAAAATCAAAGTTGCGGGGAGGGAGTCCAAGGTTGACGGCTAGGAAGTTAAAGATTTCTTGAAGCAAGCTTTCTTTTTGTGTTTGAACCTCTTCAGAAGAAGCTCCTTTGGCAAGGAGGTCGCGCAAGATTTGTGCATCTTGACGGAGCAATTTGTTAAGGTACTGATTGAGTTCACGGCTGGCACTGGATGAGATAGATTCTGGATAGACGGATTTCGGTACCACACCATATTTTTCAAATAGAGCAACAACCATATCCCATTGACCGCCATCTTGTTGAGGAGTATCCAATAAGAATTTTACCTTACGGCTACCAATCTCTAGGTCAGCTGTGGCAATGATTTGTTCGAGGAACCAGTTGGATTTTTCATATTTATCCCAAAAGAAGGTATGGGCCTGTGATAGCTCAAAATTCTCCAGTTTGAAGTCTGAGATGAGCTTGTGGCGGAAGGTATTCAATGCAGCAAACATCCAGCAACGTCCAGAAGCCTTTTGGTTTGAAACAGCATCCTTGGTCAAATCGAGTGAAAAGACATAGTCATTGTCAATGGCGCTTTGGCGTGTTTCTAAGGATTTCAAAAGTCCGTTGTGGCTCACGGCATTTTCGGTTGCCTGTAGGCTTGGATTAGCTAGATAATTGGCATACAAGCGTTCTGTAAAATCAAAATCTAATGTTGACATATATTACTCCTTTTTTAATGATATTCACATTATAACGCTCATAATTTATTTTGCAAGTATTTGGTGGAGTTTTCCAATGTTTCATAATAGAGCGATTTTGGCACTCTATTGTAAAAAATTATTTTCTAAACTGATTGATAAAATCTTGTTTCGAAATTGCAATTCCTAATTCAAAATGGAAGTTGCGCAAAGTGCTAAATCTGTAGGGGTTCAATGTTCTAAAAGTGACCGATTCCCCGTGTTCAATCTTTAAACAAATATCAATATATTTATTTACATAATTTTTAATTCTTGAAAAAATACGATTAGAATTTCTAAGATAAAAAATCTTTTCATTAGAGTCATTAAAGTGATAAATTTTTGTATAGTCGATATGTTTTTCTTCGATAATCGTCAATTTACTAAAATCTAAAGCTTTCAAACACATTTTGCCATCGTGACGTTTATAAGTTGTGTATGGGAATAAATGACTAGAACGTCTCAGTCTCTCAGAAATACCAGAACGAAGTGGAATTGCAATCAGCAGATTATGAATATCAAGAACCATTACTCCATGTCCACGTGCACAATCTTCTTGAAACTCGTCTAAATATTGATAAGATTCAAAATAGTCTTGGGTTAATAGATGGAAATACAGGCTGTTTTTACTGATTTTTGACATAGATTAAACCTCTAAATATACGAAAAAAGGGCCTTTCTTTTTAGAGTCGCGACCCTTACGACTACATCAACTTTAGAGTATTTTCTTTTTAGAGTCGGTGTTACTCTCCGACTACCTCTACATAAATTATACCAAAAATTTTGAAGTAGTCAACTATTAACAATAATTTGGACTAACTTCCTTCAGTAAAATCGCTATTATTGTGCGATTTTTGAAAGCAGTTAGAAATTTGCAGTACGTTTTATTTTTCCAGTGTATAGTTGATTTATCATTAAACTTTTTAACGGCCCCTAATAAAAAAGTCGTATTTGTAATGAAGCTCAGAGAGCCTTTTTATCAAAAAAATCCTTTCCCATTTAATGTAGTGGGTTTATCATTTCTTGAAAAGATTATTCTATGGTATAATAGGAAAAATATTTGATGAGGTAGCGACATGACCAAGACACCATTTGTTAGTAAAGAAATTTTGGATACCATTACGGAGCAATTTCCGACTCCTTTCCATTTGTATGATGAAAAAGGCATTCGTGAGAAGGCCCGTGCTCTTAATGCAGCTTTTTCATGGAACAAGGGCTTTAAGGAATATTTTGCGGTCAAGGCGACTCCGACACCCGCTATTTTGAAAATTCTACAAGAAGAAGGCTGTGGAGTGGACTGTGCAACAGATGTAGAAGTGCTGATGAGTGAAAAATTGGGCTTTAAAGACATCATGTTTACATCCAATGATACCCAAGCGCAAGAATTTGTCTATGCTCGAAAAGTTGGAGCGACCATTAACCTTGATGCCTATGAACACATTGAGTTTTTGAAAAATGTTGCTGGTATCCCAGAAACGGTCTGCCTCCGTTACAATCCTGGAGGAGTCTTCTCGCTGGGAACGGACATTATGGACCATCCAGAAGAGTCTAAATTTGGGATGACCAAGGAACAGTTGATGAAAGGCTATAAGGAGCTGAAAGAACTGGGTGTCAAGAAGTTTGGGATCCATGCCTTTCTGGCTTCAAATACTGTAACAAATGACTACTATCCTGTCTTAGCTCGTCAACTCTTTGAATTGGCCTTGGAAATTCGTGAGGAAACAGGTGTGACCTTGGACTTCATCAACCTATCAGGTGGGATTGGGGTCAACTATCGTCCTGAGCAAGAACCAAACGACATTGCTGTCATTGGTGAGGGAGTTCGTAAGGTCTACGAGGAAATTCTCACGCCAGCTGGTATGGGACATGTCAAAATCTTTACGGAATTGGGACGCTTTATGTTGGCGCCACATGGTCACTTGATTACAAAGGTGCTTCATCGTAAGGAAACCTATCGGACCTATATCGGTGTCGATGCATCGGCAGCCAATCTCATGCGTCCAGCCTTTTACGGAGCTTATCATCACATCACAAATGTGACACGTCCAGATGCGCCAATCGAAGTGGTGGATGTGGCTGGTTCCCTCTGTGAAAACAACGACAAGTTTGCAGTCAATCGTGAATTGCCACGAGCTGAAGTAGGTGACACCTTGGTCATTCATGACAGTGGTGCCCACGGCTTCTCTATGGGCTACAACTACAACGGTCGTCTGCGTTCCTCTGAAATTCTTTTACAGGAAGATGGCACAGCGCGTATGATTCGTCGTGCTGAAAGACCTGAGGATTATTTCGCGACCATTTACGGTTTTGATTTTGACAGGTAAGTCTTGGAAAAGACTAGGGAATTTGGTATAATAGGGATATTGAAAGATTGTTAAAAACAATCCAGAATTATACTTTTTAGAAAAGTCAGGAGATTGACAGATGAACTTAGGTTTAGCTATTTTACTAATTGTATTGGCATTTGCAGGTGGTGTGGCCTTGGGGATTTACTTGTCACGCAGACAGGTGGAAAACTACATTGCTGATAAACCAATTTTGGATGAGAATGCTTTGCGTTTGATGATGAGCCAAATGGGTCAAAAACCAAGTGAAGCAAAAGTTCAACAAGTGCTTCGCCAAATCAAGAGCCAACAAAAAGTAGCAAGCAAGAAAAAATAATCAAACTGGGACTGGGATATTCATTCCCAGATCCCATTTTTTGAGTAGGAAAAGAAAGGCTAGTCAGATTATCTGGCTAATCTCAGTATTATGGATAATCGACCAATTGGTTTTTTAGATTCAGGTGTGGGAGGATTAACGGTTGCACGTGAATTGATGCGCCAGCTTCCCCACGAAGAAATCGTTTATATCGGTGATTCCGCAAGGGCTCCTTATGGACCACGACCAGCGGAACAAATCAAAGAATACACTTGGCAGTTGGTCAATTTTCTATTGACAAAGAATGTGAAAATGATTGTTTTTGCATGTAACACGGCGACTGCAGTAGCTTGGGAAGAAGTCAAAGAAAAATTAGATATTCCTGTTTTGGGTGTTATTTTACCAGGGACTTCGGCTGCCATTAAGGCAACAAAAACTGGCAAAATAGGCGTCTTGGGGACTGTTATGACCATTCAGTCTGATATTTATCGAGAAAAAATTCAAACGCTATCTCCAGAGACACAGGTAGAAAGTCTGGCATGTCCAAAGTTTGTCCCTCTGGTGGAGTCCAATAGTCATCAGTCTAGCTTAGCAAAGAAAGTTGTTTATGAGACCTTACGTCCGCTTTTAGGAAAGGTGGATACATTGGTTTTGGGCTGTACTCATTTTCCATTGTTGCGTCCGATTATTCAGAATGCGATGGGGAAAGATGTTAAACTGATTGATAGTGGGGCAGAATGTGCGCGGGATATTTCAGTTTTGTTAAATTATTTTGAAATCAACCATAGCCGTACCGAAAAGGATATTCAGCACAGATTTTACACAACAGCTAGTCCGGCAGCTTTTAAAGAAATAGCTGAAAGCTGGATGGGCATTGATATTTATGTGGAGCACGTAGCATTATGACAGAAAAAATTTATGAATACAGAGATGAGCATAATTGGTTTATTGGTAAAGCCAGCTTTGCCAATCTATTTGGTTCATTTGGTGAAAATGGGAGAGAGCAGGAAATTTACCAGATTGGTCAATTGTTTGACAAACTAATTGCTGGCAATTATGAAGACGAGAACTTTAACCAGTGTGTCAACATTGAGGTGATCAAACTTCAGTCTGAATTTGCCCTCTTTCAATTTGCCTGTGATACTTTGAATGAGTTAAACAATCGTCAGTTCAAGGTTCTCCAACACCAAGGATCTATTCTGGTAACAGAGAATGACAAGCTTCTCTTGGTTCATTTACCAAAAGAAGGAATTGAGATGGCAACCTTCTTCGGTCAAGACAAGGGATTGGCAAGCGTAGGAGATACCATCTTGATTGCTACAAAGAATGAAGGCAAGACCAAGGAATTTCGCAAGTTTTTTGAGCGATTTGGTTATCAGGTCGAGAACCTCAACAACTATCCAGATCTTCCAGATGTAGCAGAAACAGGTATGACTTTTGAGGAAAATGCACGGCTCAAGGCTGAAACCATAGCAGAGCTGACAGGCAAGATGGTCTTGGCAGATGATTCAGGTCTGAAAGTGGATGCTTTAGGTGGCTTGCCAGGAGTTTGGTCTGCTCGTTTTTCAGGACCAGAAGCAACGGATGAACGCAATAATTCTAAATTGTTGCACGAGTTGGCGATGGTATTTGAACTAAAAGATCGTTCTGCACAATTCCATTGTACCCTAGTTATGGCTGCTCCAAATCGTGAGAGTTTGGTTGTTGAAGCTGACTGGGATGGATATATCGGAATGGAGCGACGCGGTGAAAATGGGTTTGGATATGATCCACTTTTCCTCGTAGGCGAAACAGGTAAGACCTCGGCAGAATTGACCCTAGAAGAAAAAAATAAGATTTCCCACCGTGCACAAGCACTAGAAAAATTAGTGGAGGCATTTCCTGTATGGCAGGAGCAAGCAAAACAATCCTAGTCATGAGTGATTCTCATGGGGATAGACAGATTGTAGAAGAAATTAAAAACCGTTATCTTGGTAAGGTCAATGCAATCTTTCATAACGGAGATTCTGAACTAGATAGTCAAGATAGTCTTTGGGATGGAGTTTACGTTGTCAACGGGAACTGTGACTACTTTGGTGGTTACCCAGACCAATTGGTTACAAATTTGGATGATGTGACCATTGCACAGACTCATGGTCATCTTTATGGCATTAATTACGGCTGGCAACGGTTGGATTATTGGGCACAGGAAGTTAATTCGGATATTTGTTTGTATGGGCATCTGCATGTACCTGATGCTGAAGTTCGTGGCAAGACACTTTTTCTCAATCCAGGTTCCATTAGCCAACCACGTGGTCTTGTCAGAGAATGTCTCTATGCCCTTGTAACCATCTCTGATGATCATTTTCATATTGATTTTTATAACCGCCAACACCAACTCTACCCAGCATTGACAAAGGATATCTCAAGATGATTGCACGTGAATTTGAAGCCTTCTTGTTAGAACAGGAAGAAACCTTCCTTACTCCTGCTGAAAAATTGGCAGTTTTGGTGGAGAGTCACAATATTGACCATGCAAAACTGTTGCTTAGCCACACAACCTACTCGCGTGTACCTGTAGTGACAGAAGATGGAAACTATTTTGGAACAATTGGTTTAACTGAAATTATCAAATACCAGTCAGATAATGAACTGACTGATGATGAATTAAATGAAGACATCTCCCTCATTGCAAAAACGGATGAAGAAACCGTTGGCCTAGATTATGACTTAACGGAAGTCATGCGAAAATTGGTAGATCAATCTTTCTTACCCGTCCTTGGAGAAAATAGGAAATTCGTAGGTATCATTACTCGAAAATCCATTTTAAAAGCAATCAATGCTCTTCTACATAATTTTCCACTCGCGTCAAAAGAAGGAAAGAAATGAAACAAGCGATTGAATCCTTTATCAAAAGCAAAAAAATCAGCCTAAATAGCCAAAAATCCTATACCTATGATTTACAGCAATTTTTGACCGTGACCAAGGGAGAGATTTCCCAGCAGTCCTTACTGATCTATCAACAGTTTCTCTTGGACCTGAAACCTGCTGCTCAGAAAAGAAAAGTATCAACTATCAATCAATTTCTCTATTTCCTTTATGAAAGTGGGCACATAGATCGTTTCTATAAACTGCAGGCAATGGCAAGCTCTGGTCGTGTCAAAAAGCGGATGGAACGTGAAAATGTATCACTGCTTTTTCGGGAATCACCATTTCTTGATGGACAGCTTATTGCACTTTTGATCGCATTGCTAGGGCTTACGCCTAGTGAAATAGCAGAGCTAAAGAGTGAGCAGATTAACCTAAACTTTCAAGTCATGACTGTTGAGAAGGGAGCTGCCAAACGGGTTCTTAGTTTGCCAAAGGAACTTCTTTCCTATGTAGAAAACCATCTAACTGGAAAATATGTATTCGATAAGAAGGGGTACCCATACTCTCGTCAATGGTTCTTTAATCGGTTGAGTGAATATCTACAATCTATAGGAAAAACCGATTGGACTGCCCAAAAATTGCGAGAACAATTTATTCTACAACAGATAGATGAAGGAAAATCTTTGGACCAAATCGCCAAGGAGTTAGGACTGAAAACAAGCGTGAGTTTGGATAAATTTAGATAATGGATATAAAATTAAAAGATTTTGAAGGGCCACTTGATCTCCTGCTACACCTGGTGTCCAAGTATCAAGTAGATATTTACGAGGTTCCGATTACAGAGGTTATTGAGCAATATTTAGCCTACATTGCGACCTTACAGGCCATGCGATTAGAAGTAGCGGGAGAATATATGCTGATGGCTAGCCAATTGATGGTGATCAAAAGCCGTCGTTTATTGCCGAAGGTCGTTGAACAGACAGATCCTGAAGATGATCCGGAAATGGATCTCTTGGACCAATTAGAAGAATACCGGAAATTTAAGCTTCTCAGTGAAAAAATGGGGGAGCAACATAATGAACGGGCACATTATTATTCAAAACCAAAGTTAGATTTAGTCTATGAGGATGTCCAACTAGCGCAAGATAAAACGGTGATTGATATTTTCCTAGCATTTTCAAAAGTAATGGCAGAAAAACAAGCCAGTTTGCGCCAGTCTCATGCAACAATTGCACGGGATGAATACAAAATTGAAGATATGATGGACTTTGTACGTAATCGTTTTCAGAGTCATCCACGCATCGAACTTCGTCAGCTGTTTCAGGAAAGTCAGGATATTAACGAAGTGATTACGATGTTTCTCGCAACCCTGGAATTGGTCAAGGTTCATGAAATTGTATTGGAGCAGGCTGAAATATTTGGGGATATTTATCTAGTAAGGAGAGAAAATGAATCGCTTAGCTGAAATCGAAGTCCTACTCTTTGTGGCTGGAGAAGAAGGCTTGACCCTACGCAATCTTGCAGAGATGTTGGAATTACAACCAACAGCAGTTAATCAGCAATTAGAGAAACTCAGTGAGAAGTACCAAGCGGATTCCGATTCAGGCTTGGCTCTCTTGGAATCATCTAACCGATTTAAGTTGGTTACCAAAAAAGAATATGCTGAGCTTCTGAGAATCTACGCCAAAACACCGATCAATCAGACGATGTCGCGAGCACTTTTAGAGACATTGTCAATTGTTGCTTATAAACAGCCGATTACACGGATAGAAGTTGATGATATTCGTGGGGTTAATTCAAGTGGTGCGATTAGTAAATTACAGGCCTTTGATTTGATTCGTGAGAATGGTAAGAAGGAAGTGCTTGGAAGGCCCAATCTTTATGTAACGACGGATTATTTCCTTGATTACATGGGAATAAACAGCTTAGAAGAATTGCCAGATGTATCTGATTTGGAAATTGTCCAAGAGGAGACTGAGTTGTTCTTAGAAAGAAATGAGTTAGAAAATGAGAATTAATAAATACATTGCCCATGCTGGTGTTGCCAGTCGTCGTAAGGCAGAAGAGCTGATAAAACAAGGGTTAGTGACTGTCAATGGTCAGGTGGTTCGAGAGCTAGGGACCCTTATCAAGTCAGGGGATAAGGTCGAAGTAGAAGGGCAACCAATCTACAATGAAGAAAAAGTCTATTACTTACTAAATAAACCACGTGGTGTTATTTCTAGTGTATCTGATGACAAGGGTCGTAAGACTGTCATAGACTTACTGCCTATGGTCAAGGAACGCATCTATCCTGTTGGTCGGCTAGACTGGGATACGTCTGGGGTCTTGATATTGACCAACGATGGGGACTTTACCGATGAAATGATTCACCCACGAAATGAGATTGATAAGGTATATTTGGCGCGTGTAAAAGGCATCGCCAATAAGGAAGTCTTGCGTCCACTAACTCGTGGAGTGGTCATTGATGGTAAGAAAACCAAGCCAGCTGTCTATGAAATCATTAAGGTGGATCCTGTCAAAAACCGTTCTGTAGTTGAGTTGACAATTCATGAAGGACGCAATCATCAAGTGAAGAAGATGTTTGAAGCTGTGGGCTTGCAGGTGGATAAACTATCTCGAACCCGTTTTGGCAATCTAGATTTGACCGGCTTACGTCCTGGGGAATACCGCAAGCTGAATAAGAAAGATATTAGTAAGCTCCACACACTGGCTGTTACTAAGACTGTTAAAAAATAATGGTCAGGCTCTTCATCGGCTTGGTTCGACTTTATCAAACATTCATCTCTCCCCTCTTTCCCCCATCTTGTCGCTATCAGCCGACCTGTTCAAATTACATGATTGAAGCTTTGAATAAACATGGACTCAAGGGCTTATTTATGGGACTAGCTAGAATAGGTCGCTGTCATCCCTTTGTAGAAGGCGGCGATGATCCAGTTCCAGACACATTTAGTTTACGAAGAAACAAGCAGATGTAGGTTATTTTGCTTGTTTTTTTGATTTCCCATGGTCTTTTTTAAATTTCTACACTGTTATCAGTCATTTGAATTAACTTTGAACATTGCCATTTTCGACTTACCGTACTCTACGATAGTGACTTGTTTCGCAAGTCTTATTTCCAGTCCAGACCAGCCTTTAGGCTGTTCTAGCTACCAGCACCTCAGTTCCATGTCTGAAAGCTAATTCATATGACTATACAAGCACACATACTTTGCAAGCATATAAATGCATTTGATTATAAATGACTATACAAGTATAGTTCGTTGTGATATCCTATTTGAAAGGTGGTGTAACTATGCATGTTTTTGAGAAAAATACGCAGGTTAACTTTAAAACAAATAGCGAATTATTAGAAAAAACTAAAGCAATTATTACAGCCCAAAACCTTGATATGACCTCTACCTTTCATTTATTTTTAGAAAATATCGTACAAAATAAGGTCTTACCGTTTGAGACTGACATCGATAAAGAAAAGGCTGAGTTATTAGCAGGTTTACGGGCTGAAATTGGTAAAAGTTTTGACGATTTAGAAAATGGCCGAGTATATAACACTAGTGATGTGAGGTCTAACCTTGGTATCTGATAATAATAGACTTATTGCCTGATTATTCCTGAATTCGTAACTGATACGATTCATAGCAAGCAACATCTTAGACGACCATTGACGGAAAAAGGAGTAAACAAGATAAACTATTATTCAAAATGCATGAAAAAATAAAAAATAGATTTGCAACTTTCATATTTTCTCTCAAATTTTCTGCGAAAAATTGAAAAAAATGAGTCAAAACACTTGATTTTCAGTTTTATTTAAGTTACAATAATAACACGATTTCATTTATTTACCTCAAACCTGTTGTGAGTTAAGTGAATGAATCATCATTCACCATGCTGTTTGCTGAGCTTGACTCCGGGCAGTGTGGCTATTTTTTTGTCTTTTTTCGATAATGAAAAGAATAGACTGAATTGTTTTTTTATTGAAGTCAACCGATCGTTGCCAAGTTAGAGAGGCTATCATGAATATAGAAGAATTAGATTATATTGAAGAAACCGCAAAAAATCATGTGGTTTTGTTTGAACCACAGATTCCACAAAATACAGGGAATATTGCTCGGACTTGTGCTGCGACAAATAGCCCTTTGCATATCATAAAACCGATGGGCTTTCCAATTGATGATCGTAAAATGAAGCGAGCAGGGTTGGATTATTGGGATAAATTAGATGTTCGTTTCTATGATAATCTGGAAGAATTTATGCAGTATGCCAGTCAACAGGGAGTCGTGCACCTGGTGTCAAAATTTGCAGATAAAACATACTCAGATGAACAGTATGATGATGGAAAAATCCATTATTTTCTATTCGGTAGAGAAGACAAGGGGTTACCTGAGGAGTTTATGCGAAAACATCCAGAGAAAGCAATTCGCATACCAATGAATGATGAGCATGTGCGAAGCTTGAATGTTTCGAATACGGTTTGTATGATTGTATATGAAGCATTGCGCCAACAAGAATTTGCTGGTCTTGAGTTGGTCCATACCTATGAACAGGATAAATTGAAATCATAATAGTAGCTAAACCATTTCAAGGTCTTGCGTTTGCAAGGCTTTTTTGGTATGATGGAAGAGTCTTCAGGGCAGGGTGTGATTCCCGACCGGCAGTGATTTTATTAAGATAGTTTCTCTATTTTGAAAATCTTTCTTTGAGGGCGGCAGCAGGAGCGACCGAAGGTCGCAAGTCCGACGCTTGTCGCCGTGGTGAAAGTCATCCTATTTTTGAATAGGATGACAGGGGATTTTCGAGACCTTAGGCTCGAAAATAAGTCATGAAACCGAAGGTTTGCTGACGTCCCCACCACCTTAGACAAGTGTCAAAAAAGAAATTATCTAGTAAATAAGTCTGCGAGCGAAAGCTGATGTGGTGCAATTCCACAACCGACAGTATAGTCTGGATGGGAGAAGGCGAAGTGCACGGTTTTTTAGCCTGCTCTTTTGGACTTCTTCAATTTTCAATAATTGGAGGAACCTTTATGACAAACACACGCAAAATGACGATTATCGCCATTCTCTCAGCAGTATCTTTTCTGCTCATGTACTTGAAATTTCCCCTTATTCCAACGGCGAATTTCTTAGAGGTGGATTTTTCCCTAGTACCAATCTTGTTTGGTCTGTTAATTTTAGATACCAAGGCTAGTTTTGCTATCCTATTGGTTCGAACCTTTCTCAAACTGATTTTAAACAATCAGGGGCCATCGACCATTATTGGTTTGCCGATGAATATCGCTGCCATGTCAGTGTTTATTTTAGCGGTGGCCTATTTCTGGAAAAATGATCAGACTATAAAAAATTACATCAAAACAGCAATCGTTGCAACCATCGGTTCGACCTTAGTCATGTTGTTATTGAACTATGTTTATGCAGTCCCAGTCTATGCTGCATTTGCAAATTTTGATATTAAAGAAATTTTAGGCTTGTGGAATTACCTATTGATGATGGTATTGCCATTTAATCTGTTACAAGGGGTTGTCCTATCAGCGGTATTTTATATTTGCCAAAAAGCTGCACAGCCGATTTTAAAGAAAGTTTAACCTTTTTAAGGTAAACTATTGGTATGAAGAACAAACAAAAACATTTACAAAATGCATCCTTTTTTGCCTTAGCTTTTGTTATCTTAGGTTATACGGCAAAATTTTTTCCAACTTCCTTAGCGGGGTTTGATTCAACCATTCAAACAGCCATTCGTGGCAATCTACCGAGTGGAGCAACCCAGTTTTGGACATCAATTACCGTTTTAGGAAATACCGTTATTATTCTAGCCATTACCTTGCTTGTGGCAGCATTCTTTTACTTTTTTAAGAAGTGGAAGATAGAAGCGTATTTTTTACTTGCTAGTTTTGCAGCGATGGGGGTAGCATCAACAGCCCTGAAATATGTCTACCAACGTCCACGCCCTAGCATCCAATGGTTAATTGATACAATAGGCTATTCATTTCCAAGTTGGCACACAGCGTCAACCATGATGATTGCAGGAGCAATTGTCATCGTTATGCAACAGCGTATGAAAAAAGGATTAGCTCGAGCTGCTGTTCAAGCCCTTCTCGTTTTCATTTCTATATTGGTTGCCATATCTCGTATCTATATTGGGGTACACTACCCAACCGATATTATCGGAGGTTGGTTACTGGCTATCACACTTTTACAAGCCATGTACCCATTTTATGATCAGAAACGGTTTGAATGGCGTTTTCAAAGCAAGCAGAAATAACAAAATAAGAGCTGTTCAGGCTCTTATTTTGTTATTTTTTGAGTGTATAGATTATTAAATCCGTCAAATACAAATACTAATGCTATTTTCCAGGATACTTATTTAATTTTTAATAGGTCCATTTGCACTGGCTTCTACAGCATCCTTAATGGTTGTTGCAAAGATTGTTGCTCCATCTGTTTCAAGATTGAAGTGAACAAGGTCTGTATTGATCCAAATGTTTGGATTATCTTTTGCTACTTGGTACCAATCTGCAATAGAAATAAAATCATTCTTATCAGCTAACTCTTTTTCATACTTACCTGTTTGGTAAGCGAGTGAGTTGCTTGGAGTATAATTTCCATCATAGGGTGTGACAAAGATGAGTCTGTGCCCTTTAGGAAATTCTTTAACAAGCTGGTCCAATAATTCTTGGTAATTATCACTTGTATTGGTCCCTAAGGCAACCACAACAGTTTGTTTCAGGGTATTATTTTTCTTGTATAAGCTGATTAGACCGGAAATCTCAGTTAGATGTCGGCTAACAGTTCCATCGATTTGTGCGTCAGGTAGAGCAGTTTGAACAGCTGTGCTAGCACGGACAGTAACAGAGTCACCGAAAATGGTTACCCCCTCTTGAATCTCATAACTGGTTGCTTGAGCATTTTCTACACCAGCTCGAGTGGTGGCCAATTGCGTTTGAGCTTGGTAAAGTGAGCTGACCATATTTTCTTTATCAAAATTTCCAAGTTTTGGTGCAAATAGGCAGATAGCGAAGTTTAGTAGGGTTAGAATCGAAAAGCCGATGGTAATATGTTTCTTATAAGGCTTTAAGTCGACCGCTAGACCAAATAATTTTCCTACTTTACCTACAACATATGGTTCCAAAACAAAGAAGGAGATGGTTGATAGGATAGTAGAAAAAATGAGAGAGAGAATCACAGCAACCAAACTTGGAAGTAATTGAGAAAAGATGATGAGAAATGGCCAATGGAAGAGATACATTCCATAAGAAATGTTGGCAATGAACAAGATAGCCTTTGGTTCAGTAATATGAGGTGTTTTCTCATGAAGGATTCGAGCTGAGAAGATCATTGCAGCTGTTGCCAAACTAGACAAGAGGAAACCAAAAAGGTAAGTCCAAATAGAGCTGAATTGAAGGAAAAATAGAAGGAGTAATTCAATGGCGAAACCACCTGCAAAAATGAGTAATAGATTCCGGATAGAGAATTGCTCAACAAGTTTGTGGAAGGAGTGCGTTGTTTGTTTTATACCAACTATTGTAGCTAATATGCTTCCGATAAAGAATGGGAAGATATGCGTAAAGGTTGAATAATAAATGGTTGACTGGTTGCTGACAAAGAAGCTAGAAATGAACATTCCCAAGAAACTAAAGAGAAACAGAATACTTGAACTGAGGAAAATGGTTCCTCTTAATTGTCCAATCGTCCGAGCAGATCTTGCCATGAACCAGATAAATCCTGCCCAGATGATATAATATTGCATCTCAATTGCAAGCGTCCAAGTGTGTACGAATAAATGAGGAGAAAACTGGTTTTCATAGCTTCCACCAGATAGGATTTCAAAAAAGTTTGTTATAAAACCTAATGCAGCAGTGATCTGACTTCCTATATTAGCAATAAAGTCATTTCGAATGGTCAATGCAAGTGGAACTACGAGCAAAATAGTCAGTACCAAAGGCGGTAAAATGCGATAGATTCTACGACGGAAAAAGGCAATGATGTCAATTTTTTTGTGTGCTGCAAATTCATCAATAAGCAGTGCAGTTGTCAGATAACCAGACAGGGTAAAGAATAGGTCTACCCCAACAAAGCCACCTGGAAATTGTTTAATAAAATAGTGATAAAGCAAGACAAATAAAAGTCCAATGACCCTAATAACCGATAACCATTTAATTCTCATGCTGATAAATCCCCTGTTTAAATGTTCCTTCGTAAGTTGCTTGTCCTTCGGTGGTTAGTTTTCCTTTTCCATCTGCATAGCCATTTTTGAATTGACCAGTGTAGGTCCATCCTTGAGCTGACTTATAGGTTCCTTTTCCGTTGAAAATTCCGTTGGAGAATTCTCCTTCGTAAGTATCTCCATTTTCAAAGGTAAGTTTTCCTTGACCATTCATTTTAGAGGCGACAACATACCCTTCATACTTGATTTTTCCATTATCGAGGGTGAGAACTTCCTTGCTACTCATTCGGCCAGCAAAGGTAAACAAAGCACACAAGGCTAATAAGATAACAGTCATGATTTCAAGATTCTTGCGCGTTAGATGAGGTTTAATTGATGCTAATTGTATCTCTTTCATAGAAATTCACTTTCAAAATATTTGACTCTGAACTAATATCATACCGGAATAAGATGCCGACAGAATCAAATATAGTTTACCATTTTTTTACAAATATTACAAAAATATTACACGGAGTCTTTTTGAGAATTCATTGAATTCATAGTTAAAATCTTATTCAACCAATGTTGGCAGCCTTTCGAAACAATCCTATAGGTTTCGTCAAAATCACCAGTATACCAAGGGTCGGGGACTGATTCATCTGTAAACTGAAAAATTTTATTTTGGGCAGAAGAGGGAGCCATTCTTTTCAGGTCTTGGACATTCTGACTGTCCATTCCTATGATAAAATCAAATGTTTCAAAGTCATTCTGACTAATTTGTTGCGATGTTTTAGTGCTATCATAGCTAATATTGTGTTTTCTGAAAATATTTTGAGTTCCAGGATGAATAGGATTTCCATGTTCCCAGCTAGATGTTGCTCGACTTTCAATATAGACCTGATTTGTTAAATCTTTCATGACAAACTCTGCCATTGGACTACGGCAAATATTGCCAAGACAGACAAAAACAATTTTTAGCATACTATTTCCTTTCACTACAGAAGAAAAAGGAGTTGGGTAGAATTCATACCATATGTCTGAATTTCCCACAACCCCTTATTTTCACTTTGAGCAATTGACTATAGGAAGTCATCTATATGAATTAGATCTTATTTGTCTTCCTTGTCAAATGCATTTTTAATGCCCTGTACTGCGCCTTCGATGCTGTCTTTTGCATCTTCAACCAGTTCTTTAGCTTTTCCGATTCCCTTTTCGACAATTCCTTCGACTTCGATTTCCTTGTCACCGGTTAGTTTACCAAGTCCTTCTTTCACTGAACCTGATAATTGATCCAATTTTGCACTTAATTTATCTTCTGACATAAGATTTCCTCCATGAATGTTTAATGGGGCGATGATTTTCTAAAAAAGAAAATCACATGCTATTCTTACTTACTAGTCTAACGTATATAAGTTAATATAGCAAGAAATTTGTCTGTTGATAAGCCAGCATTTGCTGAGGGGTAATTCTTGCAATTTTTTCTTCTTTTATTTATAATAATTATAAATAAAAGAAAGGGTGATATATGATGAAACAAAAATATTATCAATCTCCAGCAGAAATTGCGTCTTTCAGCCCGCGTCCATCGTTGGCTGATTCTAAGGCTGTTTTGAATCAAGCGGTGGCCGATTTATCAGTAGCCCATTCCATCCTCCATCAAGTTCATTGGTATATGCGTGGTCGTGGTTTTATGATTTGGCATCCAAAGATGGACGAATATATGGAAGAAATTGATGGCTATTTGGATGAGATGAGTGAGCGTTTAATCACCTTAGGTGGGGCACCATTTTCTACCCTTACAGAGTTTAGTGAAAATAGTCAGCTCAAGGAAGTTCCTGGTGATTACAATCTAACGATTGAAGAGCAATTGGCGCGTGTGGTAGAGGTGTTCCGCTATCTGGCTGCTCTTTTCCAAAAGGGGCTTGATGTCAGTGATGAAGAAGGTGACAGCGTAACCAACGACATTTTCAATGTGGCTAAGGCTAGTATTGAAAAACATATTTGGATGCTACAGGCAGAACTTGGTCAAGCTCCTAAGTTGTAAATAGATGAAGGGTCCAGAAGGACTCTTTTTTTTTGTTGCATTATTTAATACTCTTCGAAAATCAAAATTATCCGTTGTCAACTTACCTTGATGAACTCCAGTTCTATCTTTGACTTCGTTTCCTAGGCTACTTTTGATTTTCGTTGAGTATAATATGACATTTGTCACATGAGTCAATGACAAAGTCTTCTAGTGCGGACTTCATTTTCGAGATATACTATGTATGTAAGATGTTCAAGAAGTAGGAGGTAGAAAAATGATAGAAGTACAAGCACTAGAAAAAATCATCAAAGGACAGACAATCTTGTCCAATCTTTCCTTTGAAATCAAGTCTGGGGAATGTGTAGCTTTAATCGGTCCAAACGGGGCGGGAAAAACGACCCTCATGTCTTGTTTGTTGGGGGATAGAAAGGCGGCGAAAGGCCAGGTTTTGTTGGACGGTCTGGCTCCGCAGGCTCAGTCTAATAAGGAAAAGGTGGTAGTCTTGCCACAGGAAAATGCTATTCCAACGGACTTGAAGGTCAAGGAATTGCTCCGCTTTTTCCAAGTCATCTACAAGGATAGTCTGACAGATGTGGAAATCGACAGTCTGCTCTGCTTTTCCTCAGAGCAAAAAAATCAACTGGCCGGCAAGCTATCGGGTGGTCAGAAGCGGCTCTTAGCTTTCGTCATCTGCCTGATTGGCAAGCCCAAGTTGCTCTTCTTGGACGAGCCGACGGCGGGTATGGATACTTCGACCCGCCAGCGTTTTTGGGAGATTGTCCATGAGCTCAAGGATCAGGGTGTGACTATTTTTTATACCAGCCACTATATCGAGGAAGTGGAGCATACGGCGGAGCGGATTTTGGTTTTGCACCAGGGGCGGCTACTAAGAGATACCACGCCATTTGCCATGCGGAGCGAGGAGCAGGAGAAGGAAGTAACCCTGCCGATTGCCTTTGCGGCGGCGGTGGAGAGCTTGGCTGAAATCAATGAGATCAGCTACAAACAAGATACGGTCAGCTTCAAGACCCGAGCTATTGAGCAGGTTTGGGAGAATTTGCAGGAGGCAGGTTGTCGGATTTCGGACCTGGAAGTGCAGAATATGACCCTGCTCAATAGCTTATTTGACAAGACAAGGGAGGAAGAATCATGAAAGCATTAGTTCAAGTAGAGGCGGTAAAATTATCTAGAAGTTTGGGAGTATTTCTCCTGTCTATCGGTATGCCCGTCATCTTTTTCCTGATTTTCTCATCAACGGTCCAGTTTGATGATGCGACCATGCAAAAGGCCTTTATCCAGTCCTACATGCTGACCATGACAGGCTTTTCCATGTCGGGCTTTGCCCTTTTCACCTTTCCCATGATGCTGGCAGAGGACAGAAAGAATAGCTGGTTGACCTTTATCCAGCATTCGCCCCTGCCAATCTGGCAATACTATCTTTCCAAACTGGTGCGGGTTTTGCTCTGCTTTGTATCTTCCATTGCCATTGTCTTTGCGGTGGGTGGCTTAGTTAAGGGTGTAGAGATGACAGCACAAGAATGGGTAATTTCGGCTCTCTTACTTTTAGTAACCTCTATCGTATTTTTAGCCATCGGCTTGCTCTTGGTGCAAATCCAATCTGAACAGGCCATGTCGGTTGTGGCCAACTTGCTTTATTTTGTTCTGGCTATCATGGGTGGTTCTTGGATGCCTGTTTCCCTCTTTCCAGACTGGGTGCAGCGGGTTTGTAAACTTATGCCTAGCTACCATGTTAACCAGCTGGTGACCACCTATGCCCAAGAGGGAGATTTTCTCTGGAAATCCTTGCTAATTGTCCTAGGCTATGCGATAATTTTCTTAGGAATTGCTCTGGTTCTGAATAGAAAATCCGAGCAACAGTGAGGTGACAGATGATATTTGAAAAAAGAAAGGTACCACTCATGTTCTTCGTGGGCATGGTCTTTCTCTATTTTCCCTTTTACTATGCCCAGTATAGTCCCAATCCGACGGCAGTTGTCCTAGCGACTATTCTCTTTGCCTTGGTCTATTGCTCCCTCTTTTATACCGACCACAAGCTCTATTCCCTGCTGGCTTGGTTTTACCTGATTGGCTATATCGCCGTCATGAGTTTTTGGGGCAATCTGCAATTCTCCCTCTTTATCTTCAACCTGTCCAATATGCTGGGCTGGTATTATAAAGAGAATCGACTGACCTATCGGACGGTGTCCTACGGGCTTTTGTTGCTGGCTATTATCCTATGGGCTCTCTTTGGTCCAGTTCCTTTTGAGATGAGAGCTTTTGCACTTGTTATCCACTTCTTTGGCTTGGCCTTGCTGATTTTCAGCTGGATTGAGACCAAGCGGGAAGCCCTTCAGCAACGCCTACAGGAGCAGAATGCTTCCATTAACCTACTGCTAGCTGAAAACGAACGCAACCGTATCGGTCAGGACTTGCACGACACACTGGGTCATGTCTTTGCCATGCTGTCTGTCAAGGCCGAGCTGGTCCAAACTTTGTTAGACCACGACCAGATTGACCAGGCCAAGAAGGAGGTAGCAGATCTTCAGACCTTGGCCAAGGACTCCATGCAGGAGGTCCGCCAGATTGTCCAGTCCCTCAAGCAGCACACCGTGGCAGAGGAACTCCAGATTTTACAGCAGATGTTGGACTTGGCAGGAGTGGACTTAGTTGTCTTGGGCGGGGAAATAGCAGAGCGGCTCAGCTTACATGTCCAGAACAAGCTGGCTATGGTGCTGAGAGAGTTGGCCAACAACCTGCTCAAGCACAGCCAGGCTAGCAAATGCCGTTTGGTTTTTGAAAAAGACCAGCAAGAATTGGTTTTGCACTACGAAGACAACGGTGTAGGCTTTGCCCAGTTGACTGGTCAGGAATTGCATACCATAAAGGACAGGTTGGTAACGGTGAAAGGAAGTTTGGAATTTATCTCTCTAGCCAAGCCCACCCGCCTGTCCGTCCGAATTCCGCTTGAGAAGGTGGTAGAATGAGAATCTTAGTCGCAGAAGATCAAGCAATGTTGCGGGACGCCCTCTGTCAACTCTTGGGCTTTCAAAATACGGTTGAGGCTGTTTTACAGGCAGAAAACGGCAGTCAGGCCATTGCTCTTTTGGAAAAAGAGCCAGTAGATGTGGTGCTCTTAGATATAGAAATGCCTGAAAAGACGGGCCTAGATGTCTTGGAATGGGTACGGGGGCAAGCCTTGCCTGTCAAGGTCGTCATCATGACCACCTTCAAGCGACCGGGCTATTTCGAGCGGGCGGTCAAGGCAGATGTGGATGCCTATGTGCTCAAGGAACGCTCCATCGCAGACCTCATGCGGACCATTGAAACGGTCTTGGCGGGGCGGAAGGAATATTCACCAGAGTTGATGGACATTCTCCTGACCCAACGCAGTCCCTTGACCAACTTAGAAAACCAGCTGCTCAAGCTGGTGGCAGAGGGTCTGTCCAATAAGGAAATCGCCAGCCAGCTCCACCTGTCTGACGGGACAGTCCGCAACTATATGACCTCTATCCTGTCCAAGTTGGGTGCTGAAAATCGTACGGCTGCTGTCAGAATTGCGCAGGAAAAGGGTTATCTATAGGCTGGGGGCTTTAGCATATGCGGAAGGACTGTCGAAGGGCAGTTTTTTCTTGTTGTCAAAGCCTGCGGCCTTCAATTTTCTATTGAAAATCTCCTAAAATTCTGCTACAATTTTTTTATGAAAAGACTTTACGATGTACAACGATTGCTCAAACGTTTTGGTATCATTGTTTATATGGGAAACCGTCTCTACGATATTGAAATGATGCAGATTGAGCTCAATCGAGTTTATCAGGCAGGACTACTTGATCGATTGGACTATTTGGAAGCTGAACTTGTTTTGAGGCGTGAACATCGTTTAGAGTTAGAGTATCAGAAATTGAAGGAGAGTAGAAAATGAACTCATTGTGGGTATTTTTAGTATTTTTAATTGTTTTGGGAGCCTGGATGGGCTTTAATTATTGGCGACTACGCCGTGCGGCATCTGTAATTGATAATGCAGAATTTGCGGAGAAAATCCACGGTGGTCAGTTGATTGATTTACGCGACCCAAGTGAATTTAATAGAAAACATATTCTCGGAGCCCGTAATATTCCTTATCAACAGTTGAAAATGAGCACAGCTGCTCTCCGTAAAGATAAACCTGTTTTGATTTATGAAAATGACCGTGGTCAGTTGGTAACACCAGCAGCCCTTCATTTGAAGAAACAGGGCTTTAATGAGATCTATATTTTAAGCTATGGTTTGAATGGCTGGAATGGGAAAGTAAAGGCAAGTAAATAGTTTGTAATCGCATTAATAGAATAGAGTGAAGTAAATAATGATAAGAAGGATCAAAGAATATTTTAATAATACCAGTTTGGCTGAGCGTGTCTTCACTTTCATTGCATTGGCATTATTGATTATTACAGCATTATTTTGGTTTGTGGGAACATATAAAAATAATAACAGTTCATCACAGGTTTTGACAGGCTCTAATACACAAAATTCGAATAATGTCTTGGCTGCAGAAAAGGCTGTCAAAGAGTTTGAGGAGTCGAATACAGATGAGAATCTTTTGAATGCTCAAGCTGCAGTTGACAAGTTGACTGAAAAAAGTAAAAAAGAAGCCCTCCAAAAAAGGATTGACAAGGTGACAACTGCCATGAAGAAAAAGATCGAAGAAATCCAAAAGGCCAAGTTAAAAGCTGAGTTGGTTCGAGCAGAAGCTGCTAAAAAGTTGGCAGAAGAGCAAAATAAGCCAAATGAAGAAACACCGGCTTCATCCACAGAAGAAGCTCAAGCTGCTGAGGTTCCTACCGAAACAGATAGCTACGTAGCTGAGGATTCTTATGTTTATGAAGAAAGCTATACCTATCAGCCAGTTTATGGTGGAGGACAAAGTAGCTCAACCAGTAGCTCATCATCTGCGCCTCAACAATCATCAACACCGTCTCAACCAAGTGCTCCAGCGCCTGTCGTTGAAGAACCAGTGGTGACACCACCAAGCAGTTTAGAAGAAGTAGCGCCGAGCGAACCAGAACCTGTTGCACCGAGCTCATCAGAGACGGATAGTACGGTTGACTCATCTGCTAGTGGTGAGTAGAACACTTTTGAACAATAGAGACAATAAAGCAGTAGGCAGATCGTTCTCCTGTTCCTTTAGATAAAAAATCAGTAATAATGGAATGGTAGGTCATTAATGTTAGAATTGAAAAACTTTGAAGCTGGTGATTTGGATGCAGTATTTGCCATCCAGCAAGCAGCTTTTAAACCCTTGTATGAAACCTATCAAGACCAGCAAAATCCATATCAGGAAAGTAAAGAAAGGATCTTGCTCAAGTATAAGCGGTCAGGAACGCACGGTTATGTCTTTATACACGATGAAAAGCCAGTTGGTGCGGTTCGAATCAATCTTTATCCAGAGACCAATAGTGCAAGAATATCTGCCTTGGCAGTCCTTCCAGATTATCAAGGTCAGGGAATTGCACAGTGGGCCTTGGTTGAGATTGAGGCTATTCACAGCCATGTGGGCACTTGGTTTTTGGATACGATTTTGCAGGAAGCGGGGAATTGTCATCTCTATGAAAAGCTAGGCTATCAAAAAACAGGTAGATTGGAAGCAATCAATCCAAGGATGACCTTGGTTTACTATGAAAAGAAGGTCTCAAACGGAAGTAATCACAAGTGATAGGGCAGGACTTGCTCTGTCACTTTTTGATAACTGCCATTCTTCTTAGAACTGGGACAATGTTCATGAAATAGACTCGATGTTTTAAGGAAAAGATGAGCCAATTTGTGCTATAATGGTGTTTATGAGAATTGTATCAGGTATCTATGGTGGAAGACCGCTCAAAACATTAGATGGGAAGGTAACACGGCCAACTTCAGATAAAGTTCGCGGTGCCATGTTTAATATGATAGGTCCATATTTTGAAGGTGGTCGTGTCCTTGATTTGTACGCTGGTAGCGGTGGCTTGTCTATTGAAGCGGTATCAAGAGGGATGAATCAGGCAGTCTTAGTAGAACGTGACCGGAGAGCACAAGCTGTTATCAAAGAAAACATTCAGATGACTAAGGATTCAGATAAATTTCAACTCTTGCAAATGGATGCTAGGCAAGCCTTGGCGACATTGAGTGGAACTTTTGACCTTGTTTTTCTGGATCCGCCATATGCAGAGCAGGAAATTGAGGCAGTCATCTCTGAGCTTTGTCGTCGTCACTTATTGGCAGAGGATGTGATGGTTCTCTGTGAGACGGATAAAAACGTCCAGCTTCCTGAAGAGATTGCAGAGCTCGGAATTTGGAAAGAAAAAGTATATGGAATTAGTAAGGTAACTGTATATGTCAGATAGAATCGGAATGTTTACAGGGTCTTTTGATCCAATTACAAATGGACATATGGACCTCATTGAGCGAGCAAGTGGCTTGTTTGAAAAATTATATGTCGGAGTGTTTACCAATCCGAAAAAGTCTGGCTTGATGACGGGTGAGGAACGATTGGTTATCTTGGAAAGACTTTTTGCCGGCTTAGAGAACATCGAGGTCATTCTAGTTGAAAATGAATTAGTGGTCGATGTTGCCAAACATTATGGTGTGACTCATTTGGTTAGGGGCTTGCGTAATGCAACGGACTTTGAATATGAATCTAGTTTTGATTTTTACAACCGTCAGCTAGCACCAGATTTGGAAACGATCTATTTGATTGCAAAGCCAGAGCTCAAGTTCGTATCATCCAGCCAGGTTCGGGAGTTGCTCTATTTCAATCAAGATATTAGTCCATATGTACCTGCAGTTGTAAATGAGGAGATAAAAAAGTATGACGAAAAATAAGAAAAGGCTATTGATTGTTTCAATTATTATGGGGACGTTATTGATATGGTTTTCCGTATTTGTACGTCTACCATATTATATTGAGAGTCCCGGAGGGGCTTCGGATATTCGGGAAGTATTGACAGTCAACAACGAAGAAGATAAGGAGCCAGGTTCTTATAATTTTACCTATGTATCGGTCTTGCAGGCAACAGCCTTACAGTTGCTGATTGCTCAGTTTAACCCTTACGCAGATATTGTTTCTGCAGAAGAAATGGCGGGTGGTGCAGACAGTGAAGAATACTATCGGATTGCTCAATTTTACATGGAAACCTCTCAAAACATGGCTAAATATCAAGGTTTAACCCTGGCAAATAAGGATGTGGAGATGGATTTCTTCGGTGTTTACGTGTTGGACTTAGCAGAAGATTCTACATTTAAAAATGTTTTGAATATCGCTGATACGGTCGTTAGTATTAATGGAAAAACCTTTGAATCTTCTCAGGAACTCATTAAATATGTTTCAGGTTTAGAACTGGACAGCGATGTGACAGTGGGCTATGTTAGTGGTGGAGAAGAGAAGTCTGCTGACGGAAAAATTATCAAACTATCAAATGGTAAAAACGGTATTGGTATTACTCTGGTGGACCATACGGAGGTAAAAAGTTCTTTCCCAATTGACTTCCAAACAGGAGGAATTGGTGGTCCAAGTGCTGGTCTGATGTTTACATTAGCTATTTATACACAGCTGGCTGAGCCAGACTTGCGTGATGGTCGTGTTATTGCTGGAACTGGAACAATTGAACAAGATGGTTCCGTTGGAGACATTGGAGGAGCAGATAAAAAAGTATTATCTGCGATTAATGCTGGAGCAAGTGTTTTCTTTGTTCCAAATAATCCAGTGGACCCAGAAATTTTGAAAAAGGATCCAACAGCTAAAACAAACTACGAAGAGGCAAAAGAAGCAGCAGAAAAGGCCAATGCTGATATTGAAATCGTACCAGTGATGACTGTTAAAGAAGCCATTGATTATTTGAAGAGTACTAAGAGCGAGTAGGTCGCTCTTTTTTGCACCAGTCGTTTGAATTAGCTTTGATACATCGTCACCTTCGGCTTGCCGTACTCTACGAATGTGAATTGCTGTGCATGTCTTATTTCCACTCTAGAACATCCTATAGGATGTTCTGGCTAACGGCACCCAGGAAAGCTAATTCATCCAAATATGCTAAAATTAAAATCGTCTGAAATTTCTCTGAAATGGTTGAAGAGTGCTATTTTAACTTGTTTCATGTTATAATAATAAGGTTAGATATACGAATATTTCATTAGATAGGAGGAACAATGAAGAAAGAAATTTCACCAGAAATGTATAATTACAATAAATTTCCAGGTCCGAGTTTTGCACGTGTTGGGAATAAGGTTGTTTCAGAGAATATTGAACTCACTGTTGTTGATGATTTCAAAGATGCTTTTGATCAGACTGCTTTTGGGCAACGCTTTTCGCCCATCATGTTGAAATTTGATTATATTGTTGGAGATTGGGGAAATGAACAACTTCGGTTAAAAGGCTTTTATCGTGACGAGAAACCGGTCAAGTCTGATTTAAAAATTGGGCGGTTAGATGATTATTTAACAGAATATTGTAATTTTGGATGTGCCTACTTTGTTCTTGAAAATCCAAATCCACAAGAGTTAGAAGAAGAACCTGAAGAAAAAACAAGTCGCAAACGTCACCGTAGTCGAAATCGAAACCGACAAAAACAACGTACAGAAGAATTGGTAACGAAGGACAAGAAAGCCAGCCGTAATGAACCAAAACGATCTAAGTCAACTTCAGATACTTCAAAAGAGCAGGGCCGTCATTTTACCGTAAAAAACAATAAACCGTCCACAGGTAAGCAACAGAAACAAGAGCGGGCGCAAAAACATGATAAAAAACAGCACCATCGTGAAATGAATGAAGCCAAACGTGGATTTGTCATCCGCCAGAAATAGGGAGAAATATGAAACCATCAATTTATGCCTTTACACAAGCCAATCTTGTTGATTGGATTATCGAAAATGGAGAAAAGAAATTCAGGGCCACTCAAATTTGGGAATGGCTCTACCGTTCTCGTGTACAATCCTTTGCAGAGATGACCAACTTACCAAAATCATTAATTGAAAAGCTTGAAGAAGAGTTTGTCGTCAATCCACTCAAACAACGAATTGTACAAGAGTCCAAAGATGGGACTATCAAATACTTATTTGAATTACCTGATGGAATGTTGATTGAGACTGTGTTGATGAATCAACATTATGGACTTTCAGTCTGTGTAACGACTCAAGTTGGTTGTAATATCGGCTGTACCTTCTGTGCATCTGGTTTGATTCCTAAGCAAAGAGATTTGACGAGTGGTGAGATTGTAGCACAGATTATGTTGGTACAAAAATACTTAGATGAGCGCAATCAAAATGAACGTGTTAGCCATATTGTCGTGATGGGAATTGGTGAGCCACTTGACAACTACGATAATGTTATGACCTTCTTACGTGTTGTGAATGATGACAAGGGCTTGGCAATTGGTGCCCGCCACATTACGGTATCTACTTCTGGCTTAGCACCAAAAATTCGTGATTTCGCACGTGAGGGAGTTCAAGTAAACTTAGCGGTATCTCTCCATGCACCAAACAATGATCTTCGTTCGAGCATTATGCGGATTAACCGTAAATTCCCTATAGAAGTTTTGTTTGAGGCTATTGAAGATTATATTCAGACAACCAATCGCCGCGTGACTTTTGAGTATATTATGCTCAATGAGGTCAACGATGGAGTGGAACAGGCACAGGAATTGGCTGATTTGACGAAAAATATTCGCAAATTGTCTTATATCAACTTGATTCCGTATAACCCAGTTAGTGAACATGACCAATATAGTCGTTCAACCAAGGAACGGACCTTGGCATTCTTTGATGTTTTGAAGAAAAATGGGGTCAACTGTGTCGTTCGTCAGGAACATGGTACGGATATTGATGCAGCCTGTGGTCAGTTGCGTTCCAATACACTCAAAAAAGACCGTGAAAAAGCGCGTGCTCGTATTGCAGCCGCAAAAGCTAAGGCAGGTATTCGTGCATGAGAAAATTATTCCAAGCAAACGGCAACTTGACCAAGCTTGGAAGATGGATTTGTACAACTTTAGCTAGGGTTTACGCTCTGGCTATTGTTTTACTCTGTTTTCTTCCTCAGACTTGGTATCCAAAATACAAAGACTTTACCACACCTGGTATTGTTCAAATCGGTCGACTGTATCTTTTACCAACTCCGTTTAATAGTATTGTCAATGGAGACAAGGTAGATAGTCTAGGAGACTTTGGTTGGATTATCCTACAAAACGCGACCAATATTTTTCTTCTCTTTCCTCTCGTTTTTCTGCTTCTTTTTCTTCAGGAGGAATGGCGGAGCCTTAAAGCAGTCATTGTTTATACATTTTGTATGAGTCTGTTTATTGAATGTACACAGTTGTTACTTGACTTGCTGATCGATGCTCAGCGTGTTTTTGAAGTGGACGACCTCTGGACCAATACCTTGGGAGGTATATTGGCTTATGGATTATACATTCTACTCATGAAGTGGTGGAAAACATCAACAGAGTTGTAAACAAGATTGGTATTTGAATTGGCTGATTGAAGAGTATTTTACTGGTAGCTGATAAAAAATGTGAAATGCCTATTCAAATGGAAGGCAATAAATGACCCCTGACGGTTGAATATCGTCAGGGGCAATTTGTTTATTTCCAAAAGTCATCAAAAATAGTAATTGGCAAGTGGCGCTTATGAGCTGTCTTATTCCACCAGCCTTCGATAATGGTTTGCGCTTGAGGATCAATGGTTTTTCCTTCAAGGTAATCATCAATTTGATTGTATGTGACACCAAGTGCGACCTCGTCAGCAAGGCCTGGGTTATTTTCCTCCAGGTCAGCAGTAGGAACTTTGAGGTAGAGTTTTTCATCAGCCCCCAATTCAGCGAGCAGTTGCTTGCCTTGGCGTTTATTTAGGCGGAAGAGGGGAAGGATATCAGCACCACCATCACCGTGCTTGGTGAAGAAGCCAGTAATGTTTTCAGCTGCATGGTCGGTACCAATGACAGCTCCCTTGCGTTCACCCGCGATGGCATATTGGGCAATCATGCGCATGCGGGCTTTAGCATTTCCCTTATTAAAATCAGACATTTCTAGTCCATTTGCATTGACTGCAGCTACCATGGCATCTGTTGATTCCTTGATGTTGATGGTTAGGCTGACATCTGGTTTGATAAAAGATAGTGCTGCTTGGGCGTCCGTCTCATCAGCTTGCACACCATAAGGTAGGCGGATAGCGATGAATTGGTAGCTATCGTCACCTGTTTCTGTGCGCATTTCTTCCATAGTCAGCTGAGCTAAGCGACCGGCCAAGGTTGAATCTTGGCCACCCGAGATTCCTAAAACATAGGTTTTTAAAAACGGATGCTTTTTGAGGTAGTCTTTGAGAAAGTTGATGGAGCGACGAATTTCTTCTTTAGGGTCAATAGTAGGTTTAACGCCTAATTCATTGATGATTGTTTCTTGTAAAGTCATGAGTCAGTCCCCTTAAATCGCTTTTGCCTGGCTTTGTTTACGGATACGGTTGATGAGGTTCATCTTATTATCCCAAACGTCTTGAGCCAAGTCTACTGGATAGAGTTGTGGATTAAGTACGCGCTTGTACTCATCCCAGAGTTTATCAATTTCCTGGTTGGCGTAGTCTTGAATTTCTGCCAAACTTGGCAACTCGTAAACCTGTTTGCCATTCTCAAAAATAGGAACGAGAAGTGGACGTGCTTCAAAGTTTTCAATGGTTTTATTGATGTAGGTGTAGGTTGGATGGAACATGTAGATACTGTCTAGATGAGTGACATCTGTATCAGCGAAGGTAATGTAATCTCCTTCAGATTTTCCTTTTTCTTTAGAGGTAATTCGCCACACTTGTTTTTTACCTGGAGTAGATACTTTTTCCGCATTGGAAGACAACTTAATGGTATCGCGCATATTTCCATTTTCGTCTTCAATGGATACAATCTTATAGACTGCTCCCAATGCTGGTTGATCATAAGCAGTGATGAGTTTTGTGCCCACACCCCAGACATCAATTTTTGCTTTTTGCATTTTTAGGTTCAAAATGGTATTTTCATCAAGATCATTGGAGGCATAAATTTTTGCATCTGTAAATCCAGCATCGTCTAATTGTTGACGAACTTTTTTAGAAATGTAAGCCATGTCTCCTGAGTCGATACGGACTCCTCTAAAGTTTATCTTGTCTCCCATCTCTTTTGCAACTCGGATGGCTGCTGGAACACCAACGCGTAGCGTATCATAGGTGTCTACTAAGAAGACACAGTCTTTATGTGTTTCCGCATAGGCTTTGAATGCTTTGTAATCATCACCATAGGTTTGAACCAAGGCATGAGCATGGGTACCAGCTACAGGTATGCCAAAGATTTTTCCTGCTCGAACATTGGAAGTCGCAGATGCTCCACCAATAAAGGCTGCCCGTGTACCCCAAATTGCAGCATCCATTTCTTGAGCACGACGGGTTCCAAATTCCATCAATGGCTCATCTTCAATAACTGCTTTGATACGACGAGCTTTTGTAGCAATGAGTGTTTGGTAGTTGACGATGTTTAACAAAGCTGTTTCAATCAATTGGCATTGTGCCAAGGGACCTTCGATTTGGAGAATAGGTTCGTTCGCATAAACCAAATCACCTTCTTTTGCAGATCGGACGGTTAAGGTCATTTCTAATTGAGCCAAATAATCTAGGAAATCTTGAGGATATCCCAATTCTGTTAGGTAGTCAATATCTGTTTGACTAAAACGAAGATTATTAAGGTAGTCCACCACGCGCTCCAAGCCTGCAAAGACCGCATAACCATTTTTAAAGGGTTGAGAACGGAAGTATACTTCGAAAACGGCATTTTTATTGTGAATATTTTGGTCAAAATAGACCTGCATCATATTGATTTGATAAAGGTCGGTGTGCAGTGTTAAACTGTCATCCTGAAATAGTGTCATAAGATTTCTCCTTTTGTCTTCCTAAGTGAAGACCATTCAGTTACTATTGAAACTGAACTCTAATATGCCTACTATTATAACAAAAAAATCAAGAAAAACTCTATTTAGATGCACAGAATGACGAAAATACTCGCAAGAAAAAGGAATGGTATGTAAGGAATGGATCTTGGCTTGTATATTGTAAAGACGAGTAAGCCTAAGAGTGAGCTGATTTGAATAATCCATAGGATTTCAGTCAAGCCACAAATTAGGGACAGACTAGCCAAATATAGAAAATCACCCGAACCGATATTGAGCTGCCATTTCTCTGTCAGAAAAGCCAAGGCTAAAAAGCAACAAAAGAGCCAGTTAAGCTGGGAGAGTAACAGAGCTACAAAAGTAAAAACGAGCCAGACGGCAAAAGGATATTCCTGATGCTTGATGTCGTAAATGGTCAAAACCAGCCCTGCAAGGATGAGGATGGTTTCAGTTAGGCTTAGGAGTTGAAAATGGCAGAGTAGGACAGTAAGTCCAGTTAAGAATTCTAGTCCAGCATACCAATAGGGGATTTTTACCTTGCAATAACGACATCTGGATGCGGTTGAAAGCTGAGAAAGAATGGGAATCAGGTCCCAAACCTTGAGTTGCTTTTTACAAGAACTACAATGACTAGATGGTCGGATAATGGATTGTTCAGGGAACCGGTCAATGACCAGTCCCAAAAAGGAGCCAATTGAAGCTCCGAGGAAAAATAGGATACAGATCTTCATACCTATTTATTCGTAATGAATTTGGAAAATGAAGAGAAAGTTAAACCGTTTCTATGGTAGTTTGGAGAATTCCATAGGTGAAAAGAGAATTCCGTATTCTTTCTTTGGTCTTGCCTGCCAAAGCATGGTTAGTAAGTTTGACAGTCAGTGTAGCACAATGTTCATACCCATCCATAGTCCATACTTTAAGTTGAACGATGGATTCCACATTTGGTATAGACAACAACTCAAGAGCCAGTTCATCACTCTTTATTCCAGATGGAGTTTGTTCAAGAAAGATTTTCAGTGTATTCCATGCCTTAGGAAGGGCCTGACTAAGGATAAATAGAGAAATAATGATTGAAAGTAGGGGATCAAGGAAGTACCAATCAGTGAATTGGAGAATAATGGAGACAAGAATGACCGCCAGCCATCCTAAAATATCCTCTAGAAAGTGCAAACTAAGAATGGATTCATTATGGCTATGGCCATTTTTTACAATACGGGAAGCGGCGAAATTGATGATGATAGCGATCACTCCAAGTACTAGCATTCCATCTTGGTTGACAGGTTGGGGATGGAAAAGATTGGGAATGTTTTCCACAAGAATTAGGCTAGAACCGATAATCAGAATGCTTGAGGTCAAGAGTGCTGCCAAAATATTCCATCTCTTGTAACCAAGGGGATAGGCGCTATCAGCTGGTTTATTTGCGAAGGTCTGCATCAATGCGGAGCTGCCAATGGCTAGAGCATCCCCAAAATCATGGACAGCATCTGCTAAAATGGCGCTGGAGTGAAAGAGAGCTCCAAAGATAAATTCAATGATAGAAAAACAAAGATTCAGCAAAAAAGCAATGAAAGTATTTTTACTAGACGACATGATAAACCCTTTCTATGTTATACTGTTTATAGGTTCATTATGCTATTAAATGAGCCAAATAACTAGAAACAAGTAAAACATTTTGTTTGTTTTTGAACATAATGTTTGAAATGTACGAGAGATGGATAGACGAATTGTAAAAACACGAAAGGCGATTTTTCAGGCGTTTTTGAGCCTATTAAACGAAAAAGGGTACGATGACATGCGTGTGCAGGATGTCATTGATAAGGCAGATGTTGGCCGTTCTACTTTTTACGCCCATTATGCCAGTAAGGAAGCTCTTTTGGAAGAACTCTGTCATGACCTATTTCATCATTTGTTTACAGGTCGTGAAGGTAGTGATGTAACAGTTTTGCTGGCGCATATTTTCAAACATTTTCGGACAAATCAAGACCGAGTAGCTAGCCTCTTGTTATCACGCAATACCTATTTTTTAAAGGAATTAGAGACAGAGCTCAAACACGATATTTATCCAAAAGTGATGGAAGATTACATGCAGGATAAACGGAGTCTTCCAGAGGACCTATTGCTGCATTTTGTTGTCACTACTTTTGTGGAAACCGTCAGCTGGTGGCTAAAACAACGTAAAAAGGTAGATGAAGTGACCTTGACAACTTACTTTTTGAAATTATTAGCCTAAGGAGAAAATATGCTTAGACCATTACATATGGCACATGCCTTTTTAGATGAGATTTTAACAGACCAAGACCTTGCTGTCGATGGGACTATGGGAAATGGACATGACACCTTATTTTTAGCTCAGCGAGCAGGAAAGGTCGTGGCATTTGATATTCAGGAACAAGCCTTGAACACAACGGCTGAAAAACTAGAAAAAGCTGGCTTGACCAATGCCCAATTGGTTTTGACAGGACACGAAAGCCTAGATCAGTTTGTGGATCAATGTAAGGCAGCTATTTTTAATCTTGGCTACCTACCTTCAGCGGATAAGTCAGTCATTACCTTGCCTGAAACCACCCTTCAAGCCATCAAAAAAGTCCTAGATCGACTGGTTGTTGGTGGTCGTCTTGCTATTATGATTTATTATGGCCACGAGGGCGGAGCAGTAGAAAAGGATGCGGTCTTAGACTTTGTCAGCCAGCTGGACCAGACCGTCTTTACTGCCATACTTTATAAACCGCTGAACCAAGTCAATACTCCACCGTTTTTGGTGATGATAGAACGTATCAACAACAATTAAGGAGGTGATTGTATTACAAGTTTTGTTCAAATCATTATATTTTTAATCCTATTAGTTATTTCCAATACCATTTATCGATTAAATCCCAAATTTCCACTTCCATTTATTCAAGTTTTATTGGGAGTTGGTGCAGGTCTACTATTTGGAGTCGGGAATCTCACCCTAGATCCTTCATTGTTCCTTGCTTTAGTTATTGCTCCCTTAAACTTTAGAGAGGGTCAGCAAAGTAATGTCGATGACTTGATGGAAAATTGGAAAGTTATTGCCTTCCTAATTTTTCCGTTGGTCTTTTTAACAGCCTTGGGAATCGGATCTTTGGCTGGCTACTTATTACCAGTAGAGGTTCCTCTCTCTGCAAGTTTTGCTCTTGGGGCTGCACTTGCGCCGACTGATGCTGTAGCCTTTTTAGTGTTATCAAATCGCTTTGCTTTTCCAAAACGATTAGAAACCATTTTGACCCTAGAAGGCTTGCTGAATGATGCGAGTGGACTTGTTGCGTTTGAGTTTGCTGTGCTTGCTTTGACGACAGGGAACTTTTCACTCATTAACGCAAGTGGTCAATTTGTTTGGGCACTTGTCGGTGGAATGCTCGCTGGACTTTTTCTTGCTTTTGGTCATCGTGGGTTGGTTTCATTACTTGAAAAACTGGATGCGGCAGATATTCCTGGAGTCCTGTTGCTTGAACTTTCATTACCATTACTGGCTTATTTTGTGGCTACCTCTATTGGTGGTTCTGGAATTATTGCAGTAGTCATTGCAGGTCTGTTTCAATCGAAGCAGTTGAAAAAAATGACTTTGTTTGATGCGCGTGTGAATCGTGTGAACCAAATTGTTTGGGATACTCTAAATTTCTCATTGAATGGGTTGGTTTTTCTTGTTTTTGGGTATGAATTTACTCGAATCATTCAGCCTGCTTTGAGGAATCCATTGATTAGTAATGGTCACTTGTTAGGGATAGTTATTCTCTTAACCATTAGTCTGTTTCTGATACGCTTTATTGGCTTACTCTGCTTGAATGCTTATCGAAAAGCAAAATCTTCTAAGAGTGTTTATAGTGTGCATGAGCTGGGGATTCTAACATTTTCAGGGATGAAAGGGTCGGTCTCGATTGCTACGATTTTGTTGTTACCAGAATTTGATAGCTTAATTTACAGTCTGATTCTATTTACTGTCGGAATGGTGACCCTGTTGAGTTTTTTGGTGGGCTTATTCGTTTTGCCAAGGTTTGCAAAACAGAAGTCCGAATCTCCGATTTTAGAAGGTTCTGTCCGAATCTCTATTCTGCAAGTGGTGGTAAACGAATTGGAACTAGATATTGAGGATGCCACAAATCCAAATGGTATTTACATTGTTATTGGTCAATATTATAGGCGGATAGAACATCTTCATCGCCAGCTGATGTCTGTAGACATGCGGAAAGAGGTGGCCAGTTTAAGGTTGAAATTGGTAGAAATTGAACAGAAGGGGTTAGAGACTGCATTTGCGAAAGAACACCTCAGTTTGTCTTCCTACCGTCACTATCAAAACTACTTAAGAACATTGGAACAGGATATTAATCGTGACCTGGTTCCAACCTTCAAATACTTATGGCTAATCAGTCGAAGGGTCATAAATAAGTGGTATCATGAATGGATTAGTATCGGAACTAGTTTACGGAAAAGAAATCAGGATGCGACTGCTCAAAAGAATGAGTATGATCCAGCATTGTCTGAATTATTCTTGGCCAATACCGCAGAGATTATTCAATTTTTAGAGAAAAATCAGTTGAGGTTCTCTGCTGAATACATTCAGCAGCTAAAAGAATTCTACCTATACCAAGCTCAATTGATTCATGCAGGAATCAAGGTGGAAGATGTTATCGGACGGATGAAACCCGAAAGTTTAGATGATCTGTTACGAGGGTATTATTTAGAAAGAAAAGTGGTTGCAGAATATGAAAAGTATGGTCATTTATCACAAATGGCAGCCAAGCAAATGCGGCGCAATATTAACCAACTAGAAAGTTATGCGCTGACAGAGTTTGATTCTTTTTAAATGCATGGATTTTGAATCAGACACGCGCGGGTGATAAAAAGATAAATTAGAGTATAAGAAAAGGCCTAGAACCAATGAGTGAATTTTCAGCATTCTAGGTCTTTTCTTTTCTGATTTATTTGAATTGTGCTAGTTAAGAATTGGCTTGATAAACAATCGCTCGTCTCCTAGTTCAATCAATTCAACTTGATTACCATAAAAATCACTGAGCAGGGCAGGAGTTAGAATTTCTTGTTTTGGTCCCTGTGCCAAGACTTTCCCTTCTCTTAGAAGGAGGACGTGAGTAAAGTTGTTTGTGATTTCTTCTGCGTGGTGGGTGACATAGATGATGGCAGGAGCATTTGGGAGTTGACAGATAGAATCGATATGATGAAGAAGGCGTTCGCGTGCCAATAGGTCAAGTCCAACGGTTGCTTCATCTAATATCAATATAGCTGGATCTTCCATGAGGCTTCGAGCAATGAGCAGGAGTTGGCGTTCACCCTGTGAAAGGCTCGCATAAGTCCGACCAATTAGGTGACTAGCCTTAATAGACTTAAGCATATCTTTTGCTTGGTTGAGCTCCGCTTGCCCATATTCACGATATAGGATGGAGGACTTATACTTACCTGTCAATACGATTTGTTCTGCTGTTAGGTCAATGGGAAATCGTTCTGCTAGAAAAGAACCGACCACTCCAATTTTCGTACGAAGACTGGGAATGTCACCTTTACCAAATTCAACCCCTAATACTGTCAAATCACCAGAGGTTTTCCAAAATTCTGCCATTAGAATACGCAAGAGTGTTGATTTGCCAGCACCATTGAGACCCAAAATGGCCCAACGTTCTCCTGGATGAAATTCCCAGTTTATATCTTCTAAAATTGTTTTACCCTGTCTCTTATAATAGACATGTTTCATTGAAAGAATCATTGCTTATCTCCTATTTCTTTTGATTATTGTATCATAAAAATGTCAGCAAAAGATGATTTCTAACAAGATATATGGTATATTTCAGATTTTATGGTATAATTGAAATGTTATAAATTTTATTATAGGAGAACATCATGGAAGACCCTGGTAGTCAGACCATCTATTTACAACTATTTATTTTATTCTTATTGACCTTGTTCAATGCCTTTTTCTCAGCATCTGAAATGGCTCTAGTTTCCCTTAATCGTTCGAGAGTTGAACAAAAAGCCGCAGAAGGGGAAAAGAAGTTTGTTCGTCTTTTGACGGTGTTAGAAAATCCAAACAATTTCTTATCTACGATTCAGGTCGGAATCACCTTTATTTCAATCCTTTCCGGTGCGAGTTTAGCGAATGATTTAGGGGCTGTTTTTGCAAAATGGATGGGAAATTCTGCGACAGCTCAGACAGCTGGTTACTGGCTAGCTCTGGCGATGCTGACATTTGTATCTATTGTTCTTGGTGAATTGTATCCGAAGCGAATTGCCATGAATATGAAAGAAAACTTGGCAGTTGTCACAGCACCAGTCATTATTTTTCTTGGGAAAATTGTAAGTCCTTTTGTCTGGTTGTTATCAGCTGCGACAAACTTGATTAGTCGTATTACGCCTATGAATTTCGATGATGCAGATGAGCAAATGACTCGAGATGAGATTGAGTATATTTTAACCAAGAGCGAACAGACCTTAGATGCTGAAGAAATCGAAATGCTTCAAGGAATATTCAATTTGGATGAAATGATGGCTCGTGAAGTCATGGTACCGCGTACAGATGCTTTCATGGTAGATATCGAAGATGATATTAACGTGATCATGCCAGAAATTCTTCGCCAAAATTTTTCTCGAATACCTGTTTACGAAGGGGATAAAGACAATATCATTGGCCTCATTCATACCAAGAAAATTCTTGCTGATAGTTTCACAAATGGATTCGATCAGTTAAAGATTCGCCGTATTATGCAGGAACCACTATTCGTTCCTGAGACGATTTTTGTGGATGATTTGCTGAAGTCTTTGCGAAATACTCAAAACCAAATGGCCATCTTACTAGATGAGTATGGTGGCGTATCAGGGATTGTTACTCTCGAAGACCTGCTTGAAGAAATTGTCGGGGAAATTGATGATGAAACTGACAAAACAGAAATCTTTGTGCGTGAAATTGCGGAAAATACGTTCATTGTCCAAGGCAGTATGACCTTGAATGATTTTAACGAGCATTTTGATTTGGATTTGAGTAGTGATGATGTTGATACCATTGCAGGATTTTACTTGACAGGGCTTGGAACCATTCCAAGTCAGGATGAAAAAGAAGCCTACGAATTAGATAACAATGGTTTCCACATTGTGATGGTCAATGACAAAGTGAAAAATGGCCGTGTAACAAAATTGAAAATTCTCATCACACCACTTGATGATGAGAAAGAAGAGAAGGACTAGTTTTGGTCTTTCTTTTTTTTATTCTCTTTCTAAGATCAACCTTATCATTGAGTATTGTCTTGAAAATGTGTTACACTCTAATATAGAGTTAGGAATGGCCTACGATTTTTTGAAGGGATAGAAGAGCACCTTGAATTAGTAGACACTCAAATAATGGAGTCGGGTGTGCTTGGCTTGACATATCGGATACGAAAGGATAGAGAGTTGTCGAATGAAGCAGATAGTCGATAATAGAAGCGTTTCCATTTTTGTGTTATACTAGAGGCATAAAGTTGTGAGGAAAAGATTATGACAGAGGTTGATTATCGTAAAGTAACTGGTTTGGTTCATTCAACAGAAAGTTTTGGTTCCGTTGATGGTCCTGGTGTACGTTTTGTTGTCTTTATGCAAGGTTGCCATATGCGTTGCCAATATTGCCACAATCCGGATACATGGGATTTGGTCAACCCTGCTGCGACGGAGCGTACGGCAGAGGATGTGTTAAACGAGGCACTTCGCTTTCGTATGTTTTGGGGAAAGGAAGGCGGAATAACTGTTTCTGGTGGTGAAGCTACCATTCAGATTGATTTTTTGATTGCCTTATTCACACTTGCAAAGGAAAAAGGCATCCATACCACATTGGATACCTGTGCCTTAACCTTCCGTTCAACGGAGCGATATTTGGAAAAATACAATCGTCTCATGGAAGTGACAGATTTGGTGCTTCTTGATATTAAGGAAATAAATCCTGAACAACACCGTGTTGTGACTGGACACAGTAATAAAACCATTTTGGAATGCGCTCGTTATTTATCCGACATTGGAAAACCTGTTTGGATTCGTCACGTTTTGGTACCAAATTTAACTGATCGAGATGAGGACTTGATTGAACTTGGTAAGTTTGTTAAAACATTAAAAAATGTCGAACGTTTTGAGGTGCTACCTTATCACAATCTTGGTGAATTTAAGTGGCGTGAGTTGGGCAGACCCTATCCACTAGAGGGGACCAAGCCCCCAACGAAGGCTCGAGTGGAAAATGCAAAGGCCTTGATGGAGACAGAGACCTATCAGGAGTACTTGAATAGAATTAAGGGATAATAGTGAGAGGTCTGAGATTGCTGCGAAAAAGATTTAATGTGTTAGGGACAAGTATCACTTGTCTCTTGTTTATTGGGCTTATGCTAGGCTTGTTCTTTTTGGGAAATCGAACACAAAAGGAGCAAACCAAAGTTGTAACGACATCATCTAGTCAAGAAATATCTGCTAGGGACAAAGTGATTGCAAATTATCTACATCAGATGACCTTAGAAGAAAAGGTCGGACAGATAATCTTTGCTCGAATGCCATCTACAGGACAAACTGAGGCATTGGAAACCTATCATTTTGGGGGCTATATCTTATTTGCAAGTGATTTTGAAGGTAAGACACTGGAGCAGGTTAAAGAAGAGATTGCTTCTTATCAATCACTTTCAAAAGTACCGCTATTAATGGCTTCAGATGAGGAAGGTGGGATGGTAACTCGGATTAGTCAACTTCTGGAAACACCTTTTCCATCGCCTTTGGAATTGTACCAATCTGGCGGCATTGAGGCGATTTTGTCGGACGCCAAGCAGAAGACCAGTCTTTTAAAGGAAGAAGGAATCTATGCAGGCTTCTTCCCAGTTGCGGATTTATCCACCGATCCATCATCTTTTATCTACGACAGGACCATTGGACAGGATGCGAAAACCACCGCAGACTATATTGGTCAATTGGTCAAATTGTTAAAGCAAGAACAGTTTACTTCGACTTTGAAACATTTCCCGGGTTATGGGGACAATGCAGATTCGCATACGGATTTGGTCTATGACAATCGTAGTTTAGAAGAATTACGGGCTAATGATTTTCTTCCGTTTAAGGCTGGTATTGAAGCAGGAGCTGATTCCATTATGGTCAGTCACAATATCGTACCTGCCATTGATAATGTCCCATCATCCATTTCACCTGAAATCAATAAAATCCTTCGGAATGAGCTTGGTTTTGAGGGTGTCATTATGACGGATGATTTTGATATGCAGGGCTTGGTCCAATTTGTAGATCAAGATACAGGTGCCTTGCAGACCATTCAAGCTGGGACAGATATGATATTGTCTTCAAGTTATACTAGTCAAATTCCTTATATTATCGAACAAGTAAAGGCAGGAACTATTACAGAGGAGCGGATTGACCAATCCGTCAAACGGATTTTGGGAATGAAATATGATATTGGCTTAATCAAATAAACGAAGAAAAGGAAGTGCTAGATACTTCCTTTTTCGTATTATTCTAAAACAAGCTTAGTTTTTATGCCATCCACATCGACAAAGGCTGCGCTATTGTCTAGTCTTTGAAGGTTTAAGTTTGCAGCAATGGCACGATTCAAGGTTGCTTCAAATACTTCTGGATTGGAATAGATGACAGTATAGTAGGCAAGACCTGGCATGCCTTCTTGTCTGGTTTTCAGATTTTTTCCTCCCCATTCATTGACAGCTAGGTGGTGATGGTAGTCGCCAGAAGCTAACCAGGATGCAGATGGGACGGAGAATTTATCCTCGATAGCTAGGACCTCTTGGTAAAATCGGCTAGAAGCAGTGCTTTCTCGGACAGATAGATGGACATGGCCCATGCGACTGCCAAGGGGCATCTGATAGGCTGCGTCAGCTTTTTTCCCTAAAGCATAGATCGTTTCAGCATCCATAGGCTCAGTGATGCCAACAATTCGTCCATCTGGGCGGACATCCCAAGAGTCTTGCGGGAGGTCGCGGTAAATTTCGATGCCGTTACCTTCGGTGTCGGCTAGGTAAATGGCTTCGCTGTAACCGTGGTCGCTGGCGCCTTGGAGGGGAATCTTATTGTCGATAAAGTGGCGGAAAATGGTCCCAAGGTCCTCTCGGCTAGGTAGGACAATGGCCAAGTGATAGAGACCGTAGCTGTTGTGGACTTCGTCTTTCTGCTCTGTCTGAATCAGGCGGACAAGGGTGTTTTCTTCAACACCAAGGTCAATCTGTTTAGGGCTTTGGGAGAGAACTTGGAGCCCCAAGACTTGTTGGTAAAACAGGCTTTGGAGTTCCAGATTGTGGACATTGAGGGCGACGTGGCCCAGTTCAAATTGGGAATTGTACATAGGAATACCTGGCTTTCTGATACAATTTATAGGAATTTTCGAGTTACTTAGTATCTTTTGGTGAAGTAATGTGTGACGAATAGACTTTTGAAAATTGATTTTTATCTCATAGCTTTCTCAACAAGTGCGCTATCTACGATTTGGATAAAGTGTGTAATTCTATTTTCAGCATTAAAATCGTAAATATGGACAAAGTCTGCTTGAAAGGATTTCTGAGTAAGGTTGTAGGTCCCCTTGTAGTAGCCATAAACCATGACACGGTTTCCTGAAAAGGCGTAATCAACAGGTGTGGCACTATAATTGGTCCATTCAGAACCTAGTCTTGCATGGACGTTTTCAATCACTGCATCTGGACCGATATAGGTACCAGCATAGGGAAAGCCTGCAGCTTCTGTCCAAGAGATATCAGCAGCCAAATGGCTTTTGAAATCTTCTATTCGACCTTGAGCAGTAGCTAGATAAGTCTCTTCTAAAATATTTTTATATAATTGATTTTTTGACATAGGTATTTTCTTTTCTATTGAGCAACTGCCTCTTGGAAATTTTTTTCCAAATCGTCTACTGTGCGAACTTTATTGATAAGATTAAAGAAGTTTCCGTCTTTTTCGAGTAACAAGGTTGGGAAAGAGGTTACCCCCATTTCATATGCCTTGATAAAGTCTAGGTGTAGATTTTCTGGTTGATTCAAGATGCCTGATAGTTCTTCCATAGCCTTTGTAGGTAACTGATAGGTACCGATTAGGCTAGTGTAACTGTCTGCTTGACTGAGGTCTAACCCATCTTCAAAAAATAAGGCTTGAATGTCTAATGTTAGCTGAGCATGGTTAGGTGTCTCAACATAGTTTTTCAAGACTGAGTAGGCTCTAGCAGGACCAAGGGAGTCCATGGTAAAGTCCTTATCCTTAAACAATTGATTGTAGTTATCGCCAAAAGACATTTGGTAATAGCTTTCGATTTGTTTGTTGATAGTCTGTGCCTGCTGGAAATCAACCATTTTCTTTTTGTTATCGCCGACAAACAAGCCTCCGTTAATGACCTCTATTTCTATATCAGGATGGTCTTGCATGAATTTTGTGAAAATGTGGTTAAAGCCATAGGTCCAACCACAATAAGCATCGATGATGTAATATAGTTTCATTTTAATTTTCTTTCATCTTATTTTCTTGGTTTTGATTAGAATTTACCATTGCTATTGGAAGTTTTGGAATCTTCCTCGATTGGCACAACAACATCCCAGAGTTCTGCAATTTTATCATCTTCAACTCGATAAAGGTCATAGAAGGATGTATATTGACCTGTAGAATCTAAGCTTCTAACAAAGCTTGAGCTTGCGCTTGCAGACCAGCGATGGCTTCCTCTGACAATACCAACCGTCCAGTTCCCCATGCTTCTGGGTTGACGGTAGTCCCTGTAAACTCACCAACAACTTGCATACGAACAAACGGTAGGAGTGCCTGGTAGCTAGCAAACATTGGCTCGTGTCCAGCATTGGCAACAGATGATACAGTAACAATTTTGTCTTGTAGTGCAGATGGGCCACGTGTTTCTGACAAGTCTAGGGCACGGCTGAGCCAGTCAATCAAGTTCTTCACAGTACCTGGAATAGCAAAGTTGTAAACTGGTGAGAAAATCCAGATAGCATCTGCAGCCATAACCGCATCGCGTGCAGCTTGGACAGCTGGCAAGACTGGTGTTTCAAAATCTTGGTTCATAAGTGGGATTTCTTTATAGTTAAGATAAGATACAGTTGCTTGACCTTCTAAGATGCTTTCAGCCTGTTTAGCCATTTGGTGGTTGAATGAACCTTCACGTAGTGAACCGACGATAAATAGAATGTTTTTCATGATGTTATACCTCTAAAAATTTTTTCTTTTCTGCTTTCGCAGTTTATGGTATTATTGTAACAGGTACTAAAAATATTACAAGTACGATTTTTTTGAATAGTCACTATCTTTTTGTGAAGTAATGTGTAGTATCAAGGGAAAATAAAGGAGAAATTATGGCAACTTTCACACAACATACGGTTCCGGAGTGTCCTTATGTGACCACTCAGAGCGTCTTATCTGGGAAATGGAGTATCTTATTACTACATCATATCGAAGAAGGTCCCATTCGGTTTAATGAAATGCACCGTCGATTGACAGGCATTTCCCAAGCAACCCTGACCAAGCAGCTGCGCCAGTTGGAAGAGGACGGCCTGATTGTCCGCAAGGTTTATGCACAGGTTCCGCCAAAAGTAGAATATGAACTGAGCGAGATTGGTCAGGAATTCAAGATGGTTCTTCAACAAATTGAAGTCTTCGGTGATAAATACATCAACTTCATCAAATCAAAAAAATCTGAATGAGTCATTTGATTCATTCAGATTTTTGCCTTTTATAGTTCGTCATCCTTAACAGCGTCTAACCAGCTAGCAGCAGCTTTGGCGGTGCTTTCAAGGGCACCTTCTTTGAACGGTGATTGGAGGTTTGCGGCTTCAACCACTTGCAAGAAGGATTTGGTGCCGCCCAAATCACAGATGCGGATGTAGTCTTCCCAAGCATTTTCATCGTGATCTACCTGCGTACGTTTCCAGAATTGGAGGGCACAAACTTGGGCCAAGGTATAGTCGATGTAGTAGAATGGACTGGCAAAGATATGCCCCTGACGGTACCAGAAGATACCACGGTTGAGGGCTTCTGACTCAGAATAATCACGGTCTGGCAAGTAGAGGTCTTGGAGTTTTTTCCAAGTCGCCTTACGTTCAGCTGGTGTCATCTCTGGGCGTTCATAGACTTCGTGCTGGAAGTGATCCACCAAGACACCGTAAGGCAAGAAGAGAAGGGCACTTGCCAAGTGGGTGAATTTGTACTTATCCACTTGTTCCTTGAAGAAACGGTCCATCCACGGCCAAGTCATAAATTCCATAGACATGGAGTGGATTTCACAGGTTTCATAGGTTGGCCAGACAACTTCTGGACTTTGGATCCAACGGGAACGATAGACTTGGAAAGCGTGACCTGCTTCGTGGGTCAAAACATCAATATCACCGCTGGTTCCGTTGAAGTTGGAGAAGATAAATGGGCTCTTGAAGTCAGGGATATAGGTACAGTAGCCACCGCTGTTTTTGCCTGGTTTTGCGACCAGGTCCAAGAGCTCATGCTCAATCATGAAATCGAAGAACTCGCCTGTTTCTGCGGACAATTCGCGGTACATGTCTTGGGCTTGGCTGACGATAAAGTCAGGATCACCTTGAGGAACAGCATTTCCATCCAAGAACTCAAGGTTGAGGTCATAGTGTTTGAGGCTTGGCACCTGCAAACGATTGGCTTGGCGTTGACGCAGATTTTGTACAATCGGTACGATGTGCTTGAGGATTTCTTCACGGTACACCTTGACCATGTCACGATTGTAGTCGAAACGGTTCATCTTGAGGTAGCCGTATTCCACATAGTCTTTGAAGCCAAGTTTGTGGGCAATTTCCGTGCGGACCTTGACCAATTCATCGTAAACACGGTCAAAATCAGCTTCCTTGCTTTCAAAGAAGGCAGTTGTGGCAGCAGACGCAGCCTTGCGAACTTCACGGTCGGTTGATTGACCGAATGGCCCCATTTGGGCCAAGTTGTAGGTCTGACCTTGGAAATCAATCTCTGCCCCAGCAATCAATTTGCTGTATTCATCGGTCAATTCGTTTTCCTTTTGGAACAAGGGAATCACATCAGATGAGAAAGTCTTGAGCTTGTTCTCTGCCTGCATGAAGAAAGTTTCAGGTAAAATATCTGCCAATTCAACCTTGTACGGTGTTTGGACAATGACACGATAGTAGTTGGTTGTCAACTCTTCAAATAAAGGATAATACTCGTTCCAAAATTTAGTTTCTTCGTTGTAAAACTCATCGTTCATGTCAATGGTATGACGGATCATCCAAAGATTGTACTGGGTATTGATGAGGTTGAGTAATTTTGTAACAACTGCCACAAGTGTGCGAGTTGTTTCCAAGTCACTTGCCTGAGCCAACTGGTCTGTCAAGTCAGAAAACTGAGCCTTGATAGCTTCATAATCTGGACGGACATAGGTATATTCAGAAAATTTCATAGAGTTCTCCTTTTGCATTGTTACCTTCTATCTTACTCTTTTTGAAAACGTTTGGCAAATCCCGACCCGTCCATGTTCACAAGTCTTTCTATTTATGGTAAAATGTAGAAGATTATTAGTAAATGAGGTTGTAGACATGTCTAAATTTTTAGTTTTTGGTCACCAAAATCCTGATACAGATGCTATTGCATCATCATACGGTTGGGCTCATTTGGAGCGTGAAGTGTTTGGTCGTGATGCGGAAGCTGTAGCATTAGGAACACCAAATGAAGAAACTGCTTTTGCGCTTGAGTATTTTGGAGTTACTGCACCACGCGTGGTTGAGTCTGCTAAGGCAGAAGGTGTCAACCAAGTCATCTTGACAGACCATAATGAATTCCAACAATCGATCGCAGACATCAAGGAAGTGGAAGTAGCAGCTGTTATTGACCACCACCGTGTCGCAAACTTTGAAACTGCAAATCCATTATATATGCGTTTGGAGCCAGTAGGTTCAGCATCATCAATCGTTTACCGTGCCTTTAAAGAAAACGGAGTAACACCTCCAAAAGAAGTAGCTGGACTTCTTCTATCAGGTTTGATTTCAGATACCCTCTTGCTTAAATCGCCAACCACTCATGCAACAGATCCACAAGTAGCAGCTGAATTGGCGGAAATTGCTGGAGTGAGCTTGGAAGAATACGGCTTGGCACTCTTGAAAGCTGGTACCAACCTTGCTAGCAAGTCAGCAGAAGAATTGATTGATATCGATGCAAAAACCTTTGGTTTGAACGGAAATGACGTGCGTGTAGCCCAAGTCAATACCGTTGATATTGCAGAAGTCTTGGAACGCCAAGCAGAAATCGAAGCAGCTATGACAGCAGCATCAGCAGTAAATGGCTACTCTGACTTTGTTTTGATGATTACAGACATCGTTAACTCAAACTCTGAAATCCTTGCGCTCGGTAGCAACATGGACAAGGTAGAAGCAGCCTTCAACTTCAAGTTGGAAAACAACCACGCTTTCCTTGCGGGTGCCGTCTCACGTAAGAAACAAGTGGTGCCGCAATTAACAGAAGCGTTTAACGCGTAAATACCTAGCACCTTCGGGTGCTTTCTTTATTGAAAGGAAACTCATGTCATATACAGTAAATTTTAAAGAAGTAGAGACGACAGGCTTAGAGGCAAGTCCAGTCGCAGAAGTCTTGGCAGGTCTGCGTGCCAATGAAGCCCGCTATTTCTGGAACAAATACAAGCAGGAGTTCGTGGTCTATACACCAGAAGAGAAGCCTGAAATCCTGCCCTTTATCGAGAAAGTATTGGCAGACTCCTTTTGCTTTGATAGTCACTCCCCTGACTATCAAACTCCCCTATACTCCACTCAATGTCGCTCAGCTTGAGGTGGATGGCATTCTCTGGTCAATTGTCATTTATGACAATGGCCTGGCTGTCAATGTCCTCTATACGCTTGAAGAAGGTGGCAAACGAGCGGTCGGTTTCAAATTGTCAGACGGCATTGAAATACCAGAAGAATTTGAAGGAAAATTCAAGTTTGCCCGCCAACGCTCTAAACTGGCAGGCGAAATTCGTGGCACTTTTTTGTTGTCAAGGGTGATTATTTATAGGGTAGTAAATCTGGGGAAACCCAGATTTTTTCTCATATACTTGACTTAAAGGTATATAATAGATATACAAAACTAAGGGAGGGTGAATATGAACATTAAAGAAGTTTGTGAAGTGACTGGTCTATCAGCTGATACCATTCGTTATTATGAGCGGATAGGGCTTGTTCCCAAAATTGCACAAAAATCTTCTGGAGTGAGGGACTTTGCGGAAAATGATATAGCCATCTTGGAATTTGTTCGCTGTTTTAGGACTGCGGGTATGTCGATTGAGCGGTTGATTGAGTACATGGGCTTGGTGCAGGCTGGAGATAGTACAGTGGAAGCTCGGATCGATTTACTAAAAGAAGAGCAGGAAGAATTGCGGTCACGATTGGTGGAAATTCAGGAAGCTTTAGACCGTTTGGATTATAAAATTGAAAATTATCAAACCATTTTAAGAGGAAAAGAAAGTGAATTGTTTGATGAGGGAAGAAGGGCAAGCAAAAAGAGCGGGGAATAATCCTCCGCTCTACTATTTTTTGTTCTGTTTACGTGTCTGTTTCGGTCTAAATTTCTTTTTAAGTCCAATCTGAATTAAACGAAGCCCGATAAAGCCTGTTACACTTGCTAAGGTAAGTGCGACAAAAACCGGCATACCTAAAGACAGGTAAATATAGCTTGAAATCACTGTTAGTAAGCTAAACAAAACAATATTGACAAAAAATACTAACTCTTTAACGCGATAATTCTTAGTATTTCTTGCTTGATAAGTTTGGTAAGTAGCTTGTTTCTCTTTCGGGATATACTCTTCGTACTGGTATTCATGGGACTGATAGTGTCTTTGTGCCATATCGTCTCCTTTACTGCTCCATCAAGCATACCATAACATTACTGTGTTTTTATGACATTTATGTTACAAAAATATTACAAGGAACAAATTAGAAAAGTCTGAATATTAAAATCAACTAGTTGGTTATCAGAAATTTTCATTTTTGATATAATTATCTTTATGAAGAAAATTACCATTACAGCAACAGCTGAAAGTATTGAACAGGTCAAAAAACTGTTAGTAGCAGGCGTTGATCGTATTTATGTAGGTGAAGAGAATAACGCTCTTCGTATTCCAACAAATTTTTCATATGATGAACTGAGGGAAATTGCAGAGCTTGTACATGGAGCGGGTAAAGAATTAACAGTCGCCGCCAATGCATTGATGCACCAGGATATGATGGATCATATCAAGCCTTTTATGGAGCTCATGCGTGAGATAAAGGTTGATTACTTAGTAGTTGGTGATGCGGGTTTATTTTATATCAACAAGCGCGATGGCTACAATTTTAAACTAATCTATGATACATCAGTTTTCGTTACCTCTAGTCGTCAAATTAATTTTTGGAAAGATCACGGAGCTGTAGAAGCCGTTCTGGCACGTGAAATTCCATCTGAAGAGCTTTTTGATATTTCTAAAAATTTGGAAATTCCAGCGGAGGTATTGGTTTATGGTGCGTCAGTCATCCACCATTCTAAACGAACTCTGTTACGAAATTATTATAATTTTACAAAGGCTGATGAGACTGATTTATCGCGTCAACGCGGTTTGTTTTTAGCAGAACCTGCTGATCCAGAGAGTCATTATTCTATTTTTGAGGACAAACACGGTACTCATATTTTTATTAACAATGATATTGATATGATGACTAAGTTGGCAGAACTTTATTCACATGGTTATTGCAATTGGAAATTAGATGGTATTTTTTGCCCGGGTCAAAACTTTGTTGAAATCGCGAAATTATTTGTTCAAGCGAAAGAGTTGCTAGAGCAAGGAACTTTTACTTACGATCAGGCCTTTCTTTTGGATGAACAAGTTCGTAAACTCCATCCAGCTGAACGTGGTTTGGATACTGGTTTCTATGAATTTGATCGCAATAAAGTCAAATAAATTTAAGATTTGATTTCCTATCCTAACAGAGCTGATAGATCTAATAAGCGAAGATCTAATCTCTGCACAGGTTTTCAATCATAAACCATCGTTAATAGAAAGAAGTTAATTATGTCAAAAACACTGAAACGTCCTGAGGTCTTGTCACCTGCTGGGACTTTGGAAAAATTGAAGGTAGCCATTGATTATGGTGCTGATGCTGTTTTCGTTGGCGGTCAAGCTTACGGTTTGAGGAGCCGCGCTGGAAACTTTAGTATGGAACAGATGCGGGAAGGGATTGAATATGCCCATGCTCGTGGAGCCAAGGTTTATGTGGCTGCCAACATGGTAACTCATGAAGGAAATGAAGCAGGTGCAGGAGCTTGGTTCCGTGAATTGCGGGATATGGGCTTGGATGCTGTCATTGTATCTGACCCCGCCCTCATCGTGATCTGTGCAACAGAGGCACCGGGTCTTGAAATTCACTTGTCTACACAAGCTTCGTCGACCAACTACGAAACCTTTGAATTCTGGAAAGAGTTGGGCTTGACCCGCGTTGTTTTGGCTCGCGAGGTAACAATGGAAGAAGTAGCGGAAATTCGCAAACGTACAGATGTTGAAATCGAAGCCTTTGTCCATGGTGCCATGTGTATTTCTTATTCAGGACGTTGTGTCCTATCTAACCACATGAGCAAGCGAGATGCAAACCGTGGTGGGTGTTCTCAGTCATGCCGTTGGAAATACAATCTCTACGACTTACCATTTGGTGAGGAACGTCGTTCGATTAAGGGCGAAATACCAGAGGAGTTCTCCATGTCTGCGGTGGATATGTGTATGATAGACCATATCCCAGATATGATTGAAAATGGTGTCGATAGCTTGAAGATTGAAGGCCGAATGAAATCAGTTCATTATGTATCAACTGTTACAAACTGCTATAAAGCAGCCGTTGATGCTTACCTAGAAAGTCCAGAGAAATTCGAAGCCATCAAACAAGACTTGATTGATGAGATGTGGAAGGTTGCACAGCGTGAATTGGCGACTGGATTTTACTACAGTCCACCAAGTGAAAATGAGCAACTCTTTGGAGCTCGTCGTAAAATTCCAGAGTATAAGTTTATTGGTGAAGTCGTTGCATTTGATAAGGATACGATGACTGCAACTATTCGTCAACGTAATGTGATCAATGAAGGTGATCAGGTAGAATTTTATGGACCTGGCTTCAGACATTTTGAATCAACGATTCAAGATCTGCATGATTCAAATGGTGATAAAATCGACCGTGCCAATAAACCAATGGAATTATTGACCATTAAACTAGACCGTGAAATCTATCCTGGTGACATGATTCGTGCTTGCAAATCAGGTTTGATCAATCTTTATCAAGAAGATGGACAGTCAATAACTATTAGAGCATAAAACATTCAAAAAAGATCCGCAACCATTCCAGTTTCGATATCTAGGATGTGTCCGTCGAGCATCGTTGTGGATTCCCGTCAGAATCATTGACTAGTGGGAATGGGAGTGTTCATCAAAATGACCTATTCTCTACTTTTGATATTCATTGAGTATGAGATATATCAACAAAAAAACGCATATCATCAACGTTTTCCTGCTTGATTTTATGCGTTTTTTCTATTTCCGGTATGTTGCTCAGTTTTTTTCTCTTGTTGTTGGGATGTTTTTACACTTTCTGGAACAAGGGTAATTTTCTGGATGTCTTCTAGATTTATAATGCTGGTCACCTGGCGCTTGAAATTTTTCATAATAATCCGTTGGCGTTCCCTATCGTATTTGACGATGTCTCCAGTAAAACTGCGGTTCCCGTAGATGACATGGATAGAAGCATTCTTGTACAAGGCAAGTTCTATATTATTTTTTATTTCTTCCTTGCTATCTGGTTCAATAGCCTTTGAAGCTCTGCTATTGCCTAAAAAGATAGAGGCATGTTCCAAAATGACTTCGATAAATCTCTTCATGGCATAATCCTTTCAAACTTGATATAATCATATTATCCAATTTTTTAAAAAATGACAAGTTTTTTCGAATAGATGATTGAAGGAGGTCACAAATGGCAACATTTACTTTTGAAATTGAAGAAAAATTATTGGTCCTATCTGAAAACGAGAAGGGATGGACCAAAGAGTTGAATCGTGTATCTTTTAATGGTGCACCTGCAAAATACGATATTCGGACTTGGAGTCCGGACCATAGCAAGATGGGAAAAGGGATTACTCTAAGCAATGAAGAATTCCAGGTTCTTCTAGATGCATTTGCCAATAAATAAACGAATGAAGCCTACGCGAAGAAGGAGTAATTCTACAAAGTGAATAATGATGAGAACATTATGGATTAAATTATGTATCCATAATGTTTTTTTATTTGAAATTCGGATAAACATAACTAATTTAATATTTTTTCGATATTCAATAAAATTTATAAAAATTAGGAAAAAAAGTATTGACATTTGTAAGCGATTGCAATAAAATTAACTTAACTTAAACGTTTAAGTTAAGTTAGAAAAATATTTATATCCGAGGTGGTATCATGAAAAAATGTCTATATTTTTTGACTATTGCAGCACTTTCTTTAAATTTGGTTGCCTGCACACAAGCTTCCCAAGAAGCAAATTCGACTAATTCAGTTGTTTCTGAAGTTTCAACCTACAAAGTTACTTACTATGACAGTGATGGCACAACAGTTTTAAAAACTGAGCAAGTAAAATCAACAGGAGATATACTAAAATACACTCCTACAAAGGAGGGAAAAACCTTTGTTGGATGGTATGTAAAACCAGATTTTTCACGAAAATTTACTGAGAGTAGTAATCTTACTAGTGATTTATCCTTATACGCTGGTTTCTCAGCTTATAAAGAAGATACTCGGAGTTTTATTGTTGTAGGAAATGGAAGTAGTGAGATTCTTAAAGAATCAAATTGGGGGGCAAACGTAAGTGATAAGCATAAACTCGTAAAAGAGGAAAGTAACGAAAGCAATATTTATTCGATTACAATGAATTTAGAAGAAGGCGACGAATTTCAATTTGCAATAAATAGTAGTTGGGAAAATCAAAGAGGGTTTGGATATTTGGAGACAATTGAGAAAGATGGTGTAACTTATTTTGAAAATTCTGGGGGTCTTGGTGAAACTTCAAGCAAACGGTCGAATATTAAGATTGCAAAATCAGGAACATATACATTTACTTTAATTACACATCCTGCTGAAGATACTTATGACACTGAAAATTCCGAATATACAGAAGCAAAGAAAGAATCCTTTAATATAAATAATTTTGATACGATTGCTTGGACGTATGAAAACTAGTAAGTTTAAAAAATAAATTAGATTATCTAACCGTTTGTGAAATTTAAAAAAAGCGAGTTTTTTCAACAAGATAAAAAATTTGTTGAAAAACTCGCTGACACAGGAGTGAAGGAATTTTTAAGGGAGAAAATTGTTTCATAAATAGTTAGAGTTAGTACAATAAAAAAACAAAATGGTGGTGTTTCATATGTCTGAGGAGGGACTTGAAAATGAGTAAGTATTAGCGTGTAATCTCGAGAAATAGCTACTCTAACTTTCTAAACAACAATGTTATGATTATTTATTTCAATACGCTGTGAAGCCCACTCGATAGCTTGAAAAATTTTTTCAAATTTTTCATCTGAGAAACCTGAGATATACAATTTGTTGTAATAGTTCGAGATTAATTGTTCCAAGATTGAATCAATAATTAAAACATTTTTGTAATCAAAGTTATCTAGTTCTTCCACTGATTTAACGTATTTAATTGAAGAAAATGTATTTTGGATTAATTCTTTTCTTTTTCCATCATTTATTGGCAGAGATACAAAAGTAAAAGTAGTCTCTCCAAAATATTGTATAGCCTGTTTTTTTAATTTTTGAAAATCTGAATTTATTTGAAAAAACACAGGATCATCAATAAAACTATCAAGGGCAATTAGAGGCGAGAAATTGGCATTCCCGATTTTATAGAAATCTTCCTTAGCCACGTCAAGAGTTAATATTACATCAGCTAAATCTATTTTTTCAATGTAATGTTCACTAAGACACATTAAATGGTAATTTTTATTATGTAGAAAGTTCGTTAATTTATTGATGAAATGAAGTTGCTCGGCTTTTTGCAAATAGGACTCGGCCTCCTTGTAGTGAAGGGCAACAATTTGCGATTTTTGAGTTACAAGTGACTTTGCGGCTTTGTTAGGAGTATAGTCCAATAAATTAATAATTTGTAGAACTTTATTACGCGTTTCAGGACTAATTTTTTGGTCTTCACGATTGTTGATAATGTAGGAAACAGTAGCAACGGAGACCCCGGCCTCACGTGCAACGTCTTTCATGGTAATCTTTTTCATAGGATTGTTATATAAAAAAAAAAACAAAAAGTCAACTTAAAAATAATGTAGGAGATGTATGTGATGAATGAAGCAGGAATTTTGCATATTCCAGATTCAAGATATTGTTTTGCAATAAATCAAAATGAAGTTGTAATTAGGATACGAACGGCCAAAGAGGATAGAGATACACATATCTATCTTGTATATGGAAAAAAATATGATTATCATTTCGACAGGAAGGAGTTAAGAGTTCCACTTCGTTACGAGGATAATACATTTGCATATTTTGAAATTAATTTAAAAGTTACGGATACAAGATTAGCATATATCTTTAGACTAGAAAAAAATACACAAAGCTATTTTTTCAGTGAAGATGGGTTAACTGAGCATTATCATTTTGAGACTGGTTTTTATAATTTTTTTCAAATGCCATACATTAATCAAATTGATATTTTTCCTACAGTTGACTGGTTGAAGGAAAGTACTTTCTATCAAATTTTTATTGATCGATTTGCTAAAGGTGATAACTTAAAAAACCAGTCCTACATTGATATGTCTTGGGGGGATCTGCCAACACCTAAAAGTTTTGCTGGTGGAGATTTGAGAGGAATTATTAATCAATTGGATTATCTTTTAGATTTGGGAATTAATGCTTTGTATTTAACTCCTATTTTTAAATCCCCCACCAATCATAAGTATGATATTGAAAATTATTATGAGATTGATGAACAATTTGGGACTTTTGCAGATTTAAAAGAACTTGTTAGTAAGTGTCATCAGCGAGGGATAAGAGTTGTTCTGGATGCTGTTTTTAATCATTGCAGTATGAATTCAAAAGAATTTATTGATGTAATCAACCAAGGGAAGGATTCTCCGTATTATGATTGGTTTATGATTGATGGTGATTTCCCTGATATTGAAAAGGTTAATTATGAATGCTTTGCTTCGTGCTACTATATGCCAAAATGGAACACCTCGAATGCAGAAGTTAGAAAACATTTGATAGATATTGGACTGTACTGGATTAAAGAAGCAAATATTGATGGATGGCGTTTGGATGTATCTGATGAGGTTTCTCATCAATTTTGGAGACAATTTAGATTGGCAATCAAAGATGTGAAGCAAGATTGTGTTTTAATTGGTGAAAATTGGCATGATGCATATCCGTATTTAATGGGAGATCAATATGATAGTATAATGAACTACGCTTTTACAAAAGCAAGTTTAGATTGTTTCGCATTTGACCGATTTAAGGCTAAAGATTTAGTAGAACGACTGAATCATATTTTGATGAGGAATCAAACACAGGTGAACCAAATGAATTTAAATCTATTGGATTCCCATGATACACATCGAATCTTTACACAGGTTGGAAATTCAAAAGATAAAGTATTAGCTGCTTTGGCTTTAATGTTTATTTTTCCTGGTGTTCCATGTATCTATTATGGAACAGAAATATGTTTGGAAGGAGGATATGATCCCGATTCACGTAGGACCTTTAATTGGAACACTGAGGAATGGGATAATGAATTTTTAAACAACATTAAAGCAATCATATCTACAAGAAAAAATACCTCAATCCAGAATGGTGACATTTCGATTCTGAATAAAGGAGAATTGGTTCATGTGGAGCGTAAGTGGCGAGAAAAGAGTGTGCATTTCCTCTTAAATTTGGATGAAAAAAAACAGAAGATTTGCTTTGAAGGTACTCCTCTTGTATCTAGGGGATTAGATAGTGATGGATTCTTGTCACGATATGGGTATATTTTTTATGAATTTTAGGTGAAAAAAATGAAACTCAAAACACTTTATGCTATATCTGTAACTGCAATTACAAGCTTGTTTTTAGCTAGTGTTAGTCCACCGATTATTCCTAACAAGAATCAATCAACGAATGACAGTATGATATTTACTGGAAAAGTTGAAAATGGGGCTACTATTAAAGTTCTTGAAAACAATACAGCAATTTCAAAGGGATATTTTGCTGAACTTATTGCAGCGTTTAATGAAATGTATGCTGATAAAAATATTATAGCAGTAGATGCAAATATAGATCAGTATGTTGATTTGGCTAATGATGGTCCTTATGGTTATGGACCGGATGTTCTGTATCAGGCTAATGATGTCATTATGAAATATGCAGAAGATAAACACATTTATCCCCTCCCAATAAAAGATTTGGACGCATATGAAACAACTTCTTCAATGGCATGGAAAGCATTTGAATATCATCTAGATGGAACAACATATACTCTAGGTGTCCCTGTGAATGTTCAGACACCTATGCTGTATTATCGCAAAGATTTACTACCAGTTGATTGGGAAAGTAAGTGGGATGACAATAAAAATCAAATCCCAGACATGGTTGAAACTTGGTCAAGTTTACTGAGATTTTCACAAGAACGTCATGCTACCGATTCTTCTAAATATGGCTATATGAAATCCTTGTATGATTCATATTTTTCAAGCGGTTTCTTGTTTTCTTATGGTGCATATATTTTTGGAAATGATAATTTAGATACAAATGATATTGGATTTGCATCAGGGGATGCGGAAAAAGGTGCAAAAGTTATTCAGCAATTGGCTTCTGCTATGAATGAAGAAAGTATTGATGATACCATAACTACAAGTGCATATAGTAAACTTGCAGATGGGACTTTTTTTGCAACAATGTCTACACCAGATGTTTATTCAACCTTTTTAGATGAATTGATTCAATATTATGAACACCAAGGGATATCTACAATTGAGGCAGAGACTTTAGCAAGTGAGAATCTGGTAATGGTTAATTTACCTCAATTACCTAAAAGTGGTGATTTAATGGATGTTAATTCGGAGTTGATTGATACAAAAACAATGGGAGGAGTGAATGGTTATGCAATTAGTGCTTATACTCCTTGTCCAAATGCAAGTCTTGCCTTTGTAAATTTTGCTACAAATTATGAAAATATTTTGAAACGATATGAAATGTTGGGTATTGTGCCTACCAGATCAGATGTAATAAAGGAAATTGGCGGAATTTCAGAAGCAGTGTATGGAGAGCTCGAAAATAATAATATTGTATTAATGCCATCAAATTCGGCTGTATCACAAATTTGGACCCCTACTCAAACATTTTTTGCTGATATTACTAAAGATGTTTTTCGCGCAGAATCAGAGAAAAAATTTAAAACTAATCAAGATCTTAAACAAGGACTTGAAAAAGTGACTCAGCAAATTAGTGATGCCATTCATACACTAGAATAGGAGAAAATATGTTTAAGCATGGAAAAATAGATTTGAGAAAAGCATCTGTCGAAGCTAAAACATCTTTATTTTGCATGGGTTTTGGCCAATTTCTTCTCGGTCAAAAAATTAAAGGAATACTATTTTTTGGAATTGAATTATTTTTCTTGAGTTATTTATTCTTTAGAGGTTTCAGAGATATAGTAGGATTCTTTACACTTGGAACACAAAAAGCAGACACCTGGTTTGGAATAGAAGGTGACAATTCGATTATCATGTTACTCATGGGAATTTTGGGTTTCATAATATTTTCACTAGCTATATATTTGTATGTTATAAATATCAAAGATGCATTATATGTTGATCAATTAATACGTGAAGGAAAAAAGATTCCATCGTTCCGTGAGGAGATAAAAATTTCAATTGATAGAAACTTTCCAGCTTTTGTCTTATTTGTTCCAGTTTTAGGAATTATGGTGTTTAGTGTCCTTCCAATTATTTTTATGATATTAATTGCTTTTACGAATTATGGTGGAAAAATTGTACCTCCAGAATTAGTAAGCTGGATTGGACTTAAAAATTTTGTAAAAATAGTCTCTTTGACTCAATTTGCTCCAACTTTTTTTAAAATCTTAAGCTGGAATATTTTGTGGGCAGTTATGTCTACAGGTTTAAACTATTTTGGTGGTTTATCCTTAGCATTACTTTTTTCAAATAAACGTGTCAAATGGAAAGCGGTTTGGAGAGCTTTTCCTATTTTGGCTTATGCTATACCTGGTTTTATTAGCTTATTGGCATTTAAATTCATGTTTTCTTATGGTGGTCCAATTAATCAACTTTTGCAAAACCAGGGGTTTCAAGCAATAGGGTTTCTTGATGTTGATGCCAAGTGGTCAGCTCGTATCATTGGCCTTATGGTAAATGCTTGGATTGGAGTACCATCAATTATGCTATTAGCAACTGGTTTGTTATCCAATCGGGACGCATCACTTTATGAAGCAGCAGAAATTGATGGTGCAAGTAAGTGGGCACAATTTACAAAAATTACTTTTCCCTATATATTGACAGCGACAACGCCAGTCCTTATCGGTCAGTTTGTCGGTAATTTCAATAACTTTGGGATCTTTTATTTCCTAAGAGGTGGGTTATATTTAGATGATTATTTTCTAGCAAGTGATACAGATTTACTAATTAATTGGTTATACAATCTTTCAATTGATAATAATTATTATAGTATAGGGGCTACTATTAGTCTAATAATCTTCTTATTAACTTCTGTTATTTCACTTTCTGTCTACGTTCGAACATCTTCTTATAAGGAAGGAGGAAGATTTTTATGAGAAAATGGCCTCACTTTTTACAAAGCACAGGGATATATTGCATACTTATTTTGGTAAGTTTTATCTTTCTCTTTCCCTGTATTTGGTTGGTATTAGCCTCATTTTCTCAATCAGGCACTATTTATTCATTTGATGGCTTTTTTCCAACATCTTATAGTTTAAAAAGTTTTATAACTTTGTTTACTGATACAGATCTATATAACTACCCGAGATGGTTCTTAAATACGTTGTTTATTGCAAGTATGAGCTGTATACTGGGAACATTTTTAGTCATATTAACAGCATACGCAATGTCTCGTTTTTATTTTAATGGAAAGAATGCATTAATGAAGACAACAATGGTACTAGGTATGTTTCCGTCATTTATGGGGATGATTGCTGTTTATTTGCTGATGACTCAATTTAACCTAATTAATCAATTGTGGGGATTGGTATTAATATATAGTGCAGCAGCTCCAATGGGTTATTTAACCCAAAAAGGTTTTTTTGATACCATTTCTTATAGCATTGATGAAGCAGCCCGAATGGATGGAGCTACGAGTTTTCAAATTTTTTGGCATATCCACTTGCCGTTGTCTAGGCCGATTATTACATATACAGCGTTAACCAATTTTGCATGGCCATGGAGTGACTTCATATTACCAAAATTATTATTGAAGGAAAAAAATCTTTATACCGTTGCTGTTGGCTTGATGAATTTAGATGAGACAGAGTTTGCACGTTTTGCAGCAGGAAGTATATTTATTGCGGTTCCAATTGTAGTGTTGTATTTCTTGCTAATAAAAAATATGGTCAATGGTTTGACCGCTGGAGCAGTAAAATAAGAGGTGAATAATGAAGAAATTTTAAAAATAATAGATTGATTATTGTGTGTTTCATCAATAAATAAATGAATGAAGCCTACGCAAAGAAGGCTTCATTTTTTGTGATCGGTTGTAATAAGCGGTGGCAGATGGTTACCAGTGCAATTTTTGCTAAATCAGGAAGAATAAATGGAAGAACAGTCCAAGCAATGGTGTCAGACCAAGTAGCACCAGATACTATTTTAAAAATAAGTACTCCAGGTAAAAAGCATGCTAGAGAACCAAGTAAACAAGCTAGGAATACATTTACAGAGGATGAATTTGCCTTGGTAGCCATTGAGGTTAATCCTGCATAAAGTAGGAAGCCCCAGAGGAAACCAGCTGTTGGACCCACCAGTGCAGCAAATCCACCAGAAAAACCAGCAAAAACAGGCAAACCTATAGCGCCGAGTGCTAGATATAATCCAACGCTAGCAAGGGCATCTTTAGGTTTGTAAAGACAAGCAACCAAGCCAACAGCTAATGTTTGGAGAGTAAATGGAACTGGTCCAATAGATAAACTGATTTGCGAAAGTGCAGCAATCAAAGCTGTTCCGATAGCGATATAAACAAGTGATTTCGTTGATGTTTTGGTCATTTTGTTATCCCTTTTATTTTTTATGGTTAACAAAATTATAGTGAGAATCTAAAAGAAAGTCAATGGAATTTCATCGGCTGTAACAGCAATATAGTTTTTTTTTATATCTAAGTATACAAAATTAATATAAGTAAAAACATATTTATTGATACTATTTTACTTTTTGTTGTGTTACAATTCTAAAAAAGAAAGCGAGATTCCTTATGACCGAATTACTTGATATTTATCGTACCCTAAAGTCAAAAAAGTGGGTTGATCTTACTCATCAGATTGATGAAGCAAGTCCACATTTTCCAGCTCTACCAGCTTTAGAAAAAAGACCAATTTTTTCACATAAAGATGGATTCTTTGTTCAGCAATTTACAGTAGTCGGACAATATGGAACGCACATTGATGCTCCAGTTCATTTTGTTGAAGGTGCCCGTTATCTTGATGAAATTGATTTGAAAGATTTGCTACTCCCTCTTTATGTCATTGATAAGTCGGATGCGGTGGCAGTTAATCATGATTATGAGATTACGAAACAAGATATTTTAGACTTTGAGGCTGTCCATGGCGCTATTGCACCAGATTCATTTGTTGCTTTTCGTTCTGACTGGTCAAAACGTTGGCCTAGCCAAGATGCAATTCGAAACTTGGATGAACAGGGTATTCAACACACACCAGGTTGGAGTCATGAAGCTTTGGAATATCTGATTGAGGAGCGTCATGTGAAAGCAGTGGGGCATGAAACCTTAGATACGGACTCAGGTGCTTTAGCTGCTAAAAATAATGGAAATCTAGTGGAGGAATACTACCTCTTGTCCAAAGATATTTACCAATTGGAAGTACTGACTAACCTTGATCAGGTGCCGGCCTCAGGTGCCTTGATTTCAATTGCCTTTCCGCATTGGGAGAAAGCATCTGGTTCACCAGTGCGTGCTGTAGCTATTTTACCTTAAGAAAAAATCCAGACGCGGATCAAATCTTCCATGTCTGGATTTTTTGCATTAACGCATGGTAACAAATTCTTCTGATCCTGTCGGGTGAATTGCAACAACAGCATCGAAATCTTCTTTTGTAGCCCCCATTTTGATAGCCACTGCAAACCCTTGAATCATTTCATCAACACCATATCCGATACCATGTAAACCAACAACCTGCTCGTTTTCTCCAGCGGTTACTAATTTGAATTTCGCCATTTGACGATGATTTTCTAGGGCAGTGTACATAGAGGTAAAGGCTGATGTATAAACTTTTACATTATCTTTTCCGTATTTGGAAATGGCTTCGTCTTCAGTTAGACCGACAGTTCCGATTGCTGGATGAGAAAAGACAACGGTTGGAATAGTATTGTAATCCATCTTAGCAGTTGGTTTATTATTAAACAGACGTTCTGCCAGAAGGCGACCGGCCTTGATGGCTACAGGTGTCAATTCTTTTTCACCAGTTACATCACCGAGGGCATAGATGCCGGAAATACCAGTCTCCTGAAAATCATTGACTGCAATATGCCCAGATGGAGTGAGTTGAACACCGGTTGCTTCAAGATTGAGCTTATCTACATTTGGTTTACGACCGATAGCCCATAGAACTTGCTGAGCAACATGGCTACTACCGTCTTCAAAATGAATTTGGATGTGACCATCCTGTGTTTTTTCAAGGCTAATCGGTGTTTTTCCTGTATGGAGGGGGAGATTGGTCCGATTCATTTCTTCCATCAATGCCTCGACAATATAGGTATCAAAACTCCGAAGCGGACGGTTTCCTCGAACAAAGAGTTCTGTTTGAACACCTAGTCCATGAAGGAGTCCAGCCATTTCAACCGCAATGTAACCAGCTCCTAATACCGCTACTGAAGATGGTAATTCTTCCCAAGCAAAGACATCATCGGATACGATTCCTAGCTCACTACCAGGGATAGATGGCACTGCAGGTTTAGCACCAGTAGCAATGACAATGTGTTTGGCACGAATTAGTTCACCGTTTACTTCTACGGTTTGATGGTCAATGAAATGGGCAAAGCCTTGGATGACTTCGACTCCGTTATTGTTAAAGGTGTTTCTATAGGAAGCGCGTGAACGTTCAATATAGGCCTCACGATTTTTTCGTAAGGTAGAAAAATCAAAGGTGACTTCTTGACTAGTAAAGCCATATTCTGGGCCATAGTCTTGAATGGCCTCTGCTATTTGAGATCCGTACCACATAATCTTTTTAGGGACACAGCCAAGATTGACACAGGTACCTCCTAGGTAACCAGCCTCAATGACTGCAGCCTTGGCACCATACATTGCAGCACGGTTCATTGTTGCAATACCTCCGCTACCTCCACCAATAGAAATAATATCGAATTCTTTCATGAATATCCTCCCAACTCAATAGTTTTACTACATTCATTGTAACGTTTTTGTGAGTGTCAATCAAAAATCCGCTACGGATTTCTTACAAAAGTGTAAGTGGGCTTATCCTCATTTTTTTTGTAAAATAATTAGGAAAACACTTGCATAAATCGATGTATTGGTGTATTATATATTTAACACAAAATAAGTATGTTTTTCACAAACTAAAAGGAGAGATCTATGTTAAAGTCAAAAAAGGCTAAAATTGCTTTGTTTTCTGGATTGGGTGTTGCAGCTGTTGCACTCGTTGGAGGAGCATTATTGTACTCAGGTGTCATGGGTGGGTCGACTGTTAGTGATGAAACGATGCCTACAAGTTTGAGTTATCAAGTCGTTCAAGAGGGTTCAATTGCTTCATCTACCCTATTGACTGGTGTGGTTTCAGCTGCTGAGGAACAATATGTTTATTACGACCCTTCTAAGGGCGACATTAGTGAGATTCTAGTTGAGCCAGGTAGCCAAGTTGAAGCAGGAACAGCTCTACTTCGTTACGACAGTACAGAACTACAATCTGCTCTTGATTCAGCTGTTCGTGCACGAGATAAGGTTGGGCGTCAAATTGATGAGTTGCAACTGAATTATCAGACTGTCACCGTTCCAGCTGATGCTACAACAGGCGAAGACACTCAGTCAACTTCCCAACAATCATATGATTCACAGCTAGCTGATCTTAACGATGCCTATGCCGATGCACAGGCGGCTGTGGATAAAGCTTACACAGCAGTTTTAGAGGCGACAGTAACCAGTACAGTTTCAGGAACCGTTGTGGAAGTGAATAAGTCTGTTTCTAAAAATGCAACAGGTAGTCAAACAGTCATTCACATCGTGAATCAAGCAAGTCTACAAGTAAAAGGCAACTTAACTGAGTATGATTTGGCAAATATCGCTACTGATCAAGCAGTCAAATTGACTACAAAAGTATATCCAGACCAAACTTGGGATGGGAAAATTTCCTATATTTCAAATTATCCTGCGACAGACCAAGAAGCTAGTGCAGTTCCCGGTGCAACAAGCGGAAGTGGTGCAAAATATCCTTTCAAGGTTGCTCTAACTAGTGAAGTTGGGGATTTGAAACAAGGGTTCACTGTGAATATTGAAGTAGTGAATACAAGCAAAAATATATTGGTTCCTGTGACAGCGGTTGTTTATGAGGAAGATAAGACATTTGTTTGGACAATTGTAGATGGGAAGGCTAAAAAAGTAGAAGTTACTTTAGGAAATGCTGACGCGATAAATCAGGAAGTGCAAACAGGATTGGCAGTTGGAGATCATGTCATTTCATACCCAACATTGGACTTAGAAGATGGAAAAGAGGTAGAAGCCTATGAAGAACCAGCTAATTAAGCTGACCAATATCAATAAGTCCTATAGAAATGGTGATCAAGAACTTCGAGTCCTTAAAGATATTGACTTAGAAGTAGAAGAAGGTGAATTTCTAGCGATTATGGGGCCATCCGGCTCTGGTAAATCCACTTTAATGAACATAATAGGTTTATTAGATCGCTCTAGTTCAGGCAATTATTGGTTGGAGGGGGAGGAAGTTAGTCAGTTATCTGAGAAAAAATTAGCTTCAGTTCGAAATGATCAAATCGGCTTTGTCTTTCAACAATTCTTCTTGTTGTCTAAATTAAATGCATTACAAAATGTTGAATTGCCGTTGATATATGCGGGTGTTCCTTCAGCAAAACGAAAAAAATTGGCCAAGCAATACCTAGAGAAGGTCGAATTGGCAGAGCGTATGACCCATTTACCGTCTGAATTATCAGGTGGTCAAAAACAGCGGGTAGCTATTGCGCGTGCCTTAGTAAATACTCCTGCGATTATTCTTGCTGATGAACCAACAGGTGCTTTGGATACGAAGACCGGTCAGCAGATTATGGAATTATTAATAGAACTCAATAATGAAGGTAAGACAATCATTATGGTAACTCATGAACCTGAAATCGCTGCATATGCGAAACGGACGATTGTTTTACGAGACGGTGTCATTACTGAAGATAGACGTAGAGAGGAGATTTAAATGGAAAATTGGAAATTTGCCTTAAAATCAATCCTCGCACATAAAATGCGTTCTTTACTGACCATGTTGGGGATTATTATTGGTGTGGCGGCCGTGGTTATCATCGTTGCCTTGGGATCTGGTATGAGTAAGAGTATTGAAAAAGCTCTTGCTGGAGACCAAAACAATGTACAGGTCTACTTTTCCCCAATTTTTGGAGAAGAGGAAGTCAATAGTGGTGGCTTTTTCTATACAACTGGTGGTGAAATGTCAATGGAAGAAGAACCTGATTTGACAGATGCGATACTTCAGGGCTTATTAGAAATTGATGGGATTAGTAATTACTATATTAGTTTTTCAAATACTGCTGAAGTATCTGTAGGGAGTAAGAAAGCTGATAATGTCTTTATAAATGGTGTTAGTCAATCCTATTTTGATGTGAAAGAGTTAGAGATATTGGCTGGTAGAAAGTTTATGCCAAATGATTATTCTCGATATTCGCGCATTATGATGTTAGATGTCAATTTAGCTGAAAAACTTTTTGGTAGTATGGATGCGGCCCTTAACCAAACAGTTAGTGTGAATCAAAACGTTTACCTTGTCGTTGGTGTCTATAAAGATCCACAAGCTGGCTCAGCCCTTTACGGAATGAACTCTGGTGGGAATGCCATTATGACCAACACTCAATTGGCTACGGAAATGGGAGTAAATGAGAATAGCGGTCTCTATGTTCACGTAGATGATGTTAGTCGTGCAGGGGAAGTTGGTCAAGCAGCAGCAGATTATTTAACGAAAGTTACTGGCTTGAAAGAAGCAAGATATGACATTTATGATATGTCAGCTATGCTGGATTCCTTTAGAAGTGAGATGGCTGGTGTCACAATGTTTATAGGAGCAGTTGCAGGGATCTCTTTGCTTGTTGGTGGTATTGGTGTCATGAATATTATGTTGGTTTCTGTCACTGAGCGAACTCGTGAAATTGGTCTCCGAAAAGCACTGGGAGCAACCCGAGGAAATATTCTCTTGCAATTCTTGATTGAAGCGATGGTGCTGACTACTCTGGGGGGAGCGATCGGTTTAGCTATTGCCCAAACTATCGTGTTTATTCTCAACGCTACAAAGGTGATGGGGGAAAATATGACGGCAGAAATCTCCATACCAGTTGTACTTGGTAGCCTGGCCTTTTCTGCAATTGTTGGTATAGTATTCGGGGTATTACCAGCCAATAAAGCTTCGAAACTTGATCCGATTGAAGCTCTGCGTTATGAGTAATACAACAGGAACGATTAGGTTACCCTAGTCGTTTTTCTTTTTTGAGCAAATCAATTGACTTTATCACTAATTAGAGATAAAATAAACGCATCAATTAAGAAATAGTGATTTCAAAGGAGAACACATCATGGTAGAATTAGGCATTTCAACATTTGGCGAAACAACTCCACTAGAAAAAACTGGGGAAACTTACAGCCACGACGAGCGGATTCGCCAACTAGTCAAAGAAATAGAGCTAGCCGATGCGGTGGGGCTTGATGTTTATGGAATTGGAGAGCATCACCGCGAAGATTTTGCGGTTTCTGCACCTGAGATTGTGCTGGCAGCTGGTGCCGTCAATACCAAGCATATCAAACTAACATCAGCAGTTTCAATCCTTTCCTCCATGGACCCTGTAAGGCTCTATCAGCAGTATACCACCATTGATGCTTTGTCAAATGGCAGAGCGGAAATCATGGCGGGTCGAGGTTCCTTTACGGAGTCATTCCCCTTGTTTGGCTATGATCTCCACGACTATGAAGAACTCTTCGATGAAAAGCTGGATATGCTTCTGGAAATCGACAAGGAAACCAATCTCAAGTGGGATGGGCATTTTACACAGTCAGTCGATAACAAGCCAGTCTATCCACGTCCTGTTCAGGAAGATTTTCCCATTTGGGTGGCAACTGGGGGCAATGTAGAATCCACCATCAAGATTGCTAAGAAAGGCCTGCCTATTGTGTATGCAGTCATTGGTGCAGGTGCCCATCGCTTTAAACCTTTGGCGGATGCCTATCGTAAGGTAGCCCGCAACTCAGGTCATGATCCAAAGAAAACGAAAGTTGCAGCCCATTCTTGGGGTTGGATTGCAGACGACCATGACAAAGCAGTAGAAGATTATTTCCATCCTACTAAAGTTGTGACCAATAATATTGCAAAAGACCGTCCACATTGGAGCGAAATGACAAAGGCGCAATATCTCTACTCTCTGACAGACGAAGGTGCAACCATCGTCGGAGATCCAAAACGAGTCGCTGAAAAAATTATCAAGACTATTGAAACACTTGACTTGGACCGTTTCTTCCTCCATCTCCCAATCGGATCTATGCCACATGAAGATGTCCTCCGTGCTATCGAACTCTACGGAAAAGAAGTCGCGCCAATTGTCCGAGATTATTTTGCAAAAAAAGAAGAGAATCAGTCCCAAGACTGATGAGATAAAAAGGAGGGGACGTTATAATAGCCTCACTTCTCTAAAGTGGAGTCAACATCTCAGCGCAGTGGTTGATTGTGTTTAACAGTCCAGTGGACTGTTAAAGGTTGGAGATAAGATTTGCGAAGCAAATCTCAGCAATTCGTGTTTTACACTCCACATCTGACCTCTACGACTGATGCGAACAGAGTTCGCTTCATCTCCAACCTCAAACTGTCTCCCAGACAGTTTGAGCTGTGCGGGGGTGGGAGTGAAACAGTCTATCCCCATACTGTTTCAGCTCAACAACTGGAAATATGAACTTGTTGACGAACTCTCTATGATTATTTGAGTTCTGTCCCACTCCCAATCCTAAATATTTTTCATAATCTCCTGAAAAGCTTGGTCAGTTGGCCGGGCTTTTTTTGCATGCAAAAACGGCTCTATAATTTCTGTAGTGGGTAAAACCACCGTGGAGATTATGGAGCCTTTTTGAGTATAGAAAAAAAGTCCCATATGACCTATAATGAAAAGTGCTCAAACTATCATTTTAGAAAGACTCATATGGAACAACTAAATCTTATCACAAATTTTCTCAGAATTAAAGACAAAAATATCACTATCACTGATGAATATGATATGGGAACTCACTTAGAACTCCACGGTTACTTGGATTACATGGCTCCTAAATGTCCAGAATGCAAGGGACAAATGGCTAAGTACGACTACCAGAAAGCATCAAAAATTCCCTACCTAGAAACTGCTGGTTATCCACTCCTTATCCGCCTTAAAAAGCGTCGTTTCAAGTGTAAAGAATGTGGGAAATTGGCGGTCGCTGAAACTCCTCTTGTTAAGAAAAACCATCAAATATCTGTCGCTGTTAACCAGAAAATCGCACAATTACTCATCGAAAATCAAGCAATGACACATATTGCACACAGGCTATCTATCTCAACATCATCAGTTATGAGAAAGCTTAATGAGTTCAAGTTTGAAACGGATTGGAATACCCTACCTGAGGTGATGATGTAGGACGGATTTTGCGGACATTCAAAATAAAAAAGAATGTGGAGGTAACAGACAATGGCAAAATCATTATTTGAGGAACTGGGCGGCAAATACGAAAGGCAAGGGGATTATTTGATACCGTGCTTAACTGTACCCGCCGAAGAAGAACAGGCAATAGGCATCTGGGGGCAACGGCATTTAGATTATCTAAAACAGTACCGTAAAGTTACATACACCAATCTTCTTACAAGCGGCAGGCTAAACGCCTACCTTGCCGACATCAACAGACAGGCACAGGAACGCTTTGAAAGGCTCATAGAGGGTATGAAACAGGCACAGGGCATAACGGAACAGCTAAAGGCAGAAAACGCCTTAGAATGGACAGGATGCCTCAATAACATAAGGGCTTGTGCGAGGGAGATTGTGGAAAAGGAAATTATTTTTGCATAAACAGATGATTAGTGGCAGGGGGAAATCCTGCCGCTTTTTCTGCTTTAGTTTGTCAGCTTGACAAATAAAGGGTTAAGGAATATAATTAGATTCAGTATTATACAAGGAGTTAATAAATATGCGGCAAGGTATTCTTAAATAAACTGTCAATTTGATAGTGGGAACAAAAAGTAGCAGTCCCGTTTCACTTTTAATATGGGGCTTAGTTTTTTGTACCCAGTTTAATAATACTTTTATCATGTAATTTTATATGCCCGAAAACATATAAGTGTTTTGGGGCTATTGGAGTTATTTACCCAGTGATAGGAGTATTTATCACTGGGTATTTTTATGCCCTTTTTTGGGTGTTGATAGGAGGAAAATCACATGAAAATAATTAACTTAGGCATTCTGGCTCACGTTGACGCAGGAAAGACAACATTAACGGAGAGTTTATTGTATACCAGTGGTGCAATTGCAGAACCAGGGAGCGTAGATAAAGGCACAACAAGGACAGATACAATGAATTTGGAGCGTCAAAGGGGAATCACTATCCAGACAGCAGTGACATCTTTTCAGTGGGAGGATGTAAAAGTCAACATTATAGATACGCCAGGCCATATGGATTTTTTGGCGGAAGTATACCGTTCTTTATCCGTATTAGACGGAGCAGTATTATTAGTTTCTGCAAAGGATGGCATACAGGCACAGACCCGTATACTGTTTCATGCACTACAGACAATGAAGATTCCGACAATTTTTTTCATCAATAAAATTGACCAAGAGGGGATTGATTTGCCAATGGTATATCAAGAAATGAAAGCAAAGCTTTCTTCGGAAATTATAGTGAAGCAAAAGGTTGGGCAGCATCCCCATATAAATGTAACGGACAATGACGATATGGAACAGTGGGATGCGGTAATTATGGGAAACGATGAACTATTAGAGAAATATATGTCAGGGAAACCGTTTAAAATGTCAGAACTGGAACAGGAAGAAAACAGGAGATTCCAAAACGGAACGTTATTTCCCGTTTATCACGGAAGTGCTAAAAACAATCTGGGGATTCGGCAGCTTATAGAAGTGATTGCCAGTAAGTTTTATTCATCAACGCCTGAAGGTCAATCTGAACTATGCGGGCAGGTTTTTAAGATTGAATATTCAGAGAAAAGGCGGCGTTTTGTTTATGTGCGTATATATAGCGGAACATTGCATTTGAGGGATGTTATTAAAATATCTGAAAAAGAGAAAATAAAAATCACAGAGATGTGTGTTCCGACAAACGGTGAATTATATTCATCCGATACAGCCTGCTCTGGTGATATTGTAATTTTACCAAATGATGTTTTGCAGCTAAACAGTATTTTGGGGAACGAAATGCTGTTGCCGCAGAGAAAATTTATTGAAAATCCTCTCCCTATGCTCCAAACAACGATTGCAGTAAAGAAATCTGAACAGCGGGAAATATTGCTTGGGGCACTTACAGAAATTTCAGATGGCGACCCTCTTTTAAAATATTATGTGGATACTACAACGCATGAGATTATACTTTCTTTTTTGGGGAATGTGCAGATGGAAGTCATTTGTGCCATCCTTGAGGAAAAATATCATGTGGAGGCAGAAATAAAAGAGCCTACTGTTATATATATGGAAAGACCGCTTAGAAAAGCAGAATATACCATCCACATAGAAGTCCCGCCAAATCCTTTCTGGGCTTCTGTCGGGTTGTCCATAGAGCCGCTCCCTATTGGAAGCGGAGTGCAGTATGAAAGCAGAGTTTCACTTGGATATTTAAATCAATCGTTCCAAAATGCGGTTATGGAGGGGGTTCTTTATGGCTGCGAGCAGGGGCTGTATGGATGGAAAGTGACAGACTGTAAAATCTGTTTTGAATATGGATTGTATTATAGTCCTGTAAGTACCCCCGCAGACTTTCGGCTGCTTTCCCCTATCGTATTGGAGCAGGCTTTAAAAAAAGCAGGGACAGAACTATTAGAGCCATATCTCCACTTTGAAATTTATGCACCGCAGGAATATCTCTCACGGGCGTATCATGATGCTCCAAGGTATTGTGCAGATATTGTAAGTACTCAGATAAAGAATGACGAGGTCATTCTGAAAGGAGAAATCCCTGCTAGATGTATTCAAGAATACAGGAACGATTTAACTTATTTCACAAATGGGCAGGGAGTCTGCTTGACAGAGTTAAAAGGATACCAGCCAGCTATTGGTAAATTTATTTGCCAACCCCGCCGCCCGAATAGCCGTATAGATAAGGTTCGGCATATGTTCCACAAGTTAGCTTAACAGCTTGCAAAAGTCATATAAAATGAGATTTGAAAGGATTAGAGACTAATTATGATGAAATGCGAATGGATATTGTGTCCTGTTTGTGGGAGCAAAACCCGTAATAAAATTAGGAAGGACACTGTTTTGGAGAATTATCCCCTTTATTGTCCAAAATGCAGACAAGAAAGATTGATTAAAGTTGACAACTTGAAGATAACTGTCATCAAAGAGCCAGACGCTTAAGACGCAGAGCCGATGAAATTGTGGAACAATTCACGAATCATCGGCTCTTTTTGTTTCGTATTTGAAAGAACAAACTCACCAAATAAAAAAAACGATATTCGGGTGGGTTATTTTGTTATACCCTAAATTACCCTCTGAATTTGTTTTTAAATTTGGAGGGATTTTTTTATGTCCTTTTTTCGGGCAGTTATCTATCTGCTCATACGAAGCAAAATTTATCAATACATAGCATATCAGAGAACGGCAGGAAACCAGTTAAAAAAATTTCTGCCAGTGCAACGGTACTTCTCACCTTGAAAGTAGAAGTACAATCTCCATACAATAGAATTACTATTTCCTATAACCGTAAAGGTCACAGAGCCTTTGCGGTTTTTCTTTTGTCGATTTTTGTTGGAAAGTGCCGTAGGGCTGTTTCTGATATGCGGTGTCGTTCTCCGCCTCTCCATCTGGATTTTTTACATTTCAAAAATTCAGATGGGAGGTATTTATGGTGAAATATGCACCAAGAAAGGTATATATCAGAGAAAGTGGCGGCTATGTGGAATTATCCTACACGGAGTTCTGCCGTTGCAGGGAATCCGACCAGACCTATATGGACAAGCTGTTTATCCCCATTCAAGGCTGTCTGCTTGAAGTCGTGAGGGAGCAATACACAGACTTCTACCGTGACAAGGAACGGTGGCGTTATCTGCAAAAATTAGATACAAAGAATAGACTGCTATCTCTCGACGGATTTACGGACAGCGAGGGGAATCCTCTGGACTTTATCACTGATGAAGCGGTGGACATTGCAGAAACCGTTGTCAATGCGGTCATGGTGGACAGGCTGAAAGCCGCCCTGCCTTTGCTGTCGGATAGTGAACAGGAGCTGATACAGGCAATCTTTTTTGACGGACTTTCCGAGCGTGAAGTCGGGGCGAGGTTGGGCATAACCCAGAGCGTAGTAAACAAACGCAAAGCCAGAATCCTAATAAAACTAAGAAAGATAATAGAAAATTAAAATTTAAGGCGTTCAGCCCCCTTGTTTTTTCCTTTGGGAAGATGAGGGGGCTTTTCTCTGCCCTCTCAATCAATTCTGATTGGAGGAAGTAAGAATGGCATACAACCACGGACGGGAGGACAGGAAATGGCGTATCTGGAAAGAAGCGGAGGAAAAGCTGCTGCGTGAGTGCGGCGTTGATGAAGCGACCATTGAGCAGATACGCATGGCGGACAGGGCAGACTTCAATTCCAACAGGCGGTTTTACCGATGGACGAATGACGTTGCGGAATATCTTGAGGACATGGCAGGCAGGGAGCGGCAGGCGGAAGTGGGTACGGTTGCGGAGTTACTGGAAGAGATTGAGAGCGAAAATCTCTATCAAGTATTAGTCACGGTGGACGGGCGTACCTTGAAAATCGTCCTGCTGAAAATGCAGGGGTATTCCACAAAGGAGATTGCCCCGCTTGTGCATTTGACGACTGGTGCCATCTATGCGAGGTTAGACCATCTGCGGAAGAAGCTGCGGAAAATTTTATAGCTTCTAAAACAGCCTGCCATCCTGCGGGCTACTGGGTGAGGGATGGAAATCCCCTCACTCATTTTTTGCAGGAGGACAACAGGATGGCATACAGGGTTAAGGCATACACGCTTCGGGAGGAATCCACGGAAAGCGGCACAAGGTATTTTATCAGCTTTAAGGACGGGCAGGGCAAATCCCACGAGTTGGAAGTGTCGGAACAGTTCTTTATGGAGTTTCGGCAGATGGAGCGCAGGAACAGGAATCTTTTCTAATGGGACGAGCGGCACAGGGAGTTTAACGAGGTATGGGACGAAACCCTTTACAGACGGGCGTTGCGTGTGCCTAAGAGCCTTGATGAACGCATGGTTGAGGAAGAACGGAATGAAACGCTCTATAAGGCGGTTGGGAGCCTTCCAGAGATACAAAGGCGGCGTTTCCTGCTCTACTACGAGTATGAGTTCAATTTTTACCAAATCGCCGCTATGGAGCATTGCACCGCTTCGGCAATACAGAAATCTGTTGCGATTGCAAAGGAGAAAGTAAAGGCGGAAATTGAAGAAATATCTCCAACCGTGACCGACACCGCCCGAAAAAGAAATCTGTTTTTTATTTGTGTGGGATTGGCGGCATTACATACTCTCACTTTTTTCCGTGGGAGTAAATCTATTTTTAAGGAGGTCAACGCCTATGTGCAACGAAAACAAAGACACCGCCCGAAAGGAGGAAAGCCATGCAGAAGTTACAGACAGTCAACGCCGAAACGCTCCTTTATGAACCGCTTGAGAAACCATCCTTTGTGGTGGACAGCCTTATCCCGACAGGCTTATCGCTGTTCTGCGGCTCACAGAAGATAGGCAAAAGCTGGCTCATGCTGAAGCTATGCTTATGCGTGTCGCAGGGAATCCCTTTATGGGATATGCCGACAATGGAGGGCGATGTGCTTTACCTCTGCCTTGAGGACACGTTCTGCCGCATACAGGACAGGTTATTTCGTTTGACGGACGAAGCAAGCGGGCGGCTCCACTTTGCCGTGGCAAGCTGCAAGCTGTCAGACGGTCTTATCGTGCAGCTTGAAGATTATCTGAAAGATTACCCAGACAGCAGGCTCATTGTCATTGATACCTTGCAGAAAGTCCGTACAGCTTCAAAAGACAATGCCTATGCAAGCGACTATGGGGACATCTCCCTCATCAAAGACTTTGCCGACAGGCACTCTCTGGCGGTCATTGTCGTACACCACATCCGAAAGCAGAATGACAGCGACGTGTTCAACAAGGTGTCTGGGACGACAGGATTAACGGGGAGTGCGGACGCTACCTTTGTTCTGGAAAAGGAGAAACGTGCGTCTGACACCGCCAAGCTGTATGTGACGGGCAGGGACACGCCTTATCAGGAATACACGCTGCGTTTCCGTGATTGCCGTTGGGAGCTTGTGGAGCGGAAAACGCAGGAGCAGCTTGCGAAAGAAACGATACCAGATGTCCTTTTTCGGTTGGTGGATTTTATGAGGGATAAGGAAGAATGGATAGGCACGGCAACGGAACTGTTAGCCGCTATGGGGGAAACGGAAACCATACCCACGGTGATTACGAAATGGCTGAATGAATACCGCACCACATTTTTAAGCGAGAACCGTATCTGCTACCAGTACAGCCGCAGGAAAGACGGCAGGCGGATTGCCCTTGCAAGGAGGGCGGGTGACAGCGGTGATGGTGGTGACAGCGATATTAGGATACCCCCCTGTTACTGTCATTGACGCTTAAAGCCATGTAAAGCTGGCGGCTCTGCCCTGCGGGTGACAGCAGTGACGGTGGTGACAGTGATTTTAGGATACCCTGCCGCTGTCATCCCTACGGGAGAACACCCCGTAAACGCAAAATGCAGGCGTGAGATTTACTCGCCCTTTTCGGTCGTGTAAAACCACCCCTGCGGTCAGAAAAATCATTCCGATTTTTCCGACTGCGTTTACAGGGTGTAACACACTACACTTTGCCCTGCAAAGTCGTGTGCCAGACGTTCCCTCTGGACTCCCTTAAGGCAGGGCTGTGCCCTGCTATCCTACGCCTTACGGCTTCGGATAAAAGAATGGCGGCATGACGGTGACGGCTCTTGCGAGGGGGGTATCCCAAAAACACCGTCATCATCGACATGACCGTCATGCAGGGGGTGAGGGTGACAGTTGCGGCAGTCGGCAGGGGGTATCCCAAAACTGCTGTCACCACCGTCACCGCTGTCACCCCAAAGGACGGTCACCCGCCGAAAGAAAGGAGGAATCCGCCTATGCCTTATGCAATCCTGCGTTTCCAGAAACGAAAAGCGGGCGGCGTTGCGGCTTGTGAACGCCACAACGAGCGGAAGAAAGAAGCCTACAAAAGCAACCCAGATATAGATATGGAACGCTCTAAAAACAATTACCATCTCATAGCACCACCAAAGTACACCTACAAGAAAGAGATTAACCGCATGGTAGCCGAAGCGGGGTGCAGGACAAGGAAAGACAGCGTGATGATGGTGGAAACGCTCATCACAGCTTCACCAGAATTTATGAACCAGTTACCGCCCGAAGAACAAAAAGCGTATTTCCAGACGGCTCTTGACTTCATTTCGGAGCGTGTTGGAAAGCAGAATATCCTCTCCGCTGTCGTCCATATGGACGAGAGAACGCCCCATATGCACCTCTGCTTTGTGCCGATTACGCCAGACAATAAGCTGTCAGCGAAAGCTATCTTAGGCAACCAGAAATCATTATCCGAGTGGCAGACCGCCTACCATGAGCGGATGTCCTCACGGTGGAATCAGCTTGAACGGGGGCAGTCCTCAATGGAAACCAAGCGGAAACACGTCCCCACATGGCTCTATAAATTAGGCGGCAGGCTTGATAAACAGTATGAAGAAATCGTGTCTGCCCTATCCGACATCAACGCCTTTAACGCAGGGAAGAAAAGGGATAAAGCGTTAGATTTACTCTCTGCATGGCTGCCAGACGTGGAGAAATTCTCTAAGGAAATCGGGAAACAGCAGGCGTATATCGACAGTTTGAAAGAGAGAATTGGGCAGGAATCAGACTATGCGGGGCGTATGCGTGATGAAAAGTACGAGCAGGAACTAAAGGTGCAGAAAGCGAATCAGAAGATATTTGAATTGCAGAGAACCAACGAGCAGATGGGGCGGCTGCTGTCAAAAATACCGCCCGAAGTGTTGGAAGAATTGCAGAAAAATCATAGAAGCAGAGCGAAAGAAAGGTAGATATGTGAATGAAGAAACAGGATTTTAAGGTGTTAAAGACCAAAGACTTGTACCCGTTCCCCGACAATCCGTTTCATGTGGCAGAAGATGAAACACTGTCAGAGTTAGCGGAAAGCATCAAGGAATTTGGCATTGTCACGCCGATAATCACACGCCCGAAAGAGGACGGGGACGGTTATGAAGTGATTGCAGGACAGCGGCGTGTCCGTGCTTCTGAACTTGCAGGGATAAATACCGTGCCTGCGTTTGTCCTGCCCTTAGACCGTGACCGAGCCATCATCACCCTTGTAGACAGCAATTTGCAGCGTGAGAATATCCTGCCATCGGAGCGGGCGTTTGCTTACAAGATGAAATCCGAAGCCATGAAGCGGCAGGGTTTCCGCACAGACTTAACCTCGTCACAAGTTGTGACGAAGTTGCGGACGGACGACAAGGTGGCACAGGGCTTCGGCGTGGGCAGGATGACCGTGCAGCGTTTTATCCGCCTGACGGAACTGATACCGCCGATTTTGCAGATGGTGGACGAGGGGAAAATCGCCCTCACGCCTGCGGTGGAACTGTCCTTCTTGAAGAAAGACGAGCAGGAAAACCTCTTTGCCACGATGGAGAGCGAAGAAGCAACGCCCTCACTCTCACAGGCACAGCAGATGAAACAGTTAAGCCAGAGCGGGCGGCTTGACATGGATACGATATTTGCGATTATGACGGAGGAAAAGGGCAACCAGAAAGAAACCTTGAAAATCAACACAAGCAAGCTGAAAAAATACTTTCCGAAGAACACAACGCCGAAGCAGATGGAGGAAACCATCATCAAACTTTTGGAGCGTGAGTTGCAGAGGAAACGCAACCGTGACAGCCGCTAATCTTCTTTTTTCGGGAAGTAAATACAGAGAGTTGAGGTATGGAGAATGAGAGAAATCCAGTATGAAATCGTAAAGGAAATCGCAGTATTGTCTACGGGCGACAGTGGCTACACAAAGGAAATCAATCTCATTTCATGGAATGGGAAAGAGCCGAAGTATGACATCCGCAGCTTTTCCCCGAACCGTGAAAAGTGCGGCAAGGGAATCACGCTGAACGCTGATGAAGCGGCGGCACTCCTTAAAGCATTACAGAAAGAATTAAACAGCGAGGATTAATGGTATCTGATTGGCAGGGCGGGGACATTTCCAAACTCTTCCCTGCCCTGTCTGGAAAGGAAGATTTAAGTATGGGCGAGGATAAGAAAGCAGATAAAAAGAGAAAGCGTATCGTGCCAAAAGCACCAGTGCAGATGATAATCAGCCGTGAATATGTCGGCACACAGACCGTTACAGAAGCGTTTGTCCCGATTATCTCCGAGGATATTCGGAAGAAGATTGCCGAGGGCGACACCTTCGACAATGAGGGGCTGTCCGCTTAGAATGTACGCAATGGGACATGAAAACAGATAGGACAGATACGGAGGTTTTACAGTATGGCAGGAATCAAAGAAGAAAAGAAAATCTATTTAGTCGGCATTTATTGCCGCTTATCTAAAGACGATGGTACGGATAACGAGAGTGCGAGCATTGCGACACAGAAATCCATCCTCACGGATTATGTGAAAAAGCAGGGATGGCACATAGCAAAAACGTATGTGGACGATGGTTATTCTGGTACAAATTTCCAAAGACCAAGTTTCCAGAATATGATAAAAGACATTGAAAGCGGTCTGATAAACTGCGTGATTACGAAAGATTTATCCCGTCTGGGGAGAAACTATCTTGATTGTGGGTTATATCTGGAAGTTTTCTTCCCAGAGCATAACGTGAGGTATATAGCGGTCAATGACGGCGTAGATACCTTGAATAAATCTGCTATGGACATCACGCCTTTCCGCAACATTTTAAACGAAATGTATGCCGCTGACATATCTGTTAAGATAAAATCGGCATATCGGGCGAGGTTTCAACAGGGGAAATTCATGGGAACTACCGCCCCTTATGGCTATATCAAAGACCCTGCCGACCACAACCATCTGCTGATAGATGATAAAGTGGCACATGTTGTAAAAGAGATATTCGACCTTGCATTAAAAGGGAATGGAGTTGCCAAAATTTGCAGACATCTTAATAAACAGCATATCCTACGCCCTGCCGCTTATGCGGCGGAGCGTGGCGAAACAGGCTTTGAACGTCATTTTGAGGGGAACGAGGACAAACGCTATATTTGGAGTGGGAACAGCGTGAGGAGCATTTTAAGAAGCCCGATATATGCGGGAAATCTTGTAGGCTACAAACGGATTGCCGCCAATATGAAAAGCAAGAAACGCCCCTCTAAGCTGCCCGAAGAATGGGAAGTGATACCCAATACCCATGAGGGAATAGTCACGCAGGAGGAATTTGATATTGTCCAACAGCTTATTACAAGTCGTAGGCTTCCACAGAACAAGGGAGGATTTGTAAATATTTTTGCAGGCGTTATCAAGTGTGTGGACTGCGGATGTGCTCTGCGGGCAATGAACGTACACAGGAGGAAACGCCCAGAGATTATCGACTGTGTACAGTATTCATGTAATAATTATGCAAGAAACGGAAGAAGCGAGTGTAGTGCCCACAATATAGAAGCAAGGGATTTATTCAATGCCGTTCTTGCCGACATCAACTGTTTTGCGGATATGGCAGTGAATGATGAAAAGGCGGTCAGGGCCATAGAAAAGCGGCTCACGGAAACAGACCAGAGCAGGGCGAAAGCATTAGAGAAAGAACGTAAGAAGCTGAACAAACGCCTTGCGGAACTGGACAGGCTGTTTTCCTCTCTCTACGAGGATAAGGTCATGGAGCGTATTACCGAGCGGAATTTTGAGATGATGTCGGGGAAATACCAGAAAGAGCAGCTTGAAATTGAAGCAAGGCTGAAAGAGGTGACGGAAACTCTTAATGAAAGCTACGAGAAATCACGGGGAATCCGTGACTTCCTCGCCCTTATCCGAAATTATCAAGGCTTAAAAGAACTGGATGCAACAGTTATAAACGCACTCATAGACAAGATACTTGTTTCGGAGCGTGAGAAGATGGCAGACGGAACAGTGAAGCAGGAAATCAAGATTTACTATAAATTCATCGGCTTTGTCGATGAATTACATATCATACCTACAAAACGGTGGGCAGCAATGCCCGCTAAAAATTGTACGGTGTGCGGCGTTGAATATGTCCCGGGCTCTGGTGCATCAAGGTATTGTCCTGCTTGTGCCAAGAAGATACGGAGGGAGAAATCAAACGAGAGCAAACGCAGGAGCAGAGAACAGAAAAGGATAGCATGTATGAACTGTCCGCAAAAAATGACCGACTGAGTTGGGACGAGTATGCCTTCAAGAAGGGGAAAATGAGCTTCATCGCTCAAGATTTCGACTCCCTAAACGTCATCGCCATTCTCGACGGAAGAACTCAAGCAACCATCCGAAACCACTTTCTACGCTATCCTAGAAAGGTTAGAAATCAGGTCAAAGTGATTACCATGGATATGTTTAGTCCCTATTATCAACTTGCTAAACAGCTTTTTCCGAATGCAAAAATCGTACTCGACCGCTTTCATATTGTGCAACACCTTAGCCGTGCTATGAACCGTGTCCGTATTCAAATCATGAATCAATTCGACAGAAAATCGCAGGAATACCGTGCTTTGAAACGCTACTGGAAATTGATACAACAAGATAGCCGTAAAATCAATGATAAACGATTTTATCGCCCTATGTTTCGAATGCATTTGACTAACAAGGAAATACTGGAAAAACTCTTGTCTTTCTCCGAGGAACTACGACAGCACTATGAACTCTATCAATTGCTCTTATTCCATTTCCAAGAGAAGAACTCAGACCATTTCTTTGACCTCGTCGAACAGGAAATAGCCACTGTTAATCCTATTTTCCAGACGGTATTTAAGACATTGCTAAAGGATAAAGACAAGGTTTTGAATGCCCTAGAATTACCTTATTCCAACGCCAAACTGGAAGCTACTAATAATCTCATCAAAGTCATTAAGAGAAATGCCTTTGGTTTCAGGAACTTTGAGAACTTTAAAAAACGCATTTTGATTGCTTTGAACATAAAGAAAGAGAGAACGAAGTTCGTCCTCTCTAGGTGTTAGCTTTTCATCTACCCACTACAGTTGACAAAGAGCCGCAAAAACACTCTCGGAATTGCCAAGAGTGTTTTACTTAACTGTGTTAAACAGTTTGTAATTTTTATTTCATGGTCGAGAGTGAAAAGGTCTAGTAGACCTTTTCAGCCAATCGCTAAGAAACTGGAGAGCGATTGGTACATTCTAGTGAAAACAATACTAGCTATCTACTCTTGCTTACTTCATTGTAGGGAACAACAACACATCTCGAATAGTAGTAGTATCTGTCAAGAGCATGCAGAGGCGGTCGATGCCGATTCCGAGTCCACCTGTTGGTGGCATACCGTACTCTAGGGCTTCGATGTAGTCGTAGTCAACGCCTGTCGCTTCGTCATCACCGAGTTCCTTAGCCTTAGCTTGGGTTTCAAAGCGTTCCAATTGGTCAATTGGGTCGTTCAATTCGGTAAAGGCGTTTCCGTATTCTTTGGTCATGATGAAGAGCTCGAAGCGATCCGTAAAGCGTGGATCTTCATCGTTTTTCTTAGCCAATGGGGAAACAGCTACTGGATGGCCGTAGACAAAGGTTGGTTGGATTAATGTTTCTTCTACGAATTCTTCAAAGAAGCTGTTGATAATTTGTCCTACCTCTGTGTGGTGTTTTTCTACAGGAACCATGTGTTCATTTGCCAAGGCGATAGCTTCTTCTAAGCTCATTTCCTGCCAGAAGTCCACACCAGTTTGTTCCTTAATAGCATCAACCATGTGGATACGCTTGAATGGCTCGTGGATAGCAATTTCAGTTCCTTGATAGGTTACAGGGCCGTCACCGACAACTGCCTTTGCAGTATGTTGGATAATGCCCTCGGTCAAGTCCATAATGTCTTGGTAGTCAGCGTAGGCTTGGTAAACTTCGATAGAAGTGAATTCAGGGTTGTGGGTAGCATCCATTCCCTCATTACGGAAGATACGGCCAATTTCATAAACACGTTCCATACCACCGACAATCAAGCGCTTGAGGTGAAGTTCCGTTGCGATACGAAGTACCATATCAATGTTTTGGGCATTGTGGTGGGTGATGAATGGACGAGCAGCGGCACCACCAGCTTCATTATGAAGGACAGGTGTTTCAACTTCCAAGAAACCAAGTCCATCAAGGTAACGACGGATTTCTGAAATGATTTTTGAACGTGTTACAAAGCGTTCAAAACTTTCGCGATTGGTAATTAAGTCTAAATACCGTTTTCGATAGCGAGTTTCAACGTCAGTCAAACCATGGAATTTTTCTGGCAACGGGCGGAGCGCTTTAGACAAGTGAGTTAATTTACGAGCATGAATGGTCAATTCACCAACATTGGTCTTCATGACATCACCTTCGACACCAACAAAGTCCCCAAGGTCTGCTTTTTTGAAGATTTCATAGTTTTCTTCGCCAACGTCATCCTTACGAACGTAAATTTGAATTTGTCCTTCGCGGTCTTGGATATGAGCAAAACCTGCTTTACCCTTACCGCGTTTGGTCATAATACGACCTGCAATGGTTGCCGTTTGAGCCAATTCTTCCAACTCCTCTTTTTCTTTATCTTCATATTGTGCTTTCAATTCAGCAGAGTTAGTAGAACGATCAAAACGTTTACCGAATGGGTCAATACCCTGTTCAGCCAATGCCGTCATTTTTTCACGACGTACAATCTGTTGGTCATTTAGTTCTTCAAAATGTTCAGTTGACATAAAAAATTCATTCCTCCAAAGTCTGTTCCTTCTATTTTATCATAGAAGAGGTAAAAAATCAGCATAAATTACGAGTAGAATGGGAAAAACAGCAGAAAAATCTACTGTTTTTCTTGATAACTAGTGTCATTCCAAGTCAGTTCGGCAAAGTTTTCAAAATCATCTGTCTCTAAAATAGTTACAGATGCATTGTCTAAACCTCCTCGATGGCGTAAGAGCGCTGGTGGATAGCCTAACAGGGTTCGGATTGAAGCTGTTAGAATAGCTCCGTGGCTTACGACAAGTATCGTTTGATCTGTCTCGTGAATAGATTCTTTCAAAGTAGTGATGAAGCGTGAAGTAGCTTGTGAAACAGTCTCCCCTTCGAACATATCTGCTCGGAAGATGGCCACATTCTGTTTAAATGCATGGTACTGCTTGGGATAGATATCGCGGAAAAGTCCAATTTTTGTTCCTTCCAATCGACCGAAATTCCATTCTCGAAAACCTGCTTTTGTTTCTACTGATTTACAGTAATGGTTCAGGTCAGCAATTCGCTCGGCTGTGATATGGGCTCTTTGTAAATCGCTGGAGTAAATCTTGTCAAAAGGAACGGTAGCTAAATATTCCCCAAGTGATTCTAAATCAAGGAAAGATTCCTCCAAGAGTTTGGAATCTCCAGAGTAGCCTTGAAAGCGTCCCTCAAGATTCCACTCGGTTTTACCGTGACGGACAAAATAGATTTTCACTCGTTCTTCCCTTCAATAATATCTGCAAAATTAGCTTTCACGAAATCAGCTAATACCTGACTGTCAATTCGAATCGACCGACCAATTTCACCAGCTGAAACAATCATCTTGCCTTTTTCAAGTGCGGATTGATCGATATAGATTGGAAAATTGTGTTTTTGACGAATGCCCACGGGGTTGTTGGCGCCATGTATGTAGCCTGTTGTTTTTTCCAAATCTTTTTGAGGGATCATACTGACTTTTTTATTGCCAGAAATTTTAGCCAGTTTCTTTTCAGATAGGTGCTCAGTGATTGGGACAATTCCAATAACCGGTCCTGTTTTATCTCCAGTCAGTGCCAGGGTTTTATAAATATCGTTTTCTTCAATACCTTGTGGAAGTTGACCTTCAAGAGCATTTAAAACAAGGCTATCATGATCGATCTTAGCCTTGTCTAAAATTTGGTCAACCAAGGTTTTCTTTATTTTGACCTTTTTTGCCATTATTTATATTTTTCCTCTAATTTGCTCATCCAAAGTCCCAACCATACTCCTAGGACAAATAGAACAAGGGCTGCAATCCATGTAACAAAGTTAGCTCCATCATAGGAGATGGATTCTTTGTTGCTAGCCTGTGGAATCAAAATTAAGAGAGTAGATGATGAGACGATTCCAATTATAAAGTGATAAACTCGTGAGTGGTAGACTTTAAGGGCATGATCCATTGCTTTTGAGAAGGCAACCATTGCAAGGACTCCACCAATTGCGATAGGTAGGAAAGTTCCAAATAGATCAAGTGATTTGAAACCGTTGAGCATTGGTGTATAAATTCCTAAAATCAATAGCAAGTTTGAAGGACTGAGTCCAGGAACAAGTACGCCTAATGCAATCAAGGCGCCTGCCAATACAAAACTTGCGAAGGTTGCTGGAAGTGTTCCGACAAGATCACTCAAGTTGTAGAGTAAGAGTCCAGAAATGATGAAGGTACCAATCAACCAAGCCAAATCAATATGATCCCGTTTGCTTTTCTGAGTGGATTCTTTTAGTAAGCTAGGAATCGTACCAACAATTGCACCTGCAAATGCCCATAAAACAGGTACTTGGAAATGTTGTAAGAGGTATTCAACAGGGAAAGAGAAGAGGGCAATTCCCAAGATTCCACCGATCCCTACAGGAACAAAGTAGAGAAAGTTTTCTTTGAAATCTTTTCGAATATTTGCTAAAAAGCCTATTAATCGTTCGTAAATCCCGAGAATCGCAGCTAGTACGCCTCCAGAAACACCTGGTAAGATAAAGCCAAGGGCAATAATCATACCTTTAATTATTCTTGAAATCCAAGAAGTCATTGTGTCCTCCAAATTGTCTAATAATGTTCCCATTATAGCATAAAATTAGTGAAAATCATTTAAAATAATGCCTGATAGAGGAATCTAACAGGCATTATCTATTAACCACGAAAGACATTTGGTCTTGCTTTATAAAGTAGAATCAATAAAATACAAGCAATTGCTGTTGAAGGAAGAATATAGCTGACATTGTAGGTAAAGGAATAGAACCAGACAGGCATACCATCTGGAGTGTAGTCTGCGTAGAAAATAATTCCTGATAAGAAGGTGGCTAACAATCGGATGCTTCCTCCTAGAAAACTAGCCAGAGTAATGATGAGAGTGGTATTTTTAAGGTCTTTTTGTTTGGATAGGGCGGGAGCCACTAAACCTGCTAAACCAATTCCGGCGTAAGAAAGTGCGTAGTCAAGAAAAACTTGAAAAACGTTTAGGAAGTAGCCACCGTAGAAAAGTTGAATAGTTCCTACAATACCACCAGTAAGAACCCCCACCCCTAGTCCGTGGCGCAGAGCAAGCAGTAAGATTGGAAGCATGACTAAAGATACAGATCCACCTTGGGGCATTGTAAAGAGCGGGATTTTGTCAAAGACGAGGGCAATGGCAGAAAAGATAGCAACTTCAGCTAAAATAGATAATTTGGATTTGGACATAAAAAGACTCCTTTGTAGACAGTGAACAAAGGAGTATTTATAGCGAAGTAGAATATCGTTCTATAAATCACACAATTCCTACGCTAGTGTTAACTAGATCAGGTTCGAGGATTTCGCAGTTGCGATCTCAGCCGAAGCACTCCTTTGTGTATATGTAATTAGTGAAATTGTACCATTTTATTCTGGTGTTGTAAATAGTTTCTGATAAACTTCATTAGGATCTTTTAATGTAGTGATGAGATTTAAATCTAAGTGGTGATCAAATCCATTTACAAAACCACGGGATGTATATTGGTGAAGGTCGTAGTCCAAGTCTGTATTTGGTGCAGCATTGTAGTAACCAGAATCATCGCCATAAGTGGGAATCCATACAGCATCAAATTTATCAACATTGATACTGTGATCTTCCATAAAATAGGTGCCGACATAAATACCAATGTTTTTAGCACCGAGAGACTCTAATTCTTGTCTGAAGGCCTCGACACCACCATTCATATCATCCATAGTATATTCCTCAACATCTAACCAATAAAAGGTTGGATTGTATTTATTGGCTGCTTCGTAAAAACTACGAGCTTCTTCTTTCATACTATTGATGCTATTCCCAGTTACATAGGCATAAACAGCAACAGGAATATTTCTTGCTTGGAATTCTTTAATATGGGTATCAAATGCTTTATCTAACCCATTTTTATCAGTCGCTGTATTTTCGTTTTTAGTGTGTGAGCCACTTTGAATTCGAACGATTGCTCCCGAAATATTTTTGCTAAGGGTATCGTAGTCAATTTCAGACGGTCTCTGCCAAGCCGAGACATCAATAATAGGTTTCATCTCAAGAGCGTTGGTAATATAGTAGCTTGAACTAGGATTTGTCTCATTAGTGGTTGTGCTGCTGATTGATTGTGCAACCTTAGCTTCTTCGCTTGTAGCCTTTTTGTTACCATACAAACCGGTTATGAATATGATGGTAAAAAATGACAGGAAAAAACCAATGACAACAATTGGATTTAATTTCTTTCTCATCTCATCAATTTTACCTCAAAACAGATAAAAAATCAAAAAAATAAGTTTGAGGAATAGTAGAATTCATGGGATTTCCTTGACTTATAGACGGGAAAACGATAGGCTAGTATTTAGAACAAAATGAGATAGGTGGAAGAGGTGTACTCGACAAACAAATTAACCCGATTGGTCGTTTTATCAGCGGTAGCAATTGTTTTGAGAATAGTATTTGGAGCATTTCCTAATATTAAACCCATAACAGCGATTTTTTTAGTGAGTCTTTCTTATCTGTCATTATTTGAAGGTTGGATTTTGATGGCCCTTACAATGATTGGTAGTGGTTTATTGTTTGGTTTCGGTGTCATCGTTCTATGGCAGGTTCTAAGTTTTGGTCTCGTTCAGATGATTTGGTGGGTTATGATACGTCCATTTATTCTAAACGAAAGAATACCATTAGGGCTTCAGGGTCTCCTAGCTGGCTTTCTGGTCTATATCTATGGGCTCATCATTAGTTTTCTCACAGCTGCACAGTTTGGTATTCACCCATTTATCTTTTGGATGAATGGACTGACATTCGATACTTTACACATGATATCTACCGTATTATTTTATCCCGTCATCTATCAAATTTTTAGGAGATTTTACAAATGAAAAAAATTAGTATTTTACTCACTCTTTTCTTGACCTTTTTGTTGGGGGCTTGTGCAAATACATCGTCTCAGACATCCGGGTCTACAATTGATATCACATTACAAATTACAAATAATGATCAGGTGAATCGTCAAGAAGTTACGGCAAATGAAGGTGATAGTGTGATGGATATTTTAAAAGCTCACCATGACATCGAAGAAGACAATGGTTTAATCACCAAAATTAATGGTATGAGTCAAGATACTAGTACCAATACCTATTGGATGTATCGGGTCAACGGAAAGTTAGCTGAAAAAGGTGCAAATGACCTACAGGTGTCTGACGGAGATGAGATTGAGTTTTATCTTGAAACGTTTGAATAATTCATAATGGCTTCGGCCATTTTATTATTCAATAGTCTGGTTCCGAATGTTTACTGTTTATCTTATAGAAAGTGATAAGTATTTTTATACAAAGTATGCTATAATAATAAGCATACTCCAGAAAAGGTTGGAATATAAATGAAAATTGATAAGCGGCACTTGCTGAATTATTCCATACTCATTCCCTACTTTATTTTATCGATAATAGGGTTGGTTATGGTCTATTCAACAACTAGTGCCACACAGATTATTAATGGAGGAAATCCATTTAGAATTGTGATTAACCAAGCTGCCTTTTGGGTAGTGAGCCTTATTGCGATTTATACGATTTATCGTATGAAACTTAGTTTTTTACGGAAGAAAGCTGTCATTTATTCCGTTATCTTTATTGAAATAGTCCTTCTTGCTATCTCACGATTGTTTACACCTGTAAATGGGGCTCATGGCTGGATTCCATTACCATTTGTAGGAACCTTACAACCTGCTGAATATTTGAAATTAATCATTATTTGGTATTTAGCGCATGAATTTTCAAAGAAGCAAGCGGATATTCGAACATATGATTATCAGTCACTCATTACAGGAAGCTGGATTCCGAGAGAGTTTACAGATTGGCGTGTTATTAGCCTTCTTCTTCTCGGATTGGTTGCTACTTTGCCAGATTTGGGGAATGCGACCATAATTACCTTGATAATTATAGTCATGATTAGTGTGAGTGGTATCGCATATAGATGGTTTTCTACTGCTTTAATAGGAATTGTTGCTGTTTCAGCAATTGTCCTTGGAACTATAAAGATTCTAGGTGTCGAAACAGTTGAAAAAATCCCACTATTTGGTTATATTGCCCGTCGTTTTGTAGCTTATTTTGATCCATTTGGGAATGCGACCAATTCAGGCTTACAACTAACACATTCCTATTATGCAATGAGTAATGGTGGTTGGCTTGGTCTTGGCTTGGGAAATTCGATTGAAAAAAAAGGCTACTTACCTGAGGCCCATACCGACTTTGCGTTTTCTATTGTCATAGAAGAACTTGGTTTTGTAGGAGCAAGTCTCATTTTGGCTATACTATTCTTTTTGATTGTCAGAATCATTGTTGTTGGTGTTCGTGCACGAAGTCCATTTAATTCGATGATGGCGCTTGGTATAGCAGGGATGCTTTTAATTCAGACATTTATCAACATAGGAGGAATTTCTGGATTGATTCCCGCTACTGGTGTAACTTTCCCATTCTTGTCGCAGGGTGGTTCTAGTCTCTTGATTATTTCCATCGGAATTGGGTTCGTTTTAAATATTGATGCGACAGAAAAACGTCGTTTGATTGAAGAAGAAGTTGAAAGAACCTTAGTCTAATTTATGAAAAATATGAGGTGAAAAGATGTCTATCCAAAAGCTAGAAAATTATAACAATAAAGAAGCTATCCGTGAAGAAGTGACGATTTTGACGACTATCTTACAAGATGTGGCTCGTGAAATGATGTCTGAGGATACATTTGCAGCTATTTGCCAGCTAGAAGAATTATCTGTCAAAGATGATTACTCTAAGTTGATTCAAATTATTGGACAATTGACAAATGATGAGTTGACAGATATTTCAAGGTATTTTGCTGTTCTACCATTATTAATCAATATTTCAGAAGATGTCGATTTAGCTTTTGAAATCAATCACCAAAACAATCTTGGACAAGATTACCTAGGAAAAATTTCGACTACCATTGATATGGTATCTCAACATGAAGATGCTGCGGAGATTTTAGAAAAACTAAATGTTGTTCCTGTATTAACTGCCCATCCGACACAAGTTCAACGCCAGTCTATGTTAGATTTAACTAAACACATTCATGAACTCTTGCGTCGCTACCGCGATGTTAAGATGGGACTATTGAATCGTACAAAATGGGAAGATGAATTGCGATGCTATGTTGAAATTATCATGCAGACAGAAATGACGCGTGAGAAAAAACTAAAGGTAACCAATGAAATTACCAATGTCATGGAGTATTACAATTCCTCATTCATCAAAGCAGTTACAAAACTACAACGAGAATATAAACGTCTGGCCGCTGAAAAAGGAATTCAATTGATGAATCCTCGCCCCATTACAATGGGAATGTGGATTGGTGGTGACCGTGATGGAAATCCATTTGTTACGGCTGAAACCTTGAGACTATCAGCCTTAACACAGTGCGAAGTGATCATGAATTACTATGACCAGCAATTGGAAAAGTTGTATCGTAATTTTTCACTTTCTACAACCATCACTAAGGTTAGTCCTGCTGTGCAATATCTTGCTGATTTGTCTGAGGATGTTTCGGTCTATCGGGAAAATGAACCTTATCGTCGGGCCTTCCACTACATTCAGATGAAACTGGCAAATACAAAAGATTACTTAGTTTACAATAAGGCTTCAGATGTGCGCTACGCAAATGTTGGAGAGTTTAAAGCAGATGTTCTAGCGATTAAACAATCATTAATTGACAACAAGTCTGCTGCATTAATAAAAGGTGACTTGGCTGAGTTATTGGAGGCGATAGAGGCGTTTGGATTCTATTTAGCTACCATTGATATGCGCCAAGATTCTTCTATCCATGAAGCTTGTGTTGCTGAATTACTTGCATCTGCTCGCATCGTTGAAGATTATTCTAGTTTATCTGAAGAGGCAAAATGTCATGTTCTATTAAAACAACTAGAAACAGATCCACGTATTCTCTCGGCAACCTATGTTCCAAAATCCGAGCAATTAGAGAAAGAATTGGCTATTTTCTCTACAGCTAGGGAGTTAAAGGATAAGCTGGGTGAAGAAGTTATCAAACAACATATTATTTCACACTCAGAAAGCGTGTCTGATTTATTGGAATTAGCTGTCTTATTGAAAGAAGTTGGGTTGGTTGATTCAGACAAGGCGCGTGTTCAGATTGTTCCACTTTTTGAAACAATTGAAGACTTAGACAATGCGTCAGATACCATGCGTCAGTACTTGCAATTGGACTTGGCGAAACGCTGGATTGCAGGCAATAAACACTATCAAGAAATTATGTTGGGTTATTCTGATTCAAATAAGGATGGAGGTTACCTTTCTTCTGGTTGGACCTTATACAGGGCTCAAAATGAACTGACGAAAATTGGTCAAGAAAATGGAATCAAGATTACGTTCTTCCATGGACGTGGTGGTACAGTTGGACGTGGTGGTGGTCCATCATATGATGCGATTACTTCTCAACCATTCGGTTCCATTAAAGACCGGATTCGTGTGACTGAACAAGGGGAAGTCATTGGTAATAAGTACGGAAATAAGGATGCAGCTTACTATAACCTAGAAATGTTGGTATCAGCAACCTTGGATCGTATGGTAACACAAATGATTACTGATCCAAATGAGATTGGTAACTATCGTGAAACAATGGATGAAATTATTTCTGAAAGTTACACAATCTATCGTGACCTTGTTTTCAATAATCCGCATTTTTATGATTATTTCTTTGCGGCCAGTCCGATTCGAGAAGTCTCTAGTTTAAATATTGGTTCTCGTCCAGCGGCGCGTAAGACAATTACTGAAATAGGTGGTCTCCGTGCGATTCCTTGGGTATTCTCATGGTCTCAAAACCGTGTAATGTTGCCAGGATGGTATGGTGTTGGTTCTAGTTTCAAACGCTTTGTGGATAAAGACCCAAATAATTTGGCAAAATTACAAAAAATGTATGAAACATGGCCTTTCTTCCGTTCGCTCTTATCGAATGTTGATATGGTACTGTCAAAATCTAATATGAATATTGCTTTTGAATATGCCAAAATGTGTGAAAGCGATGAAGTGCGAAGTATTTTCCACACTATTTTAGATGAATGGCAATTGACCAAGAATATGATTCTATCTATTGAACAAAATGAGGAACTATTGGCAGAGTTGCCTTTCCTTAAAGCCAGTCTTGACTATCGTATGCCATACTTCAATGTGTTGAATTATATTCAGATTGAATTGATTCACCGTCTCCGTCGTGGAGAACTTAGTAAGGAGCAAGAGAGTCTCATCCATATTACGATTAACGGTGTCGCAACAGGACTTCGTAATTCAGGTTAATATTAACTGATTGAAAAACAACTTCTTCGGAGGTTGTTTTTTACTGATCTAAAAATGTATAATAAAATATGGAAGTGTGTAACCATTTCGGATGATATTCGTTATATAAGTGAAAGGAGGAGATGATCATCAAACTAGATGAATATGAAAAAGAAGTTGTTGCCATTGCAGAGGAGATTTCCTTTTATCTGCAAAAATCAGGGGCAACACGTGCGGACAGCCAGGATATTGCCCAAGATGTGCTTGTAAAAATTCTAGAATCAGATATTGTCCTTCCTTTTGAAAAGATGCGAGCTTGGCTGTATCGTTCAGCAGTCCGTGCATATATTGACAAGTACAGACGTGACAAACGCTATCATGAAATTCTTCAGAGAGATTTTTTCAGACAAGAGATGCTTGTTCTATATGATCAAGAAAACTATGAGGAGCTCTATCAAGCAGTGAATGAGTTGCCTAGTCAAGACAAGGTTGTGATTGACCTTTACTATTTTCAAAATATGAGTGTCAAGGAGATTGGGCATATTTTAGGTTACAGTCAGAGTTGGGTAAAAATTCATCTGTTTAGAGCTAGAAAACAAGTGGCGAAATTATTAAAAGAGAGAGGGTATGAAGATGATATCTTTTGAAATAGCAACGAAGAAAAATAAACGAAAACAACTGTGGAAAACAGTTCTCCTCGCTAGTTGCTTAGTATTTACTTTATTGGTAAGTGGAATTTTTGCATTACGAATTTTTTCTGATTATCGTAGTAAGCAAGCAGAGGAATTATTTGATGCAACTTTTCAAGTGGCTTATCCCAATGTAGAACCAAACATGACCTTCGTGAACCAGACAGGTATTGTCTCAGGCTACATTGATTATTCATTATTGAAAAATCTTGCAGGTGTCCCAATTGCATTTGGGCATTTGGAGGTAGAGTATAGTATTTATGGAATCTTTTCAAATTTTGGACAATACTTTCCGCTAACATCTGGTGACTATCAGTATCATCAAGATAGTAATTCCAAAATTCCAGTTTTCTATAATACCGAAAGCCTTGACAATCGTGCAGGAAATGAATTAACATTTGTTAAAGACATGCAGGGCCAATTGGTCGAGATAGCTATTACATTTGATAGGAAATACACTTTTAGGGAAATAAAAGATATGATTCCTAGCAATCTCAAAAAAAATTGGTATTGGATAGGAACAAATAGCAGTCAAACAAGAGTGGAAGACCTACCTTTGGTCAGCGTATTTGGAATGGACTCTGATGATGTAGTTGCAGTAACGCAAGAGGAATATTCAGATATGCAATTTCCATATAAAAGTCCAATTGATGCTATGCAAACTTTGCTGGAATATAATGGTGACTATAGCCTGTCTCCTTCAGCAAGAGGAATCTTAGAGAGCTATGTAGATAAATTCGGAGAAACTGATTTTACTAAGCAAGAAGATATCAATAAACTTGAATTTGCTGGAATTATCCTTACAGGTAAAGCAGAAGATTTCGGACAATTGGAAGGGAAAGAGTGGGTATATGCTTCGAGTATTGGGGCTTCTATTCCCATGCAACCCTATTATCAACTTGACTATTGAGTATTAATTGATAGGAATTTGAATGTATCGGGAGTGGGAAAGAACTCGACTAGTTAAAAAAGAGTTCGTCTTCCCACCCCCGCACAGTTGATTAGGTCAGATTTGGAGTGTAAAACACGAACAAATCTGCCAATCAACCACTGCGCTGAGATGTTGACACGAACTCTGATAAGTGGTGCTGGGCTTTTTGCCCAGCCTCTTCAAGTATGAAATTGCGTACCCTCCAAAAAGATATAGAATCGGTGTCCGTAAGGAAATTGTACGGATGCCTTTTTTCATTTCGTGGGAATTTTTTTGATGTGATAGTTACCACCGGGCAAAGAAAACGTTTGCATAGATGTTAGAAGAATGTTAAAATGGGTAGGCTAGGAGGTAGCAATTATGATAGAATTGACAGCTCTTTATCATCGTCCTGATTCAGAGTATGCATACTTATATAAGAAAAATGTGGTTCATATTCGTTTTAGAACCAAAAGGAATAATGTACAATCAATACGTGTACACCATGGAGACCCCTTTATTTTTTACCAACAGGGTTATCAGTACCAAACAGAAATGGAAATTATAGCTAGTGATCATCTATTTGATTATTGGCAGGTGGAAGTCGGAGCTGACTTTGCCAGATTGCAGTACTTGTTTGAATTGACGGGGTATGATGGCCATCAGATTCTATTTGGAGATGTTGGTCCACTGGATGCTACAAGTAATAACATTAGTCAATTTATGAACGGTTTCAAGTTGCCTTACTTGCATGAAGCTGATCGATGTCAAGTACCAAGTTGGGTTTCGGAAACAATTTGGTATCAAATTTTTCCTGAACGGTTCGCTAGAGGAAAGAAAAATACTGATAAACAGGAGTATAGAGATTGGAATCCAGACTTGGCTCCAACTACAAGTGATTTTTTTGGTGGTGATTTAACAGGAATTACTGAACATTTAGACTATCTACAAGACTTGGGCATCACAGGTTTGTATCTTTGTCCTATATTTAAAGCGCCTAGCAATCATAAGTACGATACGAGTGACTACTATCAAATTGATCCTCAATTTGGTACTACAGACGACTTGAAGGAGCTGATTAAGGAAGCTCATAAGCGTGGCATTAAGGTCATGTTAGATGCTGTGTTTAATCATATTGGTTATCAATCTAAGCAGTGGCAGGATGTTCTTAAAAATGGAGAGCAATCAGTTTATCGAGATTGGTTTCACATTGAACGGTTTCCATTGGTTGAAGTTCATGATGGTAAAGAAAATCTGCATTATGAGACCTTTGCCTTTCAAGGAAAAATGCCCAAGCTAAATACATCAAACCCCGAAGTGAGGAATTATCTTTTGGGTGTTGCCCGATATTGGATTGAGGAATGTGACATCGATGCATGGCGCTTGGATGTAGCTAATGAGATTGATCATCAATTTTGGAAAGAATTCCGTAAGACAGTTCTGTCTGTCAAACCAGATTTGTTTATCCTAGGCGAAATTTGGCATAGTGCTCAATCATGGCTGGTTGGAGACGAGCACCATTCTGTAATGAATTATCCGCTTGCCAACGCAATAAAAACATTCTTCCTCAAGGGAGAACAAACATGCGATGACTTTATCACTTCCTTAAATAGTCAGCGGTTCACCTATCGTCAACAGTCAAGAGAGGTGTTATTTAATCTTTTGGATTCACATGATACAGAACGCATTTTGACGACAGCCAATGGAAATACGGATGCAGTAAAATCAGCCTTGGTTGCTCTGTTCTTCCAAGTAGGAAGTCCTTGCATCTACTATGGAACAGAAGTTGGAATGATCGGTGGAGAAGATCCAGATTGTCGTAGGGTTATGCCTTGGAAAGAAGAACAGCAGGACAAAGAGTTACAAGCATTTGTGAAAGAATTGATTCACCTACGGAAGTCTTATCAACATCTTATTTTGACGGGAACATTCTCACTTCAGTCTACGGAAGATCAGTTACTTCTCATGACTTATAAGGATGGCAATCAGTCACTCACGCTCTATTTCAATCAAGGAGAAAAGTTAGTGCCCCTGTCAGAAGATCAGCAAGTCATTTTAGCTAATGGTATAGAGGGAACTGGACTAAAAAAAGTGTTACAAGCGGGGGGAGTAGCCCTTGTAGAAGAGGTATAAATTAAAAAACGATAGAAAATGCTTGCAATTCTGCTACAATTTGATAGAATAGTAAGGTAAAGTTAGACCGTATTGCCTACTGTCTATCTATAAAATATATTTTATTGGAGGCTTTTACCAAAATGGCAAAAGAAAAATACGATCGTAGTAAACCCCACGTTAACATTGGTACAATTGGACACGTTGACCACGGTAAAACTACTTTGACTGCAGCTATCACAACTGTATTGGCACGTCGCTTGCCTTCAGCAGTTAACCAACCTAAAGACTATGCGTCTATCGATGCTGCTCCAGAAGAACGTGAACGCGGTATCACAATCAACACTGCACACGTTGAGTACGAAACTGAAAAACGTCACTATGCTCACATCGACGCTCCAGGACACGCGGACTACGTTAAAAACATGATCACTGGTGCTGCCCAAATGGACGGTGCGATCCTTGTAGTTGCATCAACTGACGGTCCTATGCCACAAACTCGTGAGCACATCCTTCTTTCACGTCAGGTTGGTGTTAAACACCTTATCGTCTTCATGAACAAAGTTGACTTGGTTGACGATGAAGAATTGCTTGAATTGGTTGAAATGGAAATCCGTGACCTTCTTTCAGAATACGATTTCCCAGGTGATGATCTTCCAGTTATCCAAGGTTCAGCTCTTAAAGCCCTTGAAGGTGACACTAAGTACGAAGACATCGTTATGGAATTGATGAACACTGTTGATGAGTACATTCCAGAACCAGAACGCGACACTGATAAACCATTGTTGCTTCCAGTCGAAGACGTATTCTCAATCACTGGTCGTGGTACTGTAGCATCAGGACGTATCGACCGTGGTACAGTTCGTGTTAACGACGAAATCGAAATCGTTGGTCTTCAAGAAGAAAAATCTAAAGCAGTTGTTACTGGTGTTGAAATGTTCCGTAAACAACTTGACGAAGGTCTTGCCGGCGATAACGTTGGTGTGCTTCTTCGTGGTGTACAACGTGATGAAATCGAACGTGGTCAAGTTATCTCTAAACCAGGTTCAATCAACCCACACACTAAATTTAAAGGTGAAGTTTACATCCTTACTAAAGAAGAAGGTGGACGTCACACTCCATTCTTCGACAACTACCGTCCACAGTTCTACTTCCGTACAACTGACGTAACTGGTTCAATCAAATTGCCAGAAGGTACTGAAATGGTAATGCCTGGTGATAACGTTACTATTGACGTTGAATTGATCCACCCAATCGCCGTTGAACAAGGTACTACTTTCTCTATCCGTGAAGGTGGACGTACTGTTGGTTCAGGTATGGTTACAGAAATCGAAGCTTAATTCGATTGAGTTCCCAGATATAACAATTATTTGTCAGACAACAAAAATTGTAACTCTCTACCAGGTGGTAGAGAGTTTTTCTGTAAGTATTCATAAAATACACAGAAATTCTTTAATCTTCGCTGAGTTTATGCTATAATGGACCTTGTAAAATAAAAAAGAAGAGGTATGTGAAATGTCACGTAAACCAATCATTGCCGGTAACTGGAAAATGAATAAAAACCCTCAAGAAGCACAAGCTTTCGTTGAGGCGATTGCAGGAAAATTGCCTGCAGGCGATAAAATTGAAGCAGCTATCGCAGCTCCTGCTGTGGATTTGAACGCTCTCTTGTGGTTCGCTAAAGATTCTGAATTGAAAGTTGCTGCTCAAAACTGCTACTTTGAAGATGCAGGTGCCTTCACTGGTGAAACTTCTCCAAAAGTATTGGCTGAAATGGGCGTTAACTATGTTGTTATCGGTCACTCTGAACGTCGTGATTACTTCCATGAAACAGACGAAGATATTAACAAGAAAGCCCATGCAATTTTCCGTAATGGATTGACTCCAATCATCTGTTGTGGTGAATCTCTTGAAACTTACGAAGCTGGTAAAGCAGTTGAATTCGTAGGAGCTCAAGTTTCTGCAGCTTTGAAAGGTTTGTCAGCTGAGCAAGTCGCTTCATTGGTAATTGCTTACGAACCAATCTGGGCAATCGGTACTGGTAAATCAGCTACTCAAGATGATGCGCAAACAATGTGTAAAGCAGTTCGCGATGTTGTTGCAGCTGACTATGGTCAAGAAGTTGCTGACAAAGTACGTGTTCAATACGGCGGTTCAGTAAAACCTGAAAATGTTGCTGAGTACATGGCTTGTCCAGATGTTGACGGTGCCCTTGTAGGTGGTGCATCACTCGAAGCAGAAAGCTTCTTGGCTTTGTTGAACTTCTAAAATATGAAAAAGGACTTTAGATTTCAAAATCTAAGTCCTTTTAAATTCTTATTTTAACAAGATAGGGTGTTAGGAATCGAGACTATTTTAGAACCCATTCTCTTAATGCATATGCGACACCGTCTTCATCGTTTGACTTGGTGATATACTTGGCGATTTTCTTCAGTTCAGGATTACCATTTTCCATGACTACTGGATTTCCAACAACCTCCAACATTGGACGATCATTTTCTTGATCACCAATAGCCATCGTTTGATCCATTGTTAGACCAAGTTTCTCTGCTAAATGTATGATTGCTTGGCCTTTATTGACCGTTTTTGGTGTGATTTCTAAGTAAAATGGTGCTGATTTTGCGACGTTGTACTTCTCAGTCAAGCTGGTCGGTAGAAGCGGAATAGCAGCATCGAGAATTTCTGGTTCATCTACCATCATTGTCTTGATAATCTCTTTATCAACCATTTCTTCAGGAGTGCGGTAGAAAATAGGAGCACTTACAAGTGTTGATTCGTAGATAGTGTATTTTCCGATATTGCGGTTGGCCGTATAGATTCCTTCTTTCGTACTTGCATGCATGGGAAGGTTTAATTTACGAGCAACCAATTCAATATCTAAATAGTCATCATAGCTCAGTGTATCTTTTACAATATCTTCACCAGTCGCGGCATCCTGTACCAGTCCCCCATTAAAGGTAATGACATAGTCACCAGCGTTTGTTAAGTTAAGCTCTTCCAAGATGGCACGAACTCCAGAAATAGGGCGGCCAGTAGCAATAACAATTTTTACACCCGCTTTTTTGGCCTCTTGAATGGCTGCATGCACTTCGGTTGTAATTTGGTGTTGGCTATTTAAAAGGGTACCATCAATATCGATAGCAACAAGTTTAATACTCATGAAGAAAGGTCTCCTATGTTAAAATGATCATTATGTATATAGCTAAGGAAAGTAGCGTTTTGTTCGGCAAATATACCTGTGTCCACTAACATTTCTTTCGGGAAATAAAATCGGCTGTCGCCATGGATAGTTCCAGATAGGGAGTGGACAATTGGTGATAGAGTAGAGAGCTCTACCAAACTTTCGTCTTTACGATAGATTTCAATTTGTGTTCGTTTCTTTTCGGCATTTGGTCTGTAAATATCATAAGGCAAATCAAAATTATGATGGATTGCGGTATAGTATTCTGGATCAAAACCTACTTCAGCGACAATACTTCGTAGAATATCCAACTGATTTTCTTGATTGCTCTTAAATGTAATAGATTTAAATACCTTTCGATTGATATAACGTTGTGCTAAATCAGATAAAATATGGTCAGGGCCATCTATCCAAGACTGAAAATAGGTGTTCATCACGCCATCATCTAGTGCGAGATAGTCTGTTAGATGAATACGATGTTCAAAGAATGGCAAGAGGCGAGGGGAAGTGCGCGCAAAGAAGTCTTGCTCGCTAGTATACAGAAGTTTTGCCCGATTGAGTAAGTTTTGTAACAAAACCTCCATTGAGCGACTAGCTGGATGGAAATAGACTTGCATATACATTTGGTAACGACTGAGTACGTAATCCTCAACCGCATGCATACCAGATTCTTTAAAGGCAATGCCATTTTCTGTAGGACGAATGACACGCAATATTCTAGTCAGGTCAAATTCACCGTAGCTGGCACCTGTAAAATATGAATCTCGTAGCAGATAATCCATGCGGTCAACGTCAATTTGACTAGAAATCAATTGAACGACCTGTTTATTTGGATAAGTATGGTTAATCACACTGGCTACTCTCTCTGGAAAATCAGGGGATACTAGCTTCAGTAAAGCATTGATTTCAGTTTCAGGGCTAGTTATGATAGCGCACGTCATTTCCTCATGGTCGGTATCAAATAGGCGCTCAAAGGTATGAGAATAAGCACCATGACCGACGTCATGTAATAGAGCCGCGACCATGGTCAAAAGTGATTCATTTGAATCCCAAGTATCTGCGTATTTATCTTCAAATTTTTGAGTGATTCTTCTGGCAATTTCATAGGCACCGAGACAATGAGAAAAGCGACTATGCTCACCACCATGGAAGGTATAGGAAGTTGTTCCTAACTGCTTGATGCGTCGTAGTCGTTGAAATTCTTTTGTATTAATCAGATGGTAAATAAGTTCTTGCTCGACGTGAACATAGTTGTGGACGGGGTCACGAAATACTTTTTCAATCATACTTTCATTATAGCAAAAAAAGCTAATATTTTCCTTATTTTTCTAAAACACAAGGATATTGTTATGTACCAAGTCTTCTTTTTTCAGTATAATGGAGAAATGAATCATCTATTTATATTAAGGGGCATACAAATACTTATTATCGGTTTGATTATTTGGATGGTCTATACTATTTTATATTATGCAAAAAAACATAAGATTTCTCTAACTGAAAAATTTTGGACAGGTTTTGGCATTGGGTATATCACAGATCTGCTAGACACCTTGGGGATTGGTACCTTTGCGACGACCACAACCATGTTTAAGCTAACAAAGTTGGTGGAGGATGACCGAAGAATTCCAGCCACGATGACAACAGCTCATATCATCCCAGTCTTAGTAGAAGCCTTACTTTTTATAACAATTGTCGAGGTTGACATTGTGACGCTTATCGCAATGGCAGTGGCAGCTTTTACTGGGGCATTTGTTGGGGCAAAGGTTACTCAGAATTGGAATACTCAGAAGGTACAGCGGATTTTGGGGATTTTACTTGTGCTTGCGGCAGGTTTTATGGTCTATCGTATGGTAACCAATCCTGGTGCGGACCTTACAAACGAAGTGAGAGGCTTAACTGGGTGGAAATTAGCACTGGGGATGATCTTTGACTTCATGGTAGGGATGTTGATGAGTATGGGACTTGGGAACTATGCACCGGAATTAATCTTCTTCTCATTGATGGGAATCAGTCCCGCTGTTGCGCTTCCGGTTATGATGCTTAATGCTGCTATGATTATGACAGCCGGTGCCAAGCAGTTTATCCAATCTGGTAGAGTCAACTGGCCTGGTGTACCTGGGATTATAGTCGGTGGGGTATTAGGTGTTCTGACAGCAGCCTTTTTCCTGTCAAATTTAGATATAAACCATTTGAAAATTTTGGTAGTTTTCATTGCGGCCTATACTGGATTTACATTATTACGCTCGTCCTTTGTTCCAAGAATAAATAAAGAGTAGGAGGAACACATGTATATTCGATTACAAAATAAAATTGATTTAGATGGACAAGTTGAAATCATTGATCAGCGATTTCAAGTAGAGGTTAAGGAAAAAGATGGGCATCTTTATCTCATTTTCGTAAATGATGAGGCAGAAAAAGTTGTTATCAAATGTGATGACGAGGAACTTGTCATGACACGTTTTTCAACTCCCAAGTCTATCATGCGATTTATTTCTAACAAAGAGGCTATTGTGACCATTCCCACACCGATGGGGATTCAGCATTTTGTAACCAATACTAAAAATTATCAGCTGAATCGCTCGGAACAACACTTGCGTCTGCAATATGATTTAATGGGATTGGAAAATCAACAGCGGTTTGCTTCCTATCAAATGGAAATTTCTTGGAAATAAAACGTTTTCAAGTGTAAATCTATTTGACCTGGCAAAAAATTTTGGTATAATAGATGACAAATCGAGGGAGTAGCTAACGGACTTGTCCGTGATAGTGTCGTCAATCCGAAAATCGTTTCCGGCACTATCTTAAATAGCGAGACTTGTTTTAATACAACAGGTCTCTTTTTTATTTCTTTAAGTAAAACGGGGATCGAAAAGGAGAAAAACAGTGTCAAAAGAACAAAAACGCGATTTGTTTTATACGCAAAGCGAAGAGCAAGTATTGTCTAGCTTAGGTTCATCCTTGGACGGTTTGACTAGCGAAGAAGCTGGTAAGCGTCTGGGAGAATATGGTCGTAACGAATTGGATGAGGGTGAAAAACGTACCCTTCTGGCTAAATTCCTAGACCAGTTCAAGGACTTGATGATTATCATCTTGATCGGTGCAGCCATTCTTACAGTTATCACTGAAGGTTCACACGGATTGACAGATGCCATCATCATCTTGGCCGTAGTTATCCTCAACGCAGCCTTCGGTGTTTACCAAGAAGGTCAAGCTGAGGCAGCCATTGAAGCGCTGAAAAACATGTCTAGCCCAGTGGCGCGTGTCCTTCGCGACAACCATGTCACTGAGGTGGATTCAAAAGAATTGGTTCCAGGTGATATCGTCTTGCTCGAAGCAGGTGATGTCGTTCCAGCCGATATGCGTCTCTTGGAGGCTAACTCCCTCAAAATCGAAGAAGCTGCTCTTACTGGTGAATCTGTTCCTGTTGATAAGGACTTGAGTGCTGAATTGGCAGAAGATGCACCAATCGGTGACCGAGTCAACATGGCCTACCAAAACTCAAACGTGACCTACGGTCGCGGTCTTGGTGTGGTAACCAACACAGGTATGTTTACTGAGGTTGGTCACATTGCGGGCATGTTGGCAAATGCTGATGAAACAGACACACCACTTAAGCAAAACTTGCACCAATTGTCTAAGGTCTTGACCTACGCCGTTTTGATTATTGCAGTTATCACCATGTTGGTATCTGTATTTGTCCGTGGTGAAGGTATCTTGCCAGCCCTTATGACATCCGTTGCCCTTGCGGTTGCGGCGATTCCAGAAGGTTTGCCAGCTATTGTTACTGTTGTCCTCTCGCTTGGCACCCAAGTATTGGCTAAACGGAATTCTATTATCCGTAAGTTGCCAGCGGTTGAAACACTTGGTTCAACAGAAATCATCGCATCAGATAAGACTGGTACCTTGACCATGAACCAAATGACCGTTGAAAAAGTCTACACAAATGGTCAATTGGTGGATGCAAGCGAAGCAATCGATGCATCAAACACGACTCTTCGTGTTATGAACTTCGCCAACGATACAAAGGTTGACCCAACTGGTAAATTGATTGGTGACCCAACTGAAACTGCTCTTGTTCAATTTGGTTTGGACAAATCTTTCGATGTTCGTGAAGTCTTGGTTTCTGAGCCTCGTGTGGCTGAATTGCCATTTGACTCAACACGTAAATTGATGTCTACCATTCACCAACAAGCTGTAGGCAATTTCTTTGTAGCGGTAAAAGGTGCACCAGATCAGTTGCTCAAACGTGTGACTCAGATCGAAGAAAACGGAACTATCCGTCCGATAACAGATGCGGACAAGGATGCTATTCTTGCAACCAACAAATCACTTGCTAAGCAAGCTCTTCGTGTCCTCATGATGGCTTACAAGTATGTGGATGCTATCCCAGAATTGGAATCTGAAATTGTGGAAAATGACCTTGTCTTCTCAGGTTTGGTTGGTATGATTGACCCTGAGCGTCCAGAGGCTGCTGAGGCGGTTCGTGTCGCGAAAGAAGCGGGTATCCGTCCAATCATGATTACCGGTGACCACCAAGATACAGCTGAGGCTATTGCCAAGCGTCTTGGTATCATCGATGAAAACGATACAGAGGATCACGTATTTACAGGTGCTGAGCTCAACGAATTGACAGACGAAGAATTCCAAAAAGTCTTCAAGCAATATTCAGTTTATGCGCGTGTGTCTCCAGAGCACAAGGTTCGTATCGTAAAAGCATGGCAAAATGACGGTAAGGTTGTTGCCATGACTGGTGACGGTGTTAATGATGCGCCATCTCTGAAGACAGCGGATATCGGTATTGGTATGGGTATCACTGGTACAGAGGTTTCGAAAGGTGCTTCTGACATGGTCCTAGCTGATGACAACTTCGCGACCATCATCGTTGCGGTTGAAGAAGGACGTAAGGTCTTCTCAAACATTCAAAAGACTATCCAGTACCTCTTGTCAGCCAACACGGCAGAAGTTCTCTGTATCTTCCTTGCAACCCTCTTTGGTTGGGACGTTTTGGAACCAGTTCACCTTCTTTGGATTAATTTGGTAACAGATACTCTTCCAGCCATTGCTCTCGGTGTTGAGCCTGCTGAGCCAGGTGTTATGACCCACAAACCTCGTGGCCGTAACTCAAGCTTCTTCTCAGGTGGTGTCTTGAGCTCTATCATCTACCAAGGTATCTTGCAAACGATTCTTGTCTTGGGTGTCTACTGGTTTGCTTTGCAATTCCCAGAGCATGCAACCTATGAAGAAATTCACGCGGATGCCCTCACTATGGCTTACTTGACACTTGGTCTGATCCAATTGGTACATGCCTTCAACGTGAAGTCTGTTTACCAATCCATCTTTACCGTTGGGCCATTCAAGAACAAGCTCTTCAACTGGTCTATCGTTGCTGCCTTCTTGCTCTTGATGGCAACAATTGTCATCCCAGGATTTAACCAATTCTTCCGCGTAGCACACTTGTCTGCGACTCAGTGGTTGGTTGCGGTAATCGGTTCTGGTCTCATGGTTGTCGTTGTTGAAATTGTCAAATTTGTACAACGCAGAATGGGCCTGGATGAAAAAGCAATCTAATACTCATAAAGAAAAAATAAAAGCTCAGATTTAGTGGTCTGAGCTTTTTTCTCTAAGGATAATGTATTTTGGAAAGATTAGTTGTCCTAACAAAGTAATGGCAAGTGCTAGTACGAGGAGGATGGTTTTGACAAGAGTTGGTAAGTTAAACAGTAAGGCGATTGGTACGATAGCCAGGCTGAAATAGTAGAGAATGAAGTACTTGCTATTCTCTACTATTTGAACCCTATCGCCTTCTTCAACTTGAATGGCTGACTTTTTATCCCCTCGAACGCTTAGTGTAACAGATGGTTGTGTAATTGGTAAGCTTAGAATTTTACCTTGTGTAACTGTCCCAGCAATTTTTCCATCTACCAGAAGTGGAAGTTTTTGGGAGGATAGTTGTTTGATAGGTTTTGGATAATGAATTATAATTCTCATAAGAACCTCCTCGTAATCTAGTTTTATTATAGCGAAACAGAAAAAAACATGCAAATATATTCTGGAATGGTTGTCCTTTCAATACTTGCTTGAGACGAAAGAAACTGCTATAATTTTTATGAGGTGAGAAAGTATATGAATAATCTTCAGCAGTATGTTTTTAGTAAAAGTAGTTATTTGCCTTCAGATAAGTTACTGATTCTTCAACAGGAGTTGGAAGATTTGGACGAAGGAGCCTTAAATGCTCTCATGATGGTTGAATTGCGTCAGCCTCTAGTTGCTCTTATTTTAGCTATTTTTTTCGGTGAATTTGGAGTGGATCGGTTTTATGCTGGAAATAAGGGGCTGGGGTTTGCAAAATTAATTGCATTTATCATTTCGTTTGTAACGCTATTTATTTTGATAGGTTTTTTATTTTTTATTGGTGTTTACTTGTGGAAATTTATTGATTGCTTCTTAATCATGCGAGCATGTAAGGAAGCAAACTTTGAACGTTTGATGCTACAAATCCATCAATATAAGGCTTTTCAGTATAGCAATCAGACATTTTAATAAGATTTTTTTGGAAATAAGGGGAAGCTTGGTAGTGTCTTCCTTTTCTGTTTTAGTAGGTTGTAAAGTACTTGTAATATGGAACGAGCTTTGTCACAGAAGTGACATTTTATAGAACAGCATTTATGATATAATGATAAAATATGCTAGTTGAGAGGAGAATTTCTATGCAGACAAAGAAAATGAGTGTGTTTTTATTTTTTGCCTATCTCCTTTTACTTGCTTGGATGATTGTCTTTAAGATGGACTTGAGCATCGTTTATGGACGCTATGGTTATGCTAGTATAAACTTAATTCCGTTTGCAGGAACAGCAGTCTATGATGGAGTGTTAGATTTTCCAGAAATTCTATTTAATATTGTAAGTTTTATTCCCTTTGGTATCTATATGGAAATGCTATTTCGCAAGGCATCGTGGGTGGCTAATCTATGTTTGATTATGTTAGTGAGTCTCTGCTTTGAGGTTCTGCAATATCTTCTTTTACTTGGGGTTGCAGACATAACTGATTTACTGGCTAACGGCTTAGGGGGAGCAATCGGTATTAATATCATGTATGTCTTGACCAGTATTTGGCGGGAGAAGGCCTATGTTCGTATGAATATTTTTTGTTTTGTGCTAACGTTTTTTGTTATATTAATAACTTATTTAGCTATGTAGGTCTTGCTAAATATATCCAAAGTTTGCTAAAATGAAGATAATGAATATAAAAGAAGAGATTATTAAATTATCTCAGGAAATCGGAATCTCGAAGATTGGTTTTACAACGGCTGATGATTTTGCTTATTTGGAGAAATCACTTCGTGCTAGTCAGGAAGAAGGGCGTTCGTCAGGATTTGAACACAAGAATATCGGAGAACGTATCCGTCCCAAACTGTCGTTAGAATCTGCCAAAACCATCATTTCTATCGCGGTAGCTTATCCTCGACATTTGCCTGTCAAACCGCAGAAGACTCAATACAAACGTGGGAAGATTACCCCTAGTTCATGGGGGCTTGATTACCACTATATCTTGCAAGATAAGATGGAGCGTTTGGCACGGGGAATTGAGAAACTGACGGATGGTTTGGAATACAAGGCTATGGTAGATACAGGAGCTTTGGTGGATACAGCGGTCGCTCGTCGTGCAGGAATTGGCTTTATCGGTAAGAATGGGCTAGTCATTTCTAAGGAATTTGGTTCCTATATGTTTCTAGGAGAATTAGTGACCAACCTGGACATCGAACCAGATCAACCAGTAGATTATGATTGTGGTGAATGCAATCGCTGTGTTGCAGCCTGTCCGACCTCTTGTCTATTAGGTGACACGACCATGAATGCCCGTCGTTGCCTGTCCTTTCAGACACAAGATAAGGGGATGATGGACTTGGAATTTCGTAAGAAAATCAAGACTGTCATCTATGGTTGTGATATTTGCCAGATTTGTTGTCCTTACAACAAGGGAATTTCCAGTCCGCCTGTGGTGGAGATTGACCCAGAATTGGCTGAGCCTGAGCTGATTCCATTCTTGGACTTATCAAATGGACAATTTAAGGAAAAATTTGGCATGATTGCTGGCTCTTGGCGAGGGAAAAATATTCTTCAGCGCAATGCTATCATTGCCTTGGCCAATAGTAATGACCGCTCTGCCATTCCCAAACTCCTAGAAATTATTGATAAGAAGCAAAATCCAATCCACATGGCGACAGCTATCTGGGCTTTGGGGCAATTGGTCAAACAGCCCAATGATGAGATAGTTTCCTTTATTGCAGGTATTTCATCAGACAATGATGATGTCATAGCAGAGCAAACGGCCTTTCTCAACATGGTCAAGGACTTGCAAATGTGATATAATAAAGATTATGAATCAAAATGAGGTGTATATGGATACAGCAGAAATTCGCCAAAAGGTTGAAGAACTTGGCAAAAAATTAACTTCTTTTAGGGGGTCTCTTTGACTTAGAAGGTCTGGAAGAAGAGATTGCCATTCTTGAGAACAAGATGACGGAGCCAGATTTCTGGAATGATAATTTGGCAGCCCAGAAGACGTCTCAGGAGTTGAATGAATTAAAAAATACCTATGGAAATTTCCATCAGATGTTGGATTTATATGATGAATCTGAAATATTGCTAGATTTTCTAGTGGAAGATGAGTCTGTTCGGGATGAACTGGTTGAAAAGTTGGCAGAATTGGACAAAGCCATGACTGCTTACGAGATGACCCTTTTGTTGTCAGAACCTTACGACCACAATAATGCTATCTTGGAAATTCATCCAGGTTCGGGTGGTACCGAGGCACAAGACTGGGGAGAAATGCTTCTGCGGATGTATCAGCGCTATGGAAATGCCAAAGGTTTTACAGTAGAAACATTGGATTATCAAGCTGGTGATGAGGCAGGTATTAAGTCTGTGACCCTTAGCTTTACCGGTCCCAATGCATATGGTTTGCTGAAGTCAGAAATGGGTGTTCATCGGTTGGTGCGCATCTCACCTTTTGACTCAGCTAAGCGTCGTCATACTTCCTTTACATCTGTAGAGGTAATGCCTGAGTTGGACGATACCATTGAAATTGAAATCAGAGATGATGAAGTGAAGATGGATACCTTCCGTTCAGGTGGTGCTGGTGGACAGAACGTCAACAAGGTCTCAACAGGTGTTCGATTGACGCACATTCCGACAGGGATTGTGACTCAGTCCACAGTTGACCGCACTCAGTATGGAAACCGAGACCGTGCAATGAAACTCTTGCAGGCTAAATTGTATCAATTGGAGCAGGAGAAGAAAGCGGCAGAAGTAGACTCACTCAAGGGTGACAAGAAAGAGATCACTTGGGGAAGTCAGATTCGTTCTTATGTCTTTACACCTTATACAATGGTAAAAGACCACCGTACAGGTTATGAGGTGGCTCAAGTTGACAAAGTGATGGACGGTGCCTTGGACGGCTTTATAGATGCTTATTTAAAATGGCGAATTAGCTAAGAATTCGTATTTACAAGTAAAGTACTTATATTTAAAAGGTAGGTTTTCATCTAATCAAGGAAGTTTTTTGAGAGAATGCGGACTGTATTTTGAAAAAACTAACGATGAGTAGCTGAAAAACTAGCCTTTGATGGAAGTGCTGAACTGTTAATACAGGTTCTCAAATCTTAAGAAAGGACTGTCTGAGACAGAAAATCCTATGAGAATTATTGAAATGAAAGAGGTTACCAAGAAATATGGTAACGGAACAACGGCCTTACGTAATGTATCGGTCAATGTTGAGGCTGGAGAATTTGCCTATATTGTAGGTCCCTCTGGTGCAGGGAAATCAACATTTATCAAACTATTGTATCGGGAGGAAAAACTCGATAAGGGAAGTTTAATGGTTGGTAAGTTCGATCTTGCAAAAATTAAAAAGAGAGATGTTCCTCTTCTACGTCGTAGTGTTGGAGTGGTTTTCCAAGACTACAAACTCTTACCTAAAAAGACTGTTTTTGAAAATATTGCCTATGCGATGGAAGTTATCGGTGAGAAACCTCGTAATATCAAGAAACGTGTCATGGAAGTTTTGGATTTGGTTGGTTTGAAACATAAGATTCGTTCATTCCCAAATGAGCTTTCAGGTGGTGAACAACAACGGATTGCAATTGCACGTGCAATTGTAAATAATCCTAAGGTATTAATTGCTGATGAACCAACTGGTAACTTGGACCCAGAGAATTCATGGGAAATTATGAATCTTTTGGAGCGTATCAATCTACAAGGGACAACAGTCCTTATGGCGACACATAATAGTCAGATTGTTAATACCCTCCGCCATCGTGTTATCGCCATTGAAGATGGCCGAGTAGTACGAGACCAAGAACAAGGAGAGTATGGATACGATGATTAGACGATTTTTTAGGCACTTTGTAGAGTCTTTAAAAAGCTTGAAACGTAATGGTTGGATGACGATTGCGGCAATTTCTTCCGTGGCGATTACATTGACAATGGTTGGTTTATTCGCTTCGGTGATTTTAAATACAGCCAAGCTTGCTTCTGACTTGGAGAATAATGTACGGATAAATGTTTATTTGAGGGCAAATTCTACAGATCAAGCCGAAACGATTGTAAATGACGAGGGTCAGACAGTTGCAAATCCGGATTACAAGGCAGTTTATAATCAGATTACAGCTCTTCCTAATGTCGAAACAGTTACATATTCCAGCAAGGATGATCAGTTGAAGAAATTGACTGAGACGTTGGGTGAAACGTGGAACTTGTTCCAAGGGGATGCTAATCCGCTTTACGATGCTTATATTATTGATACGACGGAACCTCAGTATGTTAAATCAGTCGCTGCTGAAATTGCAAAGATTGACGGAGTAACAGAGGTGCGTGATGGAGAAGTGGAGACAGAGCGAATTTTTAAATTAGCTGGCTTGGTCCGTACATGGGGATTAGCCGCAACTGCCTTGCTATTGTTTACAGCAATATTCTTAATTTCTAACACGATTCGTATTACAATTATTTCTCGCAGTAGAGAGATTCAAATTATGCGATTAGTTGGGGCAAAAAATGGTTATATCCGTGGTCCATTCTTATGGGAGGGGGCGTGGGTTGGTTTGCTAGGAGCCATCATTCCATCAGCCTTGGTATACTTCTTGTATAATATGGTATATACTTCGGTTAATAGTAGTTTGGCTAGCCAAGATTTATCCTTAATCGGTTTAGATATATTTATTCCAGCTATGATCGCTGCTCTATTTATAATAGGAATTCTTATTGGCTCGCTTGGATCAATGATATCAATGAACCGTTATTTGAAGATTTAAATTTAGAAAAAATCCCGAGAAGTTGCTTCTCAGGATTTTTTTATCGCTTAAAAAATGGATTGAAATTTTTTTCATGTGCAATGGTCGTATTTTGTCCATGACCAGGGTAGACAGTATAGTGATTTGGTAGAGTAAATATGTTGTTTTGGATTCCATAAATCAAGTCTTCAAAATTACTTGTAGGAAGGTCTGTCCGACCAATGGTTTCACGAAATAGGGCATCACCTGTTATCACGCATTCTTCTTCAGGGAAGATGAAGGATACACCACCAATCGAATGGCCAGGTGTGGGAACCACTATAAAATGAAAACCATCAAATTTGTATTCTTTTTCAAACTGAAAGATTTGTTCTGCGGGTTTGCAAATGACATTTTCCATATCGTCATGACGAGGTAGTCCGGACAGGTTCATTTCTGGTGTGTAAAGCCAGCTAGCTTCACTTTCTGCAACATATACAGGTGGAAAGTGGTAGGTTTCACGTAGAATGTCCAAACTCATAATATGATCGTAATGAGTATGGGTCAAGAGTATTGCAGTTATTGGTTTTCCAATTTGTTCAATCTTATCATGAATCTTGTTCCAATCACTACCAGGATCTACTACAATCAGATGGGTATCACTCTCAAGATAATAGGTATTTTGGACGGCCACTGGATTGATTGTTTTATGGATTTTCATGTTCGCTCCCCTAATTTTCATTCATAATAGTCTATACACAATCAAAGACGGTATTAGTGTAACAAAAAAAATGGCATTCTTCATGGATTTTGTTTGGAGCTTTTGCCTATAAATGGAATATGCTATAATGTCATTATGGATATAACTAGAACAAGCAATCGATACGCTGTAGTAGATTTGGAAGCTACGGGTACTGGTATAGATGCAAAAATTATTCAAATCGGGATTGTTATCGTTGAAAATAGGGAAATAGTAGAGACCTATTCCACAGATATTAATCCCTATGAATTATTAGATGACCATATAAAAAATTTAACAGGGATTACGGACCAGCAATTGGCCATAGCACCTGATTTTGGACAAGTTGCTGGAAAAATCTATGAGCTGATTGGTGATGCTATTTTCGTAGCTCATAATGTTAAATTTGATGCAAACTTGTTGGCTGAGGCTCTCTTTTTTGAGGGCTATGATTTGTTGTCACCAAGAGTCGATACGGTTGAGTTATCCCAACTTTTCTTTCCGACCTTTGATAAATATAGTCTGGGGAATTTGGCGGAATATTTGGATTTGGGTTTAGAACAGGCTCATACGGCCATTTCTGATGCCTTGGCAACCGCTCGATTGCTCATCAAAATTCAAGAGAAAATTAAAAGTCTCCCCACTTTCATGGTGGAGAATCTCTTGCTCTTAGCTGATCAGCTACTTTTTGAGAGTCGATTGGTTATTGATGAGATGGTTCCCTATTTGTCAGATAATCTGTCAGAAAGTTTCGAGGTAGTTCATGGATTGGTACTTAAAAGACCACTTGAAACAAAGCAGGCTTATCATCTGTCCGAAGATTTTTTGACCAACATCGCTCTACTAGGCTTGCACGAACGGAAAAACCAAACAGCTTTTGCAACAGTTGTTGAAAAACGATTGGATGATCAAGAAAATGTGCATTTTATTCAGGCACAAGCAGGACTAGGGAAGACTTATGGCTATCTGCTTCCTCTTCTTGCCAAAACAGATCAGCCATTATTAGTGACTGTTCCAACAAAACTCCTCCAAGAGCAAATCATAGAAAATGAAGGATGTAAATTACAAGAAATATTTCAAATTCCAATCGTCTCTATAAAATCCCCAAAGCATTTTATAGATTTGGATAAATTTTGGAAATCTTTGCAAAAACAGGATAGCAATCGACTTGTCAATTTATTCAAAATGCAAGTGCTGGTTTGGCTGACTGAAACTCACACAGGTGACTTAGATGAGTTGAAGCAAAAACAGCGTTATCAGTCTTATTTTGACGACATTAGCCATGATGGAACAATAGATTCTGAGAGTTTGTTTTGGGAGTGGGATTTTTGGAGAAGACTGAATCAACAAGCACAGTCATGTCGATTGCTCATCACGAATCATGCCTATTTCCTTCATCATCTCAAGGATCAAGATCCTCTCATGGAGCACCGTATCGTGGTGATTGATGAGGCGCAGAAATTTCTACTGGCTGCTGAAAACTTGGCGACTGATTCACAAGAGTTGGGCATTGCTTTACAGCTCTTGCAAAGCAAGAAGGACAAGGCTGATTCGATATTGGAACAGCGCTTATTTGAATCGAGTCAGTTTGAACTCAGTCATTTTTTGACTCGTTTTCGACAGAATGGTTACCGAGAAATTCATAAAGAGGAACTAGCGCAGGTTCGTCAAAATTTGACTGAGTTACAGGATAGTGATTTGCGTGAATTATTGCAGTTTTTAGATTATTATGATGCATTTTGGTTGGAAGAAAAGGTGTTAGAAGAAAAACGTGTTGCTTATTTGAGAGGAGCAAAGGATGGCTTGCTAAATGTAGCGAGTCTCTTACCAAAGTCCAAGATCTTTTGTATTAGTGCTACCTTGGTTATCAGCAATCAGATAAATCTATCTGACCTATTGGGCTTTGAACAGGCTACAATGGATTTATTGCCAACCAAAAAAGTGGAAAACCAAGAAATTATTTTTCCAACGAATCTTCCAGACATCATAAAATTGCCAAAAGTCGAACACGCTGATTATCTGGCGCGTCATTTGGTTGAAATGGCAGAGCTGGGCAAACCGATCTTGGTTTTATTTACCTCCATTTCTTTATTGTTACAGGTTTCTGATTTACTAGATCAGTACGATCTTCCTCATTTGGCCCAACATAAACATGGTCAGGAAATAACATTAAAACGAAAATTTGAGCGTGGAGAATGTCAACTATTGCTTGGAACAGGAATGTTCTGGGAGGGTGTAGACTTTTCAAGCCATAATCAATTGATTCAAGTCATCACTCGGTTACCTTTTGAAAATCCGAAGGATCGATTTGTCCAGAAAATAAATGATCATTTGAGAAATGAAGGGAAGAATCCTTTTTACGATTATAACTTGCCACTGATGATGATCAAATTAAAACAGGCTATTGGAAGGACCAATCGTCAGTCAACTCAAGAATCGATTGTATTGGTTTTAGATAACAGGGTCTATACAAAACGATATGGGCACCAAATTCTTTCCTTTTTACAGAAAGATTATCAACTAACGAAAATAGATGAAAAAGAAATTTGTCGAACTGTGCAGCAATATTTTGAAGAATGAGTTGCGGATTGACAAACAATAAGATCGCTAGATGTGATGAGTCTAGCCTCTTTTTTTTCATGCGTATGGCTTGCTCTTTTTTCCATCAATATAGAAAAATATTTAATTCTATGGTATAATTTTTCAAATATTACTTTGAGAGAGAAGCTACGATGACTGAAAAAACAATAGTATTTAAGGTGGGAACGAGTTCCCTGACACAAGACAATGGAAGTCTGGATCGAATTAAAATAGCTCGCATTACCAATCAATTGGCTCAACTCCATCAAAAGGGCTATCAAATCGTATTGGTAACCTCAGGTTCTATTGCTGCAGGATTTAGACGATTGGGCTTTGATAAGCGACCGACGAAAATTGCAGAAAAACAGGCTTCTGCGGCAGTGGGTCAAGGACTTTTGATTGAAGAATATACACAAAATTTGATGAAAGATGGCATTGTATCAGCGCAAATTCTATTAACGCAAGATGATTTTGCTGACGCGCGACGATATCGGAATGCTTCTCGGGCCTTGCAAGTCTTACTTAAACAACGTGCGATTCCCATTATTAATGAAAATGACACCATTGCCATTGAGGAGATTAAGGTGGGGGATAACGATACCTTGTCTGCTCAAGTTGCCTCTCTCTTAAAGGCAGATCTTCTGGTCTTATTGACCGATGTGGACGGGTTATATACTGCAAACCCAAATAGTGATCCCACAGCAGAGCATTTACCTGAAATTAAAGAAATCACGGAAGACCTATTTGCCATGGCTGCAGGGGCTGGTTCGTCTAATGGGACAGGAGGCATGACTACTAAACTACAAGCAGCTCAGATTGCAACCAAGTCAGGCGTGCCAGTATTTATTTGTTCTTCTAAAGAAGATACCGCTTTGCTTCAGGCTGTTAGTCAGGCTAATAGAGGAACCTTGTTCTTAGCAGATGAACATGCCATGAATCAACGAAAACAGTGGATGGCTTTCTATGCTCGGACTGATGCGACTGTTGAAGTGGATGCAGGTGCTGTTGAAGCGATGTTGCATCAAGGTCGAAGTTTGTTAGTAGCTGGTGTCAAAGCTATCGAAGGTGATTTTGGTGTAGGGCAAGTTGTCGAAGTATATAGCCAAAGTGAACATCGTTTGATTGGCAAAGGTCGGGTCAAACTATCGTCCGAAGACTTGCAGAACAAGTTAAAAAATGGCAGAGCAGAAGGTGTGTTGATTCACCGCAACGATTGGGTGAGCTTATAGTAATTTAGTTTATCTTTTTTATGTTGACGAATGAGCAAACAGAAAGACTAAGGAGGAGAAATATATGACAACAACACAGGTATTATTAGATAGTTTATTGGCCCACAAGGCTTCAATCAACCTAGCGACAACAGAACAAAAAAATCAGGCCCTATCAGCAATGGCAGACCAGTTGGTTGCTCAGACTGAGGCAATTTTAGCAGGCAATGCCATTGATATGAAAAATGCCCAAGGCAAGATTAGCCAAGTCATGCAGGACAGATTGCTCCTGACTGCTGAACGAATTGAAGCCATGGCAGATGGCATTCGGTCCTTGATTGGCTTGCCAGATCCTGTCGGATTAGTCTTGGAAGAATCCACTCGGGCAGACGGCTTGAACATTTGCAAGAAATCAATACCCTTTGGATTGGTGGGAATGATTTACGAAAGCCGTCCAAATGTGACCTCAGATGCCGCAGCCTTGGCAATCAAGAGTGGTAATGCGGTCATCTTGCGTGGTGGCAAGGAAGCTTTTCATTCGGCCCAGGCTATTGTCACAGCCCTCAAGGCAGGTTTGGAAGAAGTTGGCCTATCACCTAAGGTCATCGAGTTAGTCCAAGATACCAGCCGTGCCTCTGCGACCGAGTTGATGACTGCCAAAGGCAAGATTGACCTCTTGGTGCCACGTGGCGGTGCAGGACTTATTCAAGCCGTAGTAGAAAATGCGACTGTGCCAGTTATAGAAACAGGCACAGGTATCTGCCATGTCTATGTGGACAAGGATGTGGACTTGGACAAGGCCTTGCGGATTGTGGTCAATGCCAAAACCAGTCGTCCCTCAGTCTGCAATGCGGTTGAAGTCTTGCTGGTCCACGAATCAATTGCCAGTCAATTCTTGCCTCGTTTGGAAGAAGCTCTTTCTGGTCAGGTGGAATTACGTGCTGACAGTCAGGCACAGGCAATTCTAAAACAATCCACACCAGCAGGCGACCAAGATTTTGACACGGAATTTTTAGACTATATCATGGCTGTCAAAGTCGTATCAAGCGTAGAAGAATCCATCAGACACATCGGCCAACATTCGACTGGACATAGCGAGGCCATTGTGACGGAAAACAGCCAGACGGCAGACTTGTTCACACTCTACGTGGACTCAGCGGCAGTCTATGTCAATGCCTCGACCCGTTTTACTGACGGCGGCGAGTTTGGTCTGGGCTGTGAGCTGGGCATTTCTACCCAGAAGATGCACGCTCGTGGTCCAATGGGACTGCGTGAAATGACAACTTACAAGTACATCATCACAGGCGACGGCCATATTCGTTAGGAGGACAAGATGAAGATTGGATTTATTGGACTGGGCAATATGGGAGCGGCTCTAGCTCAAGCGGTCAGCCAGCAGGCAGACACTCAGCTCCTCCTCAGCAACCACAACCCAGTAAAAGCCCATGCTCTTCAAGAGAAGGTGGGAGGTCAGCTTTTTTCTAATGGGGAAATAGCAGAGCAGGCCGAGGTGATTTTCCTTGGGGTTAAGCCTCACCTGATTCAGACAGTCTTGTCAGGCTTGCAGGACCAGATTAGCCAGAATCCATCAGCTATCTGGATTTCCATGGCAGCAGGAGTGACCCTTGACAGCCTGGAAGAATTTGTGTCTGCAGATAAACTCATTCGTATCATGCCCAATACACCTGTCGCTATCGGCCAAGGTATGACAACCTATAGCGTGGTCAATCAAGAACTCGCTCCGCTATTGGAACAAATTTTAGAAAAATCTGGCAAGGTACAGCAAGTGCCAGAGAAGTTGATAGATGCTGCGACGGCTATCGCGGGCTGTGGACCTGCCTTCGTCTATCAGATGATTGAGGCCCTGACAGATGCTGGTGTGCAGAATGGTCTTACAGCGGAGGATGCGAAAATTTTGGCTGCACAAACCTTGGCTGGAACTGCTCAAATGGTATTATCCAGCGACAAGCATCCAGCCCAGTTGAGGCAAGAAGTGACCTCGCCAGGTGGATCGACTATTGCAGGCGTAGTGGCTCTTGAAAAAGAAGGCTTCCGTTACGCCGTTATTAAGGCAGTCGCCGCCGCCCTCAAAAAGACTAGAAAATTAGGCAAAAAATAGAGAGAAAACAACAAAAAACGGGACTTTTAATCCCGTTTTGTTTTTTCCTTGATCCATTGGCTGACATTGGACATAGTTTTGCTTTGCTCTGCCTTACGTTTTTGTTCCTGGACAAAATCTGCAAAGCTTTGCTTGACGCCGTCCTTTTGAACCTTGTCCTGCAAATCATGCCATTTCTTTTTAAGGTTGCTGGAAGTCCGTTCGTAATAGGCTTCTAGAATCTCTTCTTTTGATTTGTAGTTCCGATAGAATGCATTTCGAGAAACCCCTGCTTTTCGTACTAACTCGGAAACCGAAATTTGCTTAAGTTCTTTTTTCTCTAGGAGAAATAGCAGAGCGGTTTCGATAGATTCCTTGGTTAGCTGATTGGCTTCTTTATTAGATTGATAGAGATTTTTTAATGATTTGGGTGAAATCTTACGCTCGGTCATATTCATCCTTTCCACTTGTGTGACGTCTGAAAGTAAATGCTTTCAGCTGGGATTGTTGAATGATATAATTGTAAGTAAATAGAGATTTATTGTCAAATAAAAAAGTAAAACTAGAAATGAGAATCCTATGTCAAAATGGAAAATTGTCGCAGATTCTGGCTGTGATTACCGTCAATTAGCAAATCTGGCGCCAAATACCGAATTTATTAGCGTGCCACTTACTATTCAGGTGGGAGATGAAGCATTCGTTGACGATGCAGGCTTGGATATTGACCATATGATGCATGTGATGGAAACTTCTAAGGCTGCAGCAGGTTCAGCATGTCCGAGTCCTCAGGCATATCAGTCCGCTTTTGAAGGAGCTGATCATATTATTGTCTTGACAATTACTGGTGGATTGTCAGGAAGCTTTAATGCAGCTCGGATAGCAAGAGATATGTATTTGGAGGAGCATCCAGAAGTTCAAATTCACCTGATTGATAGCTTGTCAGCCGGTGGAGAAATGGACTTTTGGTGGATGAAATCAACCGGTTGATTGGAACAGGTTTGGATTTCCCACAAGTAGTAGAGGCTATCACCCATTACCAAAACCATAGTAAGCTTCTCTTCGTATTGGCTAAAGTGGATAATCTTGTTAAGAATGGTCGTCTGAGCAAACTGGTTGGAACAGTTGTTGGACTGCTAAATATTCGAATGGTTGGTGAAGCGAGTGCTGAGGGCAAGCTTGAGTTGCTTCAAAAAGCGCGAGGTCATAAAAAATCTGTCAAAGCGGCTTTCGAAGAAATGAAGAAAGCAGGGTATCAAGGAGGGCGCATTGTAATGGCACACCGTAACAATGTGAAGTTTTTCCAAGAATTTTCAGAGTTGGTTCGACATAGTTTTCCTGCTGCCATCATTGATGAGGTTGCAACGTCTGGATTGTGCAGTTTTTATGCAGAAGACGGAGGATTGCTGATGGGCTATGAAATTGAGGCATCCGTCCAATAGACAGAAGCAAATAATTAATATGATATAAATAAATTCCCCTTCGGCACTAATGATGAAGCTGAGGGGGATTTGTTTATTCGATTTATTTGGATTGCAATCGTTGCTGAAGCATGTCCAGCCTCTCTGGGAGATCCTCCCCATAGTGCAATTGGAGGAAATCATGCTTTTCGCCTTCAAAAAATTGACTCATTCTGATTTGCTGTTGAATGGCAGGCGTTACGGTCCCTTTTTCAAGTTGAAAGGTTACACTTCCTTTTGAAATACGATATGGAACGGTTAGAGAATGTTGATTGAGGCATTCTTTCGTTTTATTCCACTGTACGTGATGTATTTGATGAAGGTGCTGTGTATTTCGTGTAAACATACCATTATCAATATACAGTGAAAGTGCCTTTTGCATGATGAGGTTGGTATCGTAGTCAATCAAGCTTTTGTGTTGTATAAAGGCATCGCGTAATTGGTTGGGAAGGCTAATTGCACCAATTCGTAGTGCAGGAAAGAGTGTGGGGGTGAAGGATTTGATATAGATGACACGATTGTCTGTATCAAGGTAATGCAATGGAAGACTGTGGCTGGAGTCAAAATCTGCTAAATAATCATCTTCAATGATGTAGACGTTGTATTGGTTAGCAAGTTTTACAATGGCTGTTTTAGTGGCCAGGTCATAGGTTGAACCGAGAGGGTTATGCAAGCGAGGAATAGTATAGAAAAATTTGATATTTCCTTTTTTGAAAATGGATTCTAATTCTTCGAGGTCAATGCCATCAAGGTTGCGTTCAATGGTTTGATAAGGAATCCCTTGGTGTTGAACGAGTTCGACCATCCGTGAATAGGTAGGCTTTTCAATTAATATATCAGATTTGTCATTGGTCAATGTCATTTGCGTTAGAATATACAAAGCCTGTTGGCTACCAGCGGTAATGACCAACTGGTCTTTTTTTGTATAGACATGGTAATCCATTAGAAGGCTCTGGACAGAGGAAATCAATTCTGCCAGTCCTTCTTGTTGGTGGTAGTAGTTAAAGAGATAGTTTTCTCTTCCAATGAGGCTTTCATGAAGACAAATGCGGAAATCTTCGTATGGTAATTCCTGAAAATCGGCTGGATTTAAATCGACCATATCTTCCTTGAAATGTTGGTCTTCCAGGATGTAGTATCCACTTTTTTCGACAGAATAGATTTTCTTTTGGTATTTGAGTTCGACCAAGGCCTTTTGTACAGTGTCTTTGCTGCACTGGTAAGTTTGACTAAGTTGCCGTACTGATGGGAGTTTTTGCCCACGTTTATAAGTATGGTTTTCAATAGCTTGGTTAATATCTGAGATAATTTGCTGGTATTTTGTCATGTCAACTGTCCCCTTACAGATGATTTACTATTAGTATATAGCATTGTTTCAAGTAAGACAAGAACAAACTGTGCAGAGTAGGCAGAGAAGCGAGGCCTGTGTTATAATGAAAGGCATGAAGATTATTTTACCAAATGCTAAAGAATTAAATACAAATATGGATCCACAAGCTTTTCAGGATTTATCTCCAGAAAGTTTGCAAGTTTTATCTGAGCTTGCAAGTAAAGATTCTCAGCAGTTAGCAGATTTTTATAAATTGCCACTGGAAAGAGCGGAGCTGGAGAAAGATCGTTGGACAAGGATAGAGCATGGTCAAGCAAAAACATATCCTGCTTGGCTCTTGTATGATGGATTGATGTATCGTTATATGCACCGAACTGACCTTTCTGACCAGGAACTGTCTTACATGAAAGATCATGTTTATATTGCAACTGGTTTTTATGGATTGATATCTCCATTCTCCCTCATTGCACCTCATCGTTTGGATTTTCAAGGGAGTTTAAAAGTGATGGGAAAATCATTGAAGCAATTTTGGCGTCCCTTTTATGATGCTTGTCTGGAAAACGAAGAAGTCATTATTTCTTTGGCATCTTCGGAATTTGAACAAGTTTTTTCTCCGGAAATTCAAAAGAGAATGATAAGGGTACTGTTTGTGGAAGAAAAGAATGGCAAGAGGAAAATACATTCCACAATATCCAAAAAGGGGAGAGGCAGATTTTTGTCATGGATGGCAGAGACAAATTGTGTGACCTTGGAACAATTAAAGGAAGCAAGGGTCGACGGATTTCAGTTTGATGTTATGGCTTCCACTGATAAACAACTTTGTTTTGTAAGAAAGGTTTGATCAAATTAATGAACAATTATGATTATCTAGTTGTTGGTGCAGGTCTGTTCGGTGCAGTCTTTGCTCATGAGGCAGCTAAAAAGGGTAAAAAAATCAAGGTTATCGAAAAACGAGACCACATTGCTGGAAACATCTATACAAAAGAGGTAGAAGGCATTCAGGTCCATGAATATGGAGCCCATATTTTCCACACTTCTGAGAAGGAAATTTGGGAATATGTGAATCAGTTTGCGGAGTTCAACCGCTATACAAATACACCAGTCGCCAACTACAAGGGTGAAATCTACAACCTCCCATTCAACATGAATACCTTTAACAAGCTCTGGGGCGTGGTCACTCCTGCAGAAGCAGAAGCTAAAATTGCAGAGCAACGTGCTGTGTTGGGTGGAAAAACACCTGAAAACTTGGAAGAGCAAGCTATTTCCCTTGTAGGTACAGACATCTATGAAAAATTGATCAAGTCATACACCGAGAAACAATGGGAAAAACCATGTACGGAGTTGCCTGCTTTTATCATCCGTCGTTTACCCGTGCGTTTGACTTACGACAATAACTATTTTAACGATACCTACCAAGGTATTCCGATCGGTGGTTACACGCAGATTGTTGAAAAAATGTTGGATCATGACAATATTGATGTGGAGACAAATGTTGATTTCTTTGCCAATAAAAAAGACTATTTAGCGACCTATCCGAAGATTGTCTTTACAGGAATGATTGACGAGTTCTTTGATTACCAACTTGGTGAATTGGAATATCGTAGCCTTCGATTTGAGACAGAGGTCTTGGATATGGAAAACTATCAAGGGAATGCAGTTGTGAACTACACAGATAGTGAAACGCCATTTACTCGAATTATCGAACACAAACATTTTGAATTTGGTACACAACCGAAAACCATTATTACACGTGAGTATTCGAAGACATGGACACGAGGCGATGAGCCATATTATCCAGTCAACAATGATCGTAACAACAAACTCTATACTGCTTATAAACGCCTCGCAGAACAACAAGAGAATGTTATATTTGGTGGGCGTCTTGGTCATTATCGTTACTACGATATGCACCAAGTTATCGGAGCTGCCTTGCAGTGTGTGAGAAGTGAAGTAGAGTAAATATGAAAAAAAAAGTACCCTTATCCAATTATATTTAGCAATTGGATAAGGGTGTTTTTTTGAAAGCTATGATATATTCTATCAGCTAGTTAGTAAGAAACTAGACCGAAATCATCTTCTAAGCTGATGTTTTTACAAATGAATGCTTCTGATCTTCTAATAGTGCAGTGTAAAAGTGGATTTGCGCAGCATGATAGTAAGGCAATACATAAATGCCAACTACACCGAAGGTGATAGTAGAAAGTAGGAACCATCCGATGAAATGCAGATCTAACAGAAAGCGTTTCATTTTGTATCCTTTCATTAGGTTCCGACTGTGTTTAATGGTAGAAAGAGGATTGCGGTAGTCATTCGTGGTTAATTGGTCAAATAAAACTGTCTCAACTTGCGAATAGGCGTAGATTTGAGGTAGATAAATAATCAATCCAATGATCATCAGCAAAAATCCGATGAAAAACAGCATACCTGTCACACTGAGAATGTCATAGGGAATTTGAACCTCGGTAACGCTCCCTTGTGAAAGGAGAAAACTCGATAAATAGATAATTGAGCCTAAAAAACATACTAGTCCGATGTAGAAAATAAGGCCCCAAAGAAATAACAAAATGCGCTTTAAGATGAAAGTAAAGAAAATCTTTTTAAACTGTTCATGTTGAAAAATGGCCAATGAACTGCTCACTCTGTATTCATTCGCTCCCTGTTTAATGCCTTTGAAAAGAGTCCACGTTATAGATAGATATAACAGGCTCATTAAGAGTCCAAAAAAGATAGGAAATAGTATGCTAGACAGTAGGTAACTGAAATGTAGATTGGATCCATCTTGTGACAAGTATACCTCAAGAATAGATTGACGAGTGGATGAGAAAAGTTGGACACTGACGGATATGAGCACTGGAATAAGTGCAATTTGAAAGATGTTGGGAGTATTTTGTAATGTTTTTCTAGCCTTGTCAGTAATTGTAGCAATAGTCAACATAGATAGGGTCTCCTTTGATAGACATTGTAACATAATTCTAGATGACAAGCTAGATTTTTTTTGATAGACTGGAAGGTGCTGTGGAAATTAATCGATTCCTTATTTCAAGTTAGTTACAGTAAGTTTTGTTCTTCTCAACTTTCAAAACGATTCGTCGGATATACATGAAAATGATACTTGTTTATTTTTCATAAGACAGAACAATCGATTAGACCATGCAAGATTAAATTCCTAGGACTGTTTTTCCTAGCGGGAGGTAAATAAAAGATGACAGATGTTCCAATCAAGTATCGCTTGATTAAGAAAGAAAAGCATACAGGTGCTCGTTTGGGTGAAATTATTACCCCACATGGGACCTTTCCAACCCCGATGTTTATGCCAGTTGGGACTCAGGCAACGGTAAAGACCATGTCGCCTGAAGAATTGAAAGAGATGGGATCAGGGATTATCCTATCCAATACCTATCATCTGTGGCTTCGTCCAGGTGACGACTTAGTGGCGCGTGCAGGTGGTTTGCACAAGTTTATGAATTGGGATCAACCGATTTTGACTGACTCAGGTGGTTTCCAAGTATACTCTCTAGCAGATAGCCGAAATATTACTGAAGAAGGTGTTACATTTAAAAACCATCTCAATGGTAGTAAAATGTTCTTGTCACCTGAAAAAGCTATCTCAATTCAGAACAATCTTGGTTCGGATATTATGATGAGTTTCGACGAGTGTCCGCAGTTCTATCAACCTTACGACTATGTAAAAAAATCGATTGAAAGAACCAGTCGTTGGGCAGAACGTGGTCTTAAGGCTCACCGCCGTCCGCATGATCAAGGCTTATTTGGTATTGTACAGGGTGCTGGTTTTGAGGATCTTCGTCGCCAATCAGCTCATGATTTGGTTAGCATGGATTTTCCAGGATACTCTATTGGGGGATTGGCTGTTGGGGAGACACATGATGAAATGAATGCTGTCCTGGACTTCACCACCCCACTTTTACCAGAGAATAAACCACGCTATCTCATGGGTGTTGGAGCACCAGATAGCTTGATTGATGGCGTAATTCGTGGGGTTGATATGTTTGACTGTGTACTACCAACACGCATTGCACGTAATGGAACTTGCATGACAAGTCAAGGACGTCTTGTGGTTAAAAACGCTCAGTTCGCTGAGGACTTTACACCATTAGATCCAGAGTGCGATTGCTACACATGTAAAAACTACACACGTGCGTATCTCCGTCATTTACTTAAGGCCGACGAGACATTTGGTATTCGTTTGACCAGTTATCACAATCTATTTTTCTTGATTAACCTAATGAAAAATGTCCGTCAAGCAATCATGGATGATAACCTTTTGGAATTCCGTCAAGACTTTATGGAAAAATACGGTTACGGTAAAAACGGACGAAATTTTTAAGATAAAAAGCCTTCTTGGTTGGACTGAGACATGTTTTTAGTTACACTTTCTTAAAATTTTGTAAGACAGGCATACAAATAAATAAAGCATACGATTATGAAACTCTTCGGTAACATGATCGTATGCTTTTATTTTAATAATCGGCATCACAGCACTTTTATTTTAGATAAAAATGAACTGTTGCCAACGAGCTTTGAGGAGTGAAGAAACGATTGGTTCCCATTACCCTTCAAAATACAGTAATTCTTTTGGTGTTTTTGTAAAGACTTCAAAGCCATTTTTGGTAACGTAACCACAATCCTCGATACGAACACCAACTTTTTCAGGGATGTAAATACCAGGCTCGACAGAGAAACACATACCTTCTTCTATGACCAAATCATTGCCTTCCATAATCGATGGGAATTCATGGACACTCATGCCCAAACCATGTCCAAGACGGTGGTTGAAATACTCACCATAACCAGCTTTTTCAATCACTGATCGTGCGGCATAGTCAATTTCACTAGCGGTCACACCAGGCTTGATCATATTAACTGCAGCCATATGAGCCTCTAAAGTTAAGTTGTAAATATCCTGTTTAAACTGGTCTGGCTTACCGACAGCGACTGTGCGCGTCATATCGGAAGTATATCCCAAAGTTTCTACACCTAGGTCGAACAATAGCAGAGCGTCATTTTCGATTTTGTTTGTTGATGGAATTCCGTGTGGGTTAGCGGCATTATTTCCTGTTAAGACCATGGTATCAAAGCTCATTTTTGAAATGCCTTGTTTTTTCATTTCAAATTCAATCTGAGCAATGATATCAGTTTCTGTTACGTTGAGTGAGATATTATCAAAGCCAACTTGCATTGCTTTATCTGCAAATTCACCAGCAACCAACATTTTTTCAATTTCATCACGCGACTTGATCAATTTCATAGTATTAATCAGAGGCGTAATGTCTGAAAATGGTTGGCTAAAGATGGATTGAAGACCATGATAACGTGTTAGATTCAGGTTGTCAAATTCAGCACCAATTGCTGAGAAATGTTTTTGAGGAAGTTTATTCTTGATGATTTGCCATGGATTTTCTGAATCCATATATCCAGCAACTGGAAAATCAACTGTGGCAACTGCACGCTCCACATCCAAGGCAGGAAGGAAAAGGAGCGATTCATAATCAGGCATGACAAAGAGCAACATATGGCGCTCATGCGGATCACTGAGGTAACCAGTCAGATAATAAATACTAATTGGATCTGAAAAGATTGCTAAATCTAATTTCTTAGCATCAAGGTAGTTTTGGACGTGTTGCAATTTTGACATGGCTTTTCCTTTCAAATTTGGTAATTACTTTGAAATTTTCTTTTATTATATAGACTATTGTTTCAAAAAATCAAAAAATTTGCAAGTACAAAGGAAAAAATTACGATTTTCTCTTGAAAGTGGTTTCAAAAAATGATACACTATGATTGAGTGAAAGCGTAATTTTCATAGAAATTTGATTTAAGAAAGGAAGTGTAAATAGATGATGAATACAGACGATACCGTGACGATTTATGACGTTGCGCGTGAAGCTGGTGTGTCAATGGCTACAGTCAGTCGTGTAGTCAATGGTAATAAAAATGTCAAGGAAAACACTCGTAAAAAAGTGTTAGAGGTGATTGATCGATTAGATTATCGCCCAAATGCTGTTGCGCGTGGTTTGGCAAGTAAAAAAACGACAACTGTGGGGGTTGTGATTCCAAATATTGCCAATGCCTATTTTGCAACCTTGGCTAAGGGGATTGATGACATTGCTGATATGTATAAGTATAATATCGTATTGGCAAATAGTGATGAAAATGACGAGAAAGAAATTAATGTTGTTAATACATTGTTTTCTAAGCAAGTCGATGGTATTATCTTCATGGGCTATCATCTGACAGATAAGATTCGTGCAGAATTTTCGCGTTCACGCACTCCGATTGTATTAGCAGGTACTGTCGATTTGGAACACCAATTGCCAAGTGTCAATATTGACTATGCAGCTGCAAGTAGTGATGCAGTGAAATTGCTAGCTAAAAATAACAAAAAAATTGCCTTTGTTTCAGGACCATTGGTTGATGACATCAATGGGAAAGTTCGTTTTTCTGGTTACAAAGAAGGACTCCAAGCGAATGGTTTAGAGTTTAATGAAGGTCTTGTCTTTGAATCAAAATACAAATATGAAGAAGGCTATGCCTTGGCGGAACGTGTCTTGAATGCGGGAGCAACTGCAGCATATGTTGCTGAAGATGAAATCGCTGCTGGCTTGTTAAATGGTATTAGTGATCGTGGTATAAAGGTTCCTGAAGAATTTGAAATCATTACAAGTGATGATTCACAGGTAACAAAATATACTCGTCCAAATCTGACGTCCATCAATCAACCGATTTACGATATCGGTGCAATTGCCATGCGTATGTTGACAAAAATTATGCACAAGGAAGAATTGGATAATCGCGAAGTTATCTTGAATCATGGTATCAAGGAACGTAAATCTACAAAATAAGGATTCAGAAGTCGAACTAATCAGTCGGCTTCTTTTTATTTTTTTAGAAAATAGGTAAGGGATTTCCCTATCTGTTTGCGGTTTCACTATTTGAAAAAGTAGTGTATAATACATATATGAGTACAAAGAAATTAGTCATAAACATGTTAAGTTCTAGCGAAAAAGTAAAGGGACAAGGGGTATCAGGGGCCTATAGAGAACTGATGCACTTATTGCGAGAACGTGGAACAACTAAGCTAGACATTCAAGAAAAACTATTTGTTAAGGCGGATGTAACCCATTACCATACCATCGATCCCATCTTTTTTTTGACGACATTTTTCAAGAAAAGAACAGGGCGACGAGTTGGTTATGTGCATTTTCTTCCTGATACTCTTGAAGGTAGCTTACAAATTCCACGTTTTCTTGCTCCTCTTGTATCTTGGTATGTGATTACCTTTTATAATCGTATGGACCAGTTAGTGGTCGTCAATCCGAGTTTCATAGATGATTTGGTAGAGTATGGAATTTCACGCGATAAAATCACTTATTTACCAAACTTTGTAAATCGTGATCAGTGGCATCCTCTTTCTACAGAAGAAGTGCAAGATGTTCGAAAACACTACGCAATTTCTCCAAATCAATTTGTTGTACTAGGTGCAGGGCAAGTGCAAAGACGAAAAGGAATTGATGACTTTGCACAACTAGCAAGAGAATGTCCAGATGTGACCTTTGTTTGGGCAGGTGGTTTTTCATTTGGTAATATGACTGATGGACATGCAGAATACAAAAAATTAATGGAGCAGCCTCCTAAAAATCTCGTTTTCACAGGGATAGTTGAAGCAGAAGAAATGCTAAAATTGTATAATATGGCTGATGTTTTCTTTTTACCTAGTTATAGCGAATTGTTCCCGATGACGATTTTAGAAGCAGCCAGTTGTGGTACAGCCATCATGTTGCGAGACATTGATTTGTACAAGGTTATTCTCGAGGGAATGTATTTGCCAGTAAAAAATATGGATGAAATGAAAACAGCTATAGAAACGTTGCAGAATCAACCAAATCAGCTGGTTGAATTGACAAATAAAGCGGGAGAGATTTCTAACTATTATTCTCCGGAAGCCTTGCTTGAAAAGTGGCTTGCCTTTTACCAAGAGCAGGCTGATTTAGCTAAATCATAATAGATAAAATGGGAGAAAGCATGCGGATTGGATTATTTACAGATACCTATTTTCCACAAGTTTCGGGTGTGGCAACTTCGATTCGAACTCTCAAAACTGAGCTTGAAAAATTAGGTCATACAGTATTTATTTTTACAACAACAGATGAGGGTGTCAATCGCTACGAGGATTGGGATATTATACGTATTCCAAGTGTTCCATTTTTCGCATTTAAAGACCGGCGAGTAGCCTATGCTGGTTTTACAGATGCCTTAAAAATTGCTAGTCGCTATAAGTTGGACTTGGTTCACACCCATACAGAATTTACCTTAGGTATTCTAGGTAAGATGGTTGCAAAAGAACTACAAGTTCCTGTTGTGCATACCTATCATACTCAATATGAGGATTATGTACACTATATCGCTAAGGGACGGTTGATTCGTCCTGGAATGATAAAATATTTTGCTCGCTCGTTCCTGCATGATTTGGACGGTGTGATTTGTCCGAGTGAAATTGTTGAGGAACTATTGGTACGATACAATGTTCCTATTTCAAAAAGGGTCATACCAACAGGGATTGACTTGGCAAAATTTGACCGCCCTGAAATCTGTCCTTCGGACATTGAGGAATTAAGGAAACAACTGGGCATTGGACCAGATGAAACCATGTTACTCAGCCTATCTCGTATCTCACATGAAAAGAATATTCAGGCTGTTATTAAAGCAATGCCGAACATTTTGGCGGACAATCCAAAGGTAAAACTAGTTATTGTTGGTGGTGGGCCATATGAGACGGCTTTGCAGGATATGATTGTTGAATTGGGACTGACAGATTCTGTTCAGATGACGGGAATGGTTGCACCAAGTGATACAGCTCTGTATTATAAAGCTGCGGATTTCTTTATTTCGGCTTCAACAAGTGAGACCCAAGGGTTGACCTTCTTAGAGAGCTTGGCAACGGGAACCCCCATTATCGCTCACTCGAATCCCTATTTGTCTAATGTTATCACTGATAAGATGTTTGGAACGCTATTTTTACATGAAGAGGAACTTTCAGATGCGGTCATTGAAGCAATTGTCATGACCCCTCCTATGAATCCTCATGCTTTGGAAAAAAAATTATATGAAATTTCCGCGACTAATTTCGGACGCAGAGTGTTTGAATACTATCTCGATTTGAAAATTTCATATGATTTCAGAAAAAAGCATACAAATCAAGATAGTGTGGCTGAAGTATTGTTAAAAGAAGCTATTTATTTACCACGTAAAGCAGTAGTCAAATCAACTGATACTACAGCAAGGATGCTAAAAAAATCTGTTGAACAGGTGAAGTCTATTCGGAATTTCTTTGATTAATTTGGAGGGTTCAAATGGGAAGATTACAAAAGGAAAGTTGGAAGAGTCTGGTTGTAGTAGCCCTTATTATACTATTCATGTATGCAGGTATTTACCTGATTGCCTTTCATCTGATTAGTGACACCATGCTTTCTAAGGAGTTGGTGGTCGGGAATATATTGCTCTACACTCCCATTGTGCTATTCTTAACTGGACTTCTTTATGGATTTTTTAACGGCTTTTCTCCTAGTCTTCTTGCCTTGGTTTTACTGCTTTATCCTGTAACCATCTTTTTCTTTAAGGAATGGATTATTCTCTATCAGATTGTCTACACCTTATGTACTCTGATTGGAAATGGGATAGGAGCTCTGCTATTTACACAAAGGAAGAAAATGAAGAAAAATCCTTGAAAAATCAGGAAATCCTGTTATAATAGCTGTTAGAGACTTATCAATTCTAGGAAATCTTTGAGAGAGTGGGCGGTTGGTGAAAGCACACAGAGGATAGAATTGACACTACTCGGTATGATTTTATGCAAACATAAAAGGGTGGTTCCCTTATCGCCAATCTGAGGTAGTCAGGCTTTTTAGCGTGACTGCGAATGAAGGTGGAACCACGTTACGACGTCCTTTTGTGAGGGCGTCGGTTTTATTTTGGAGGAGGTGAGAAGATGCTTTATCTCATCGGAGGTTCACCTTGCAGTGGGAAATCAACCATCGCAGCCCATTTAGCGGAGTGCTATCAACTAATCCAAATCAAATTGGATGATTTGGTGGAGGGTTTTACCCAATCAGCAAGAAGGGATGGTGCCCCCATTTCAACTCTTAGGGAGAAGAGGACAACGGATCAGATCTGGTTGAGAGAGCCCGCCGCCATGGCCGAGGAAGAATGGGCCTTTTACGAGGAAATCTTTCCCTACCTGCGGCAATACCTAGCAGAGAACCAGGATAGACCAATGATTTTAGAGGGTGCAGGCTTGTTGCCCCACCTGATTTCGTCACTTGATTTGGATGTTTCCTATTTATGTATTACTCCCTCTGCTGACTTTCAGAGAGAGCAGTATGACAAAAGAGAATGGGTTCCCTATGTCTTACAAAACTCCTCCAATCCTCAGCTAGCTTTTGACAACTGGATGAATCGAGACATTCTCTTTGCTCAACGGTGCCGCAGGGAGGCAGAAAGGCTATCCTATCCGCACTTGCTAACCGATGGCAGCCGAAGAATTGAAGAAATGACAGAGCAAGCTGCTGACATTTTGGACCTTGCTCGCTGCTAAAATATCTATTTAGACAAAAGAAAACAAGGAGATGAACATGCCTGCTCTTCCACAAGAAACGATTGACCGTTGCCTAGCCGTTCGCAAGGCTTACAGAGAGTTGGAACTTAAGCACCATGAGAAAGAGTGGTCTATTGAAGAGGACCTCTTGGCTTTGACCAATGATATTGGCAACATGAACCGTCTGATTATGACCAAGCAGGGGCGTTACTATGATGAAACACCTTATACCTTGGAGCATAAAATGGCTGAAAATATCTGGTGGTTGATTGAACTGGCTGACCGCCTGGATATTGATATTCAAAAAGAAATGGAAACCTTTTTAGCTCAAAAAGAAGAGTTATTGGGGATTAAAAAATAAAAAATAGAAAGGACTAGGGTCTCCGTATTTGGTTGAACTGAATACGGGCTACGGACTGGGCCAAAAAGATAAACGAGAACTAGACGCTTGCGTCGTCGTTCTGTTTCCTATTTTGGCTGTGTCCGCTTAACGCCCTTTATATCTTATATTATGTTAAAAATTACTTTCCCAGATGGTGCTGTTCGTGAGTACCAGGCTGGTGTGACTACTTTTGAAATTGCAGAGAGCATCAGCAAGTCTTTGGCGAAAAAGGCGCTTGCTGGTAAGTTCAATGGTAAATTGATTGACACCACTCGTGCCATTGAAGAGGACGGCACGCTTGAAATCGTAACGCCTGACCACGAGGATGCCTTGGACATCTTGCGTCACTCAGCAGCTCACTTGTTTGCCCAGGCGGCTCGTCGTCTTTTCCCAGACATCAAGTTGGGGGTTGGTCCAGCTATTCAGGACGGTTTCTACTATGATACGGACAATGCGGCTGGTCAGATTTCAAATGAAGATCTGCCACGCATTCAGGAAGAAATGATGAAGATTGTCAAGGAAAACTTCCCTTCAGAACGTCGTGAGGTGACTAAGGAAGAAGCTCTTGAAATTTTCAAAAATGATCCATACAAGTTGGAATTGATTCAGGAACATTCTGATGATGAGGGCGGTTTGACCATTTATACCCAGGGTGAATACGTTGACCTCTGCCGTGGCCCACACGTTCCGTCAACAGGGCGTATCCAGATTTTTGAATTGCTCAATGTGGCTGGTGCTTACTGGCGTGGTAAGAGTGAAAATCCAATGATGCAACGTGTCTATGGTACAGCTTGGTTTGACAAGAAAGACCTCAAGGCTTACCTGCAAATGCGTGAAGAGGCCAAAGAACGTGACCACCGTAAACTTGGTAAGGAATTGGATCTCTTCATGATTAGTCAAGAAGTTGGTCAAGGCTTGCCATTCTGGTTGCCAAATGGTGCGACTATCCGTCGTACCTTGGAGCGTTATATCACAGATAAGGAGTTGGCTTCAGGTTACCAGCATGTTTACACACCACCGTTGGCTTCTGTTGAACTCTATAAGACTTCGGGCCACTGGGAGCATTATTCAGAAGATATGTTCCCAACTATGGACATGGGCGACGGTGAAGAGTTTGTTCTTCGTCCGATGAACTGTCCACACCACATTCAAGTTTATAAAAACCATGTGCGTTCTTACCGTGAATTGCCAGTGCGTATCGCTGAGCTTGGTATGATGCACCGCTATGAGAAATCTGGTGCTCTTACAGGTTTGCAACGAGTACGTGAGATGACACTTAACGACGGTCATATTTTCGTGACACCTGAGCAAATCCAAGAAGAGTTCAAAAAAGCACTTCAGTTGATTATCGATGTGTACGCAGATTTCAACCTAAACGACTATCGTTTCCGTCTGTCATATCGTGACCCAGAGGACAAAGAGAAGTACTATGACAACGATGAGATGTGGGAAAATGCCCAGCGTATGTTGAAAGGTGCTATGGATGAAATAGGCGTGGACTACTTCGAGGCAGAGGGGGAAGCAGCCTTTTACGGTCCAAAATTGGATATCCAGGTGAGAACTGCCTTAGGAAATGAGGAGACACTGTCAACCATTCAGTTGGACTTCCTCTTGCCAGAACGTTTTGGTTTGACCTATATTGGTGCTGATGGTGAAGAACACCGCCCAGTCATGATTCACCGTGGTGTTATCTCAACTATGGAACGCTTCACAGCCATTTTGATTGAAACCTACAAGGGCGCCTTCCCAACTTGGTTGGCTCCAACCCAAGTGACTATGATTCCAATCTCTGTGGAAGCTCACTTGGATTACGCTTGGAAGGTTGCAAAAGAATTGCAAGACCGTGGAGTTCGCGTACACGTGGATGAGCGGAACGAGAAGATGCAGTACAAGATTCGTCAGAGCCAAACCAGCAAGATTCCATACCAACTCATCGTTGGTGACAAGGAAATGGAAGACAATGCTGTCAACGTTCGTCGCTACGGAAGTAAGGCAACGCAAACTCAGTCTGTTGCAGAATTTGTGGACCATATCCTAGCAGATATTGCTCGTAAGTCACGACCAGCTGAAGCTGAATAAATAAAGCAAGAAGTCCGAAAGGGCTTCTTTTTTGACAGCAAAAAATCCCAACCAACTGGCTGGGAGAAATCTTACTCTATACTGCTCGCCCAAGACTTTGCCACATAGCGTGACAGACTTGAAATGGCAAAGTTGATGATAAAGTAGATGAAAGCAACTATGAGGTAAAGGGCAAAGACTTGTTCTGCCTCAAAGTAGCGTCCCATGAGGATTTGACTCGAACCGAAGAGTTCTTGCAGGGCGATAACGGAGTAGAGGAAACTAGTGTCCTTGATGACCGTTACAATCTGCGAGATGATGGCTGGCAGCATCTTGCGAATAGCCTGTGGCATGATGATATAGACCATGATTTGCACTGGGGTAAAACCCTGTGACAAACCAGCTTCGGTCTGGCCCGGTCCGATGGCGTTGAGACCACCACGGATAATCTCGGCCATGGCTGCCGTGGTAAAAATGGTAAAGGCTGTAATACCAGCGGGTGTTGACTTCATTTGGAAGACTAGGAAAACTGTGAAAATCCACAGCAAGTTTGGTACATTACGCACAAATTCAATATAAATCGTTGCAATCCACTTGAAAATTGGATTTTTTCCGTTGCGCATGATGGCGAGAATCATTCCAAAAAGAATGGAGAGGATTACCGAAATGCTTGAGATATAGAGTGTTAACTTCAATCCACTCCACAAGAGTTGGAAGGTTGAAGGCTTGAGTAATTCTAAAATATAATTCATTTTTCAACCTCCTATTAGTGTGAATAGGCAGACTTATTCTTTTCTTCAATGCGTCGGCCCCAGCTTGCAACAGGGAAGCACATGATGAAGTAAAGAAAAGCAGCGCCAGCAAAGGCTGGGATGTAGTTAGCATTCATAGCGGACCAAGATTTTGTCATAAACATAATATCAGCTCCTGAGATGATGGCAACAGTGGCAGTATTTTTAATCAAGTTCACGACTTGGTTGGTCAAAGGTGGCAGAATGGTCGGAATGGCCTGTGGCAAGATGATGATCCGCATGGTTTCAGCCTGGGTAAATCCCTGTGAAAGTGCGGCTTCTGTTTGCCCAGTTGGCACAGCTTCAATCCCTGCACGAATGACCTCTGCGATATAGGCACCGTGATAGAGTCCCACGCAGATAACAGCTGTCCAGTAGATAGACGGCATGAGAACATAATTTGAAATCAGTGGAAGTCCATAATAAACAATCATGAACTGAACCAAAAGCGGCGTGTTCTGATAGTATTCAACATAGACACGTGCGATGATTTTTAAAATTTTATTTTTACTTGAAGAGAGACTACCAAAGACAATTCCTAAAAACATGGCCATGATAAAGGCGCCGACAGAAATGGCTAAGGTAAAGAGAAAACCTTGGAAAAAGGTTGGAAAATCTTTGAAATAACTGACCCAATTCTCCCAAGCGTAAGGACTAGTTGTTAAAACTGTCATATTGTTTCACCTTTCTATTCGTCAGTTTCTGTGACTGGTTTGAGACCATTGGCATCATAGATGCTTTGTAGGCTACCATCGGCAGTCCATTTTTCTACGAGATTATTTAAGTAGTCGTTAAGGTCTTTGTTAGATAATTTAGTAACAATCCCATAGTCAGAAGCTGAGAAGCTAAAGTCCATTAATTCAGATTTCGAACTGATATACCCAGAAAGGATAGATTGGTCTACTGAAAATGCGTCTGTACGGTGAGCACGTAGCGAGACAGAGAGTTCTGGATAAGAACCAAGCTCTGCAAAATTGACAGAGATACCATATTTGTCTGCTAGTTCAGAGATGAGAGTACGTGTAATGGAACCCTGAGCTACTCCGATTGTCTTTCCATTTAGGTCGGTAAAGGTCTTAATTCCACTATCCTTATTGACCAAGAAGCCAACGGCATCTGTGTAGTAAGGAGTTGTGAAATTGTAGAGTAACTTGCGTTCATCTGTGATGGTGAAGGTTGCGATGACCAAATCTACTTGACCATTATCAAGTAGGGGGCCACGAGTTTGTGCTGTAACAGGTGTGAATTCAATATCAACGCCGAGTTCATCTGCAACCTTCCGTGCGATATCAATCTCCATACCTTCAAATTTATTCGTATCAGGATTTTTGTAACCGAAGTTTGGGACATCCTGTTTGACACCAACTCGGAGAACACCTCTCTCGATTATTGCCTGAACTTGGTCACTGTTCGATAATTCTGTAGGGGTATCTGTTTGCGCAATGGGCTGTTTAACTATGAATAGGAGTATGGCTACTAGGACTAGTAGTGGAAATGTCAGAAAGAGAGTACGATTCTTCTTTTTCATAGGTACCTCCTATAACTTTACCTTATCAGATTCGTGGTTGATGATCTTACTGAGGAATTGCTTAGCTCTTGGTTCGGTTGGGTTTTCAAAGAATCCATTGACATCGGTCGTGTCTACTAAAACCTCTCCCTCAGCCATAAAGATAATACGGTCAGCAACCTCACGTGCAAAGCCCATTTCATGCGTTACAACAATCATGTTCATCCCATCTCGCGCTAATTTTTGCATGACCGCTAAAACATCACCGATGGTTTCTGGATCGAGGGCAGAAGTTGGTTCATCAAACAACAAAAGTTCAGGTTGCATAGCCAATCCACGTGCAATTGCGACACGTTGTTTTTGTCCGCCAGATAGCATAGCAGGATAGGAATCTTTTCTATCCCAAAGGTTAACAAACTCGAGGTATTTTTGAGCAGTTTTTTCAGCAGTTGCCTTATCAATACCTAAGACCTTTGTCGGAGCTAGGGTAACATTTTCTAAAACTGTCTTGTGTGGATAGAGATTAAAATGCTGGAAGACCATGCCGACTTCTTTACGTAAGGCAACTAATTCTTTGATGGACGTAGAAGAAATATCATGACCATTGACGACCAATTGACCTTCATCAATTGCTTCTAAACCATTGATAGTTCGGATGAGTGTCGATTTTCCTGAACCAGATGGTCCGAGCAATACGACAACCTGTCCAGGTTCAAATTCCAAGTTTATATTGCGTAAGGCGTGGTAGTCGCCGTAGTATTTATTTACATTTTTAAAATCTACTAATGCCATAAGTATCTCCTTCAAGAAAAAATAGGGTATTAGCATCATATCATTGCAATCATTAAATGTCAAGTAAATTCAGACAATTTAATAAATGACATGTCATAAAACGTAACATAAAATTATGTGCATATCTTGTAAAATGAAATTTTTAAATAAGTTTGATATAATAGATAAAAGATTATAAAGGTAATAAAAAATGAAGAAAATTTTAATTGTTGATGATGAGAAACCAATCTCGGATATTATTAAGTTCAATATGACACGTGAAGGATATGAGGTAGTCACTGCGTTTGATGGACGTGAGGCGCTTGATATTTTTGAAGCAGAGTTTCCAGATATTGTTATTTTAGATTTAATGCTACCAGAAATAGATGGATTAGAAGTAGCACGGACGATTCGAAAAACAAGTAATGTTCCTATTTTAATGTTGTCAGCTAAAGATAGTGAGTTTGATAAAGTTATTGGACTTGAAATTGGTGCGGATGACTATGTGACAAAGCCATTCTCAAACCGTGAATTACAGGCGCGTGTAAAAGCTCTTCTTCGTCGAAGTGAATTGGCTGAGACGCAAGGAGCAGTTGAATCATCTGGTACTCCAGAATTGGTAATCGGTGATTTGGTAATTGTTCCAGATGCTTTTGTAGCTAAGAAACATGGAAAAGAACTTGAACTAACACACCGTGAATTTGAATTATTGTATCATTTGGCCAAGCACATTGGGCAAGTCATGACGCGAGAGCATCTACTTGAGACTGTTTGGGGATATGATTATTTTGGAGATGTACGTACTGTGGATGTGACAGTACGACGCTTGCGTGAAAAAATTGAAGACACTCCAAGTCGTCCGGAATACATCTTGACACGCAGGGGAGTAGGTTATTTTATAAAAGCTTATGATTAATCAATTACGCTATCTAATTACAACAGCTGAATTTTGGTTTGTTGTTATTTTGATTGGCTTTCTAATTGCGTTGACAGTATTGTTGATAGAAAACTATCGTGACAATAAACAGATACAATTACTCAATAAAAAGGTTGGCGCCTTGATAGATGGTAATTACTCTGATGTATTGGATTTGCGAGGAAGTCCAGAGATTACTGAAATGGCAAATTCACTGAATGATTTGTCAGAAGTAATCCGCTTAACGCACGATCATCTAGAACAAGAAAAAATCCGTCTCAGTTCCATTCTTTCCTACATGAGTGATGGAGTAATTGCTACAGATCGTATTGGTCGAATTATCATGGTCAATGATATGGCGCAGAAACAACTGGGCTTAAAAGATCATAAACAGGAGCAATATTTTTTACTTGATGTTCTAGAACTTGAAGACCAATATAGTCTGCGGGAGTTGTTATCCCAAACTCCTGAAATCGTCTTAGAAAAAGTTAATGAGAATCAAGAATTTCTGACCTTGCGAGCTAATTTTGCAACGATTAGGAGTGAAAGTGGTCTCATATCAGGTTTGGTTGTTGTCCTACATGATATGACGGAGCAGGCCAAGGAGGAACGTGAGCGCAGACTGTTTGTTTCTAATGTCAGTCACGAATTGCGTACACCGTTGACCTCGGTTAAATCATATTTGGAAGCCTTGGATGAGGGAGCTCTGACCGAATCGGTTGCCCCAAGTTTTGTCAAGGTATCCTTAGATGAAACCAACCGGATGATGCGGATGATTACAGATCTTTTAAGTTTATCTCGCATTGATAATCAGGTTGGAGAGATGGATGTAGAGCTAATCAACTTTACGGCTTTTGTCACTTTCATCTTGAATCGCTTTGATCAGATGAAGAATTCTGATGCTGGTAAGACCTACGCTATTATTCGTGATTACCAGATTAGTCCAATTTGGGTTGAAATTGATACCGATAAGATGACGCAGGTACTGGATAATATTTTGAATAATGCTATCAAGTATTCTCCAGATGGGGGAAACATTACCTTTAGTATGAAAACGACAGATAGTCAGCTAATTATTTCTATTTCAGATGAAGGTTTGGGAATTCCTAAAGCTGATTTGCCTAAAATATTTGATCGTTTCTATCGAGTAGATAAAGCGCGTTCGAGAGCCCAAGGTGGCACTGGTTTAGGTTTGGCGATTGCAAAAGAGATTGTAAAGCAACACAAAGGTTTCATTTGGGCTAAAAGTGAGTATGGGCATGGTTCGACATTTACGATTGTCCTACCATATAGTAAGGATATTGCACTGGATGAGTGGGAAGAGGTTGCTGAGGAAGAATAGGAGAGTATGATCGGAACAGGTTTTAATTATAGTATTTTAGCATCAGGGTCTAGTGGAAATTGTTTTTATTTGGAAACGGATAAAAAGAAAATTTTAGTGGATGCAGGTTTATCGGGAAAAAAAATCACCAGCCTTTTGGCAGAAATTGACCGAAAACCAGAGGATATTGATGCCATATTAGTCACCCATGAGCATAGTGATCATATCCATGGCATAGGTGTGTTAGCGCGTAAGTATGGGATGGACATTTATGCCAATGAATTGACCTGGCAGGCTATGGAGAGCAAATTGGGCAAGATTGATGTGGCGCAAAAACATATCTTCGAATTGGGTGCTATGAAGACTTTTGGAGACTTGGATATTGAGTCATTTGGTGTTAGTCACGATGCCGCTTGTCCGCAGTTCTACCGCTTTATGAAGGATGATAAATCCTTTGTTATGTTGACGGATACTGGTTATGTCAGTGACCGCATGGTGGGTATTGTGGAAAATGCAGATGCCTATTTGATTGAATCCAATCATGATGTTGAAATCCTGCGTTCGGGTTCCTATTCTTGGAATTTGAAGCAACGGATTTTGTCGGATAAAGGGCATCTTTGTAACGAAGATGGTGCAGATGCCATGATTCGTTCGCTCGGAAATCGGACCAAGAAGATTTACTTAGGGCATTTATCAAAGGAAAATAATATCAAGGAACTGGCTCACATGACCATGGTTAACCAATTGGCACAAGCTGATTTAGGTGTTGGTACAGATTTTCAAATTTATGATACTTCGCCAGATACGGCGACTGTCTTGACCAAGATTTGACAAATTCATTGAACTTGTTTAGAATAAATATATAAAATACGTGAGGTGAAGTTACATGAATAATTAAGCTAGTTATTAGTCATTCTTAAAAATTGTAGTGAGGTTATATTAACCGAGAATACAAGGGATAAGACTGCTCATAAGGGCTTACTATTCATGTGACTTTTTCCATAGGGAAAGGTCATGTTTTGCATGGCTTTTTTCTTGTGTCATTTTTTGAAGAATAGAAGCCCTTTTTGTGAAGAAAAGAGGTCTATATGGAAATGATAAAATGTATTCAATTAGAGAAGGAATTTGCGGGACGTAGTTTGTTTACAATCCAGCAGTTGAGCCTTCAAGCTGGTCAAAAGGTTGGTTTGGTTGGAAATAATGGTGTTGGCAAGTCTACTTTTTTGAAAATCTTACTAGGACTGGATAGGGATTTTGTCGGTCAAATTGAGGTAAAAGCAGACTGGGCCTATGTACCCCAGTTACAGGAAAGGAGCTCGCTTTCAGGTGGGGAACAGGTTTGGAAGTCTATTCAAGAGGCTTTTGCCCAAAGACCGCAGTTGTTAATCCTGGATGAGCCGACAGCTAATCTAGACCAAGAACACCAGGAAAAGCTAATCAAACAAATCAAACGCTATCGAGGTAGTCTACTAGTTGTTAGTCATGATCGGCATTTTCTCAATCAAATAGCCAGTCACATTTGGCATTTAGAAGAAGGAAGTATTCAGGTCTATACAGGGAATTATGAGGCGTTTGTAGAAAGTCGCCGGGCTAGGCGAGAAGGGCAGCAGGAGGCCTATGAAGCCTATCAGAAAAAAGTCACTCAACTAAAAAAAGCCCAACAAGAGCGTCAGGTCAAGGCTCAGAAGATGGGGAAGAGAAAGAAAGGTGTTTCATCGTCTGAGTGGAAAGTCAGTGCTATGATGGGTTCCTATGATAGTCAATCCAAGTCAATGGCTAAGTCTGCTAAACAGTTAGAGAAAAGGATTGAGAGGTTGGAAAAGGTTAGTCAGCCCAGAAGGGAGGCTCATATTAAAATGGAATCAAAAGGGGCCTTAGATACTGATTTACACAGACTATTTCTTTTGCAAGCAGGTCAAGTTTTTGTGGATGAAGTGTATCTATTTGATTTCCCTCAGATAGGGATGACGTTTGGAGAGAAGTTAGCCTTAGTGGGGGCGAATGGTTCTGGAAAGACCAGTTTTGTCCGAAAATTATTAAGGAAAGAATTGGCAGGCTATTATAATCCTAAGTTAAAAATTGCTTATTTTGCACAGGATTTGATAAACCTTGATGAAGAAAAGACTGCTTTTGAAAATGTTAGTTGTACCTCTCTTCAAGATAAGATGACGATTCTCAATTTATTAGGTATGTTAGGACTTTCTTACGATAAGGCTCAGCAGAAGGTAGCAAATCTGTCTGGTGGTGAGCGTGTTCGTCTCTCCTTAGCTAAGGTATTGTTGGCGGATGCAAATCTTTTGATATTAGATGAACCGACAAATTTTCTAGATATGGCAGCTATTGAAGCTTTGGAAACATTCTTGAAGGAATATGAAGGAAGTGTCCTCTTGGTTTCCCATGATCAACAGTTTGTGGAAACATCTGTTCACAGTCAATGGGAGATAGTGCAAGCTTGTCTCGTGAAGAAATCATAAGAAAATATTTTCTGAAAAGGAGGCTCTGTCTAAAAAATATTTTTTGCCTGTGGTATAATAAGAAGAATATTTCTAGAATGAGGTTTGTCTTTTGAAAAAAAAGAATCATCAATCAACTGGTAATGCAAGAAATATGATTCCAATTCGATTAAATATTTTATTTGGAGTCGTCATTTTATTATTTACAGTGCTGATTGTCCGGTTGGCAGATATGCAGATTGTGAATCATGATTTTTATAGTAATAAATTAGCAACTGCTAGTCAGAAAGTAGTCACTAAAAGTTCTGTTCGAGGACTGATTTACGATGCTAAAGGAAAGCCTTTGGTTGAAAATCAGATACAACAAGTAGTGTCCTTTACTCGCTCTAATAAAATGACTGCTGAGGAAATGAAGCAAGTTGCTAAAAATTTACTTCAATGGGTCACAGTTTCGGATGTTAGTGTTTCAGATCGGGATAAAGCTGATTATTATCTAGCTGATCAAGATGTATACAAGGAAGTAGTGAGCAACCTTCCGGATGATCAGCGCTATGATGCAGACGGCAATTATTTAAGTGAGTCAGAGATTTATACAAATGCTGTTGCTAGTTTAACACCAGAACAGTTGAACTACTCTGATGAAGAGTTGAAAGCAATTGAACTATTTACTCAGATGAATGCCGCTTCCTATTTTGAAACAGTTAATCTTGTCACAGACAGCCTTACGGCTGAACAAGTGGCTTTGATTGTAGCAAATTCTGACCAACTTGAAGGAATCTCAACTACAAATAACTGGCAACGGAGTATTCTAGATACTTCACTTAGCTCAATTATTGGTACTGTAACAAGTGAACAAGCAGGTTTACCAGCTGAGGATGCCGATTATTATTTGTCAAAAGGATATTCTGCGAATGACCGCGTGGGAACTGCCTATCTTGAAAAACAGTATGAAGAAGTCTTGCAAGGTCAACGAGAGAAGAAAGAAATTAATTTAGATAGAAATGGTAACGTCGAGAGTATTCAGACTGTTCAAGAAGGACAACAAGGAAACAATATTAAACTAACCATTGATTTGGCCTTTCAAGATGGTGTCAATGCGATTCTAAAAAAATATTTTGAGAGTGAGTTGTCAACAGGAAGTGCACTTTACTCGGAAGGAGTTTATGCAGTCGCATTGGAACCTTCAACAGGTGCGGTGCTTGCCATGTCTGGATACAGTCATGAAAAAGGAGCAGGTAGCATAACAGAAGATGCTCTTGGAACTATCACAAGCGTCTTTACACCAGGTTCTATTGTCAAGGGTGCAACTATTTCATCTGGTTGGGAGAATGGCATTATCTCAGGAAATCAGGTATTATTAGATGAACCGATTTATTTTGCAGGTTCAGCACCAATTACATCTTGGTGGGCCTATGGTAGTTTTAATATTGATGTTACACAGGCGTTAGAATATTCTTCAAACGTTTACATGGTAAAAATTGCTTTGGGGTTATTAGGTCAAACCTATTCGCCAAATATGTTTTTGAACGATGGCGATACATTGACAAATGCCATGACTAAGCTTCGTTCGACTTTTGCAGAGTATGGTTTAGGTGCGTCAACAGGAATTGACTTACCACTTGAATCAACAGGTTTCTTACCAGAAGAATATTCCACCGCAAACTTTATTATGAATGCATTTGGACAGTTTGATAACTATACACCGATGCAGATGGCTCAATATGTAGCGACAGTAGCAAATAATGGAAAAAGGATTTCTCCTCATCTTGTAGAAGGTATCTATGGAAATAATCCCCAAGGTGGATTGGGAGATTTGATTGAAACAGTTTCTGGTAAAGAGATGAATCAAGTCAATATTTCAGCTGATGAAATGGCTCTCCTTCGTCAAGGATTTTATCAACTTGTAAATGGTGGAGGACGATTTAATACAGGTAGTGCTATCGGTCGTGGTGCGGCCGTGACCATCAGTGCCAAGACTGGTACTGCCGAAACTTATACTACAACTCCTTCAGGTGAAGTGGTAACGGCGATCAACACCAACGTTGTTGCTTATGCGCCGAGCGATAATCCCCAGATTGCGGTTTCGGTGGTTCTTCCGAATTTGACGGACCAGTCATCTACGACGACTAAGGCGATTACGCGTGATATTATCAATTTATACAATTCACTCTATCCTATGAATTAAAGGAGAATTATGCTGTACCCAACCCCGATTGCTCGGTTGATTGATAGCTATTCAAAGTTACCGGGAATTGGTATCAAAACCGCAACTCGTTTGGCTTTTTATACGATTGGTATGGAGGACGATGTGGTCAATGAATTTGCAAAAAATCTCTTGGCTGCCAAGCGGGATTTGACCTATTGTTCGATTTGTGGAAATTTGACCGACCAAGATCCTTGCGGTATTTGTCAAGATAGCAGTCGTGATCAGTCGACCATTTTAATTGTAGAAGACAGTCGAGATGTGACAGCCTTGGAAAATATCCAAGAATACCACGGTCTTTACCATGTCTTGCATGGCTTGATTTCCCCGATGAATGGCATTGGACCAGACGATATTAACTTAAAGACCTTGCTAACTCGTTTGATGGAAAATGAAGTGACAGAAGTCATTGTAGCGACAAATGCAACAGCAGATGGTGAAGCGACATCCATGTACATCTCACGTGTCCTAAAGCCAGCAGGTATCAAGGTTACTCGCCTGGCAAGAGGATTGGCAGTCGGAAGTGACATTGAATACGCAGATGAAGTCACCCTCCTTCGTGCCATTGAGAATAGGACAGAATTATAGTTTAGGAGACCTTGGTCCGCCCATCAGATAAAAAATATGCTATACTAACTATAGTTGTTTTGAATTAGAAAAGGAAAGTATATGACAAAAGAAACTTTAATTTTACTATATGGTGGTCGTTCAGCAGAACGCGAAGTATCCGTTTTATCAGCTGAGAGCGTCATGCGTGCCATCAATTATGATAAATTCTTTGTAAAAACCTATTTCATCACGCAAGCTGGTGACTTTGTGAAGACCCAAGAATTTTCTCAAACACCAGCTGCTGATGAAAAATTGATGACCAATGCGACGATTATTGAAGAGCAAAAAATCCGTCCGAGCGATATTTATGAAGAAAATGCAGTTGTTTTCCCTGTCCTTCATGGACCGATGGGGGAAGATGGCTCGATTCAAGGCTTCTTGGAAGTTCTTCGTATGCCGTATGTTGGCACCAATATCTTGTCTTCCAGCGTTGCTATGGACAAAATCACTACCAAGCGCGTTCTTGAATCAGCAGGAATCTCCCAAGTACCTTATGTGGCAGTTATCGAGGGTGAAAATATCGATGATAAGATTGCAGAGATTGAAGGAAAATTGACTTATCCGGTCTTTGTAAAACCAGCTAATATGGGGTCAAGTGTCGGTATCTCAAAAGCTGAGGATTTAGCTGGCTTGCGTAAGGCACTTGAGCTGGCCTTCAAGTATGACAGCCGTGTCCTCGTTGAGCAGGGTGTTAATGCGCGTGAGATTGAGGTTGGTCTTTTGGGAAATGCTGACGTGAAAACCACCCTTCCTGGCGAAGTAGTCAAAGACGTTGCTTTTTATGACTACGATGCCAAATACATCGACAACAAAATCACCATGGAAATCCCAGCTAAGATTGATGAGTCTATCATGGATACCATGCGTGATAATGCTGCCAAGGCCTTCCGTGCTATCGGTGGCTGTGGACTTTCTCGCTGTGATTTCTTCCTGACAGAAGACGGCGACATCTTCCTGAATGAGCTCAATACCATGCCAGGATTTACCCAGTGGTCTATGTATCCACTCCTTTGGGATAATATGGGCCTAGCTTACCCAGACTTGATTGAAGAGCTTGTTCGTTTGGCTAAGGAAATGTTTGAAAAACGCGAAAGTCACCTCATTTAATTATTATCAAGATTGGAATCATTCCAATCTTTTTTCTTGCAAAGGTTTGCAAAAAGGAATAAAATGGAACAAGTTCTGGAGGTGTTTATGTATCAAACGACAGTAAAAGGGGAAGGTCTGTTTCAGGCTCTTTCTCAAGGTTATGGCGAACCGGTTCGTACCTTTGGGGTAACGGAGAAGGGTGAGACTCCGGTTAGTCTAGTTAATATTGGCTTAGCTGCCTGTATCACCATGTGTGTGCAGGGCTACTATGCCAGCCAAGAAGGCAATAAAACCATGCCTGTTCAGGTGGAGAGCCGTTTGGACAATCAGCGTTTTGAGGTGTTGATTGGAATTGGTGAGTCGGTTTCGGCGCAAAAGCAGAAAGAGATTCTTGCCTATGTTGAAAAGAAATGTAAAGTCAAAGCTCTTTTGAGGGAAGACTTGCAGTTTGAGACAAGTTTTTTTGTCTTAGAAAGTGTGGAGTAGATGTTTTTAGCAATTGAAGAAATGCGGCAGAATAAGCTGCGTTATGGTTTAATATTAGGACTACTGGTCCTGATTTCCTATCTGGTCTTTTTCCTGACTGGTTTGGCTTACGGACTCATGCAGGAAAATAGAACAGCAGTTGATAAATGGCAGGCAGACTATGTCCTGCTTAATTCAGAAAGCAATCACCTGATTACAGCATCCAAAATTGATACAGACTTGATTGACCAAGTAGATGCTGGTGACAAGGCCTTGATTCGCCAACAGGCAGGAGTTGCATATGTGGATAAAGATGCTGCAACTGATGAAAAAGAGAAAGTCAATATCTTTGCGGTTGAATCAGATAGTTTTATCGTACCGAATATTGTAGAAGGTCGTTTGTATGAAAAAGTTGGAGAAGTCGTTGTAGACAAATCCCTGTCAAAGGTAGAAGGTTTTGGAATTGGAGATCAAATCTATCTGTCAGGTTCTGATGAAAAAGTGACTATTGTTGGGTATACAGATAATGCTTATTTTGGCGTGGCACCTGTCGTTTATATGGATTTTGATGCATTTTCAGAATTAATGCAAGCAGATAAGCAACAGGCAGCTACTAGTAGTCTGGCCAGTGCCATTGTCATTCGTGGAGATGCCTCCTCAGTACCGGATGAGTTGGAAAAAGTTGCCATTGCAGATTTCATAGAAAATCTGCCAGGATATAAGGCACAAAATATGACCTTTGGCTTTATGATAGGATTCCTGATTGTCATCTCAGCCATTGTTATTGGTATTTTTATCTTTGTTTTGACAACACAGAAATCTCCGATTTTTGGTTTGATGAAAATTCAAGGTCTTTCAAATGGCTATATCTCAGGTTCTGTACTGGCTCAAACCTTCCTTCTGGCTGGTGTGGGAACTGTTTTTGGATTGGCTGGAACGTATTTGTCATCCCTTGTCTTGCCAAGCGCTGTGCCATTTGAAAATAACTGGACCTTCTATATCGCAATCGGTCTAGCTCTTGTTGTATTTGCCCTATTAGGTGCTAGTTTCTCTGTACGTTCTATCTTTAAGGTAGATCCATTACAAAATTTATCTTAGGAGGTTGTTATGAAAACACTTATTTTTGAAAATATTAGTAAAACCTTCCAAGACGGTAGTCAAACTATTACAGCTCTTAAACCGACTAATTTTAGTATTGAAGAAGGCGAGTTTGTCGCAATCATCGGACCGTCCGGGTCTGGTAAATCAACATTTTTGACCTTGGCAGGAGGTCTACAAACACCAACAACTGGTCGTGTGTTAATCAATCAATCAGACTACTCTGATCTACCAGAAAAGAAACGTGCTCAACTACGCTATAAGGATATTGGTTTTGTCTTGCAGGCTTCTAATTTGATTCCATTTTTAACTGTCGAAAAACAATTAACCTTGGTTGATAAGGTAAATAAGAAAGCTGAACCGAGCAAGCGAAACGAACTCCTATCTGAATTGGGAGTGGCCCATCTCAAAAACAAGTTCCCTAAGGATTTGTCAGGTGGAGAACGTCAGAGGGTAGCAATTGCCCGTGCACTTTATAACGATCCAGCTTTGATTCTAGCTGATGAACCAACAGCCAGTCTAGATAGTAATCGCGCTTTTGAAGTGGTTGAGTTATTAGCTAAGGAAGCCAAAGAACGGAATAAATCCATTATCATGGTAACGCATGACCAGCGCATGATTGAAAAATGCGACAAGGTTTATGAGATGAAAGATGGTGTCCTCACTCAAGTTCGATAAAAAATGGTATAATGGGAGCGGGAAAGAACTCGACTTGTCAAAAAAGAGTTCGTCTTCCCGCCCCCGCACAGTTGATTAGGTAGATTTGGAGTGTAAAACACGAACAAATCTACCAATCAACCACTGCGCTGAGATGTTGACGCAAATTTTGAGAAGCGGTGTGGGGGTGAACCTAGCCTTTAGTTTACTGGAGAAAACAATGAAATTAACCCTACACGAAGTCGCTCAGGTCTTGGGCGCAAAAAATAATATTAGTCTTTATCCCGATAGAACCCTTAACAAGGTGGAGTTCGACAGTCGCCTGATTACAGAAGGGGATCTTTTTGTTCCCCTCAAGGGAGCGCGTGACGGTCATGACTTTATTCCTGTGGCTTTTGAAAATGGCTGCGCAGTAACCCTGTCTGAAGTCAGCCTTGATGTTCCCCACATCCTAGTAGATGACTGCTTGGCTGCGCTTCAACAATTAGCGGCCTACTACCTGGAGAAGACAGAGGTAGAAGTCATTGCCGTGACAGGATCAAACGGTAAAACGACCACCAAGGACATGATTCACGATGTTCTAGCGACGACTTACAAGACTTACAAGACACAGGGCAACTATAACAACGAAATCGGTCTGCCTTACACAGTACTTCATATGCCTGACGATACAGAAAAACTGGTCTTGGAAATGGGTCAAGACCACTTGGGCGATATTCACTTGCTTTCTGAAATTGCCAAACCAAGCCTATCAGTGATTACCCTTTTTGGAGAAGCCCATCTGGAATTTTTCGGTTCACGAGAAGAAATTGCCAAAGGAAAATTACAGATTGCAGATGGAATGGAGCCAGGTAGTAAACTCTTGATCCCAGCAGATCCGATTGCGGATAAGCTCTTGCCGAGCCAAGTGGATCTCGTTCGTTTTGGTGAACAGGGAGATTTGCAGGTGACCAGTCTGGTCGAGTCAAAAGATAGCCTGACCTTCACCGTCAACTTTATGGACGGCGACATTTTCCTCCCAGTAACAGGCAAGTACAATGCCACCAATGCCATGGTAGCAAGTTACGTGGGCAAGACCTTGGGTGTGCCTGATGAGGCAATCAAGTCAGCCCTAGCCAGTCTTAACTTGACCCGCAACCGCACCGAGTGGAAGAAGGCAGCCAACGGAGCAGACATTCTCAGCGATGTCTACAACGCCAACCCAACGGCCATGCGATTGATTTTGGAAACTTTCTCTAGCATTCCAGCCAATGAAGGCGGCAAGAAAATCGCGGTTTTAGCAGACATGAAAGAACTGGGTAGCCAGTCGGTTGACCTCCACAATCAGATGATTCTGAGCCTGTCGCCTGATGTGCTAGATACCGTCATTTTCTACGGTCAGGATATTGAAGGCCTGGCTCAGTTGGCTAGTCAGATGTTCCCAATTGGAAAAGTCTATTTCTTTAAGAAAAATGCGGAAGAAGACCAATTTGAAGACCTGGTCAAACAGGTTCAGTTAGTTTTAGGGGCCAATGATCAAATATTGCTCAAGGGTTCTAACTCAATGCAGCTAGCTAAAGTCCTTGATGTTTTAGAACATGAGAAATGAGAGTTGATACCTCTCATTTTTAGTTATCCTTGTCAATTCTTGACAAATTTGATATACTGATTAGATAGTAGATAGTAGATAGGAGGGACAATATGACAGAATTCTTTACCAATCATATTTCACAAGGCCCTGATTTATCGAGTTTTGAGCAAATGGGCCTCATTCTACTTTTACTATGTTTTCTATTTTTAAGTTTGAAATTCTATCAGAAAAGATGGTTTAGAGGCTTGTTTTACATTCTTCTAGCCATTCAAGTTGTTAGTCTATATACCTGGCATATCGTGCAGTCTATTCCCTTATTTGAAAGTCTTCCCTTTTATCATTGTCGTCTGGCTATTTTGGTTCTTTTGTTTGGAAAACCGGGATCAATCAAGCGTTATTTTGCTTATTTAGGGCTGTTTGGCTCAGTACTAGCATTTTTACATCCAGTATTTGACCCATACCCTTTTCCTCATCTTACTTTTTTCACCTATGTGGTTGGACATTATGCTTTGGCTGTCAATGCCTTGGTATATTTGCTGGGTGAGCAGTCCTTTGAAAAACTTTCTCTGAAACAGATCCTTTCTTGGACATTGCTGATGAATAGTGTGATTTTTATGGTCAATATATTCACAGGAGGAAACTATGGTTTTCTAAGTCACTTGCCCCTAGTTAATAGCCAGAAAGCTAGTCTGAACTTTTTTGTTGTAAACTTGGGTTTGGTGCTAGCTATTGAAATGACCCAAGTGGCTTTTCTGTCTTATTGGAAGAAACATGAAGTTTTTATCTTACAAGAATGATTTTCCAAGTGTTTGAAAAATTCCATTATTTCCGATATAATAAGAGAGTTGCAGTAGTTGCTCTCTTTTTTTGTACTCTTTTGATTTGGTAGGCAAAAGAAGAAGTCAGCTCTGCTATGGACCAAAGAAAAAGGAATCAATATCATGTCACTACAAGAAGAAATCAAGAAACGTCGCACTTTTGCGATCATCTCTCACCCGGACGCGGGTAAGACTACGATTACAGAGCAGTTGCTCTATTTTGGGGGCGAGATTCGTGAGGCTGGGACGGTCAAGGGGAAAAAGACTGGTAACTTTGCCAAGTCGGACTGGATGGATATTGAGAAGCAACGTGGTATCTCTGTTACCTCATCTGTCATGCAGTTTGACTATGCAGGCAAGCGGGTTAATATCCTAGATACGCCAGGACACGAGGACTTCTCTGAGGATACCTATCGGACCTTGATGGCGGTGGATGCGGCTGTCATGGTGGTGGACTCTGCCAAGGGTATCGAGGCCCAGACCAAAAAGCTTTTTGAGGTTGTGAAACACCGCAACATTCCAGTCTTTACCTTCATCAACAAGTTGGACCGCGATGGCCGTGAGCCGCTTGATTTGTTACAGGAGTTGGAAGAAGTCTTGGGCATCGCTAGCTACCCGATGAACTGGCCTATCGGTATGGGGAAATCTTTCGAGGGTCTCTATGACCTCCATAACAAACGCTTAGAACTCTATCGAGGTGATGAGCGTTTTGCAAGCTTGGACGAGGGTGACAAGCTCTTTGGTTCTAACCCCTTTTATGCACAAGTTCTAGATGATATTGAACTTTTGGCGGAAGCTGGGAATGAATTTTCAGAACAGGCGATTTTGGACGGCGATTTGACACCTGTTTTCTTCGGCTCAGCCTTGACAAACTTTGGTGTTCAGACCTTCTTGGATACCTTCTTGGAGTTTGCTCCAGAGCCACATGGACACAAAACGACAACTGGTGATGTCATTGATCCGCTCAACAAAGACTTTTCAGGCTTTGTTTTCAAAATCCAAGCAAACATGGACCCTCGTCACCGCGACCGTATCGCCTTTGTCCGTGTGGTTTCAGGCGAATTTGAACGCGGCATGGCGGTTAACCTGCCTCGTACAGGCAAGGGGGCCAAGTTGTCCAACGTGACCCAGTTCATGGCCGAGTCCCGTGAGAATGTGGAAAATGCAGTAGCGGGGGACATTATCGGGGTTTACGATACCGGAACCTATCAGGTAGGCGATACCTTGACCGTAGGCAAGAACAAGTTTGAATTCGAATCGCTACCAACCTTCACCCCGGAAATTTTCATGAAAGTGTCTGCTAAAAATGTCATGAAACAAAAATCTTTCCACAAGGGAATCGAGCAACTGGTGCAAGAAGGAGCTATCCAGCTCTACAAAAACTACCAGACTGGCGAGTATATGCTGGGGGCCGTAGGTCAGCTCCAGTTTGAAGTTTTCAAACACCGCATGGAAGGTGAGTACAATGCTGAGGTAGTTATGACCCCAATGGGCAAAAAGACTGTCCGTTGGATCAAGCCAGAAGACCTGGATGAACGCATGTCATCAAGTCGCAACATCCTAGCCAAAGACCGCTTTGACCAACCAGTCTTCCTCTTTGAAAACGACTTCGCCCTCCGCTGGTTTGCGGACAAGTATCCGGATGTGGAGTTGGAAGAGAAGATGTAGCAACAGTCTGGGGGACTGTTGGTAGCTGGAGATGAGAGCCGACAGCAGTCGGCTTACCAATGGCTAAGGTCCAGTGGACCTTTTCTAGTGGGAGATGAGAGCTGATGGTAATCAGCTTACCTTTTACTAACATCTGGGAGATGTTTGCTATCGGGAGATGGGAACTGGCGATAGTCAGTTTACCATTGAATAAAGTCCGGGTGGATTAAAACAGTCAGGGGAGTTACTGTTTTAACCCGAGCTTAAAAATATAAAAGCAAGGCTTGTTAAGTGAATTGTTTCAGCCCGATCCTAGATATAGAGAAGCGAGGCTAAGGCTGGAGATGAGAGCCGACAGCAGTCGGCTTACCTAATTTCGAACTTTCGCGTTTATATAAAACTAGCTTGTTATATATGATGGCAAAAACTGAACAGCTCCCTGTCAAGTGGACAATGAAATAATAAAAGATTAGGCGACGGCCTTGTTCCTCATTTCAAGAGGGGCAAGGCCGTTGTTGCGCTCTTGAAAACGTTGATGATTGTA
>NZ_JAIMEP010000019.1:1602-35619 GCF_019794555.1 Streptococcus suis | reverse complement strand
AGCACTCCAATTGGTCAACTCAAGAAATGGATCTAGGACTTTGAGAAACTTTCCGAGAGAAACTTGACACAAACGAAGAACTCTCACCACTTGACAAAAGACTAAAAAATAGATAAAATGGTCCTACAGTGAGAAGTTCGATAATACATCGGCAATCAAAAAGCCCCCAACGTTCCCAGCGTTGAGGGTTTTCTTTTGCCCCTTGGGCCTATTTGTTGCGATTGTTGAGCCAATACTCAAAGAGTATCAACACAAGACCTGATACAATAGGTGCAACGAACAATGTGAGAAGTTCGAACAACAAGGCAATCACCTCCTCTCTATTTCGAGGGGCATTTCTATCCTAGCAAATTTCAAGCATTCTTGTCAATACTATCCATATTTTTCCATATTTTCAAGACAAGTTTATCTCTTCGTGATAAAATAGTAGTAATCATGTCATGGAGGAAGAAGAATGACTCTTTTTGAAAAAATTAAAGAAGTTACAGAATTACAAAGCTTACCAGGATTTGAAGGACAGGTTCGCAACCACATCCGCCAGAAAATCACACCGCATGTAGACCGCATCGAAACAGATGGACTAGGTGGAATTTTTGGCATCAAGGATACGGCTGTTGAAAATGCTCCTCGTATCCTAGTGGCCGCCCACATGGATGAGGTTGGCTTTATGATTAGCCAAATCAAGCCCGACGGTACTTTCCGTGTTGTTGAGCTAGGTGGCTGGAACCCTTTGGTCGTTTCAAGTCAAGCCTTTACGCTTCAACTACAGGACGGTCGGACCATTCCTGCCATTTCAGGTTCCATCCCTCCACATCTAACACGCGGGGGCAACGCTCCAGGTGTACCTGCCATAGCTGATATTATTTTCGATGCTGGTTTTGCCAATTATGACGAAGCTTGGGCGTTCGGCGTTCGTCCGGGGGATGTCCTCGTTCCCAAAAATGAAACAATTCTAACAGCCAACGGAAAAAATGTTATTTCTAAGGCTTGGGACAACCGCTTCGGTGTCCTTATGGTGACGGAATTGCTAGAAAGCCTATCCGGTCAAGCTTTACCAAATCAGTTGATTGCTGGGGCCAATGTGCAAGAAGAGGTTGGTCTTCGTGGTGCTCATGCCTCTACAACCAAGTTCAATCCAGACATTTTTCTCGCTGTTGATTGCTCGCCAGCTGGCGACATCTATGGTGACCAAGGAAAAATTGGTGACGGAACTCTGCTTCGTTTCTATGATCCAGGTCATATCATGTTAAAAAACATGAAAGACTTCCTCCTCACAACTGCCGAAGAAGCAGGTGTCAAATTCCAATACTACTATGGTAAAGGTGGAACAGATGCCGGTGCAGCCCACTTGAAAAATCATGGTGTTCCATCAACAACTATTGGTGTCTGCGCTCGCTACATCCATTCACATCAAACTCTCTACAGCATGGATGACTTCCTAGAGGCCCAATCCTTCTTGCAAGCTATCGTTAAAAAGCTAGATCGCTCAACGGTTGATTTGATTAAAAATTATTAAAACAAAAGACTTTGCTAGGTAGAATGCCCGGCAAAGCCTTTTTTCTATATAAACTCTTCTAATATGTACTTCCTCACATAAGTAATAAAGTAAAGCGAGCCTGTAATCAGGTAGAGTTTTTTGGGATTGTCCAAGTCCGCCTGCTCCAACCACTCTTGATAGGTCTGAACTCGTTCATAGCCTGACGGATAATCGTTCAGCTCCACCGAACGGAAATCATCAAAGGTTGTCACGCTAACATGTCCAAATTGGCTAAGCTGCGATAACATCTGATCCACAGGCTTGGTATTGATGGCCGCAAAGAGGATTTCAATATCCCTGTCAGCATACTTTTCTTCCAAAAGTTGTGTCAGGACGGCGATACTTTCATTATTGTGGGCTCCGTCAATCATGAGATTAGGTCTAATCAACTCTAAGCGGCCCGGCCAGATGGCTTGGGACAAGCCCTGGCGGATGGTTTCATTGGTAATCTTTGGAAAATCAGGGCTGAGAATCTGAGCTGTTGTCACTGCCAAGGCTGCATTGACCTCTTGGTGACGCCCCTGCATCTGTAGCCTCAAATCCTCAACTCGGCCGAAGGGGCTTGAAGCCGCACACCCTGCTCTGCTATTTTCCAAAACAATCTCACGCCCTACCTCATAGGTCGGACTCTGAAGCTGACTGGCGTGATCCTCAAATACCGCCTCCACTTCTGGCTGGTCGGTCGCATAGAGGAGGGGGACCCGCTCACGCAAGACAGCAACCTTGTGACGGGCTATAGCAGCATGAGTCTCCCCTAAAAAGGATTGATGGTCTAGACCAATAGAGGGGCATACTACCGCCAATGGACTTAAGACATTCGTGGCATCCAGTAAACCACCCATGCCTGCTTCCACCAAAAGAATATCGGGATGCTGGTAGTGAGCAAAATAGACAAACATAGCCACTACAACAATCTCAAACTCTGAGATGGCGTCTAGTTCTGCTGTCTGGTCCAAGTTATCAATCAAGGGTTGCAAGTCTGTCACAATCCTCGCAAAATCTTCCTCTGAAATCATATCCTGCTCAAAGACAATTTGTTCTCGAAAATCAATGATAGACGGCGATGTAAACCGGCCAACGGTATACCCAGAAGCTTGCATGATAAACTGCAGGGCATTAAGGGTCGATCCCTTACCATTTGTTCCCACAAAGTGAACCGTTGGTACACGATGCTGGGGTTTGTCCAAGCGCTCCAAGAGCCAGTTGACACGTGCAACACCATTTTCTAAATCTGATGCAGGACGATTCGATAGCCACCGGCGAGTTTCTAGGTAATTCATCATTTCACCTCTACAAAAGAGCAACAGGGGGATGACCTGTTGCTGGATACTATATTATTTAATACCCATTAGTTTTGCGAACTCAGGTATTTTTTGTAAATTTGGTAAGACAAGCATGGTTACGACGATGCGCAATGGAATTTCAAAAATTGCCTTAATCAAGCGACTACTGTACAAAGCAATCCAAGGTGTTCCAAAATGGAAATGGAGGGCAATCGGTGTCATGATAAATGAAATCACAACCTGAATCAAAACAACAACCCCAGCAACATAGAACCAGTCAGCTTTATTTTTAATATCTAGTGGTTTTTGATAAAAGAACCAGCCATAGATAAAAGCCGATACCGCTTCTATTAATATCCAAGTAAAGAGAACAGTTTGTCCGCTAAACAAGACAAAGACTGGGTCTGAAATAGCTGCAAAGACAGCTGCCCAAACTGGACCCGCAATAGCTCCCAAAATCGTGTTTGGAATAAAGGTAAACTGAACCTGCAAAGTGTCCGAAAGACGGATTGAGAAATAATTCTCTACAATCATGACCAGGGCAAGGGTCACTGCAATGGCAGTCAATAACTGCACAGTTAATTTTGGAATTTTCTTTTCCATAAAAACGCTCCTTTTAAGAAATGGAGCTGTCGTATTCATTCGACAGCGGATGCAATGGTTTACCGCGCTGACGCTTCGTTATGTGGCAACATCCCATCCACATACACTTAACGCAAACCACCTACTCTGCGCAAATTTCTTTGCTAGTCTATTTTATCATATCAAGGTCAGTTTGACCAATTGCCAAAATCTATTACTCCTAACAGTTACTGACTATAAGAAAAACTGGCAGGGTTACTGCCAATTTCCTTCTATTATTTCAAACGTTCAACTTCACGCGCAATAACCAATTCTTCATCCGTTGGAATAACCAAGACACGAACTTTTGATTCTGGCGTTGAAATGTCACCATAGTTGCCAAATACATTTTTTGCTGGGTCCAACTCAATACCAAACCAAGACAACCCTGCAATGACATCATTTCGCATTGCTGCTGCATTCTCACCCATTCCTGCTGTAAAGATGATGGCGTCAGCACCATTTAAAACCGCAAGATACTGACCGATAAATTTCTTAATACGGTCAATGAAAATATTGTAGGCCAATACTGCATCTGGATTGTGAGATTGGATGCCTGCTTCAATATCGCGCATATCACTTGAAAGGCCAGATACACCAAACAAGCCTGACTGTTTATTCAACATGTTAACAACGTCTGCAGCATCTTTCAACTCTTCAACATTCGCAATCAAATAAGGAATGATGGCAGGATCAATATCCCCTGAACGAGTTCCCATCATCGGACCAGCCAGAGGTGTGAAGCCCATTGACGTATCCACAGATTCACCATGATAGTTAGCAGTGATGGATACACCGTTTCCGATGTGAGCCGTAATCAATTTTAATTCCTCAATCGGACGACCCAAAACTTTTGCTGCCTCATGCGCTACATAGAAATGGCTTGTTCCATGAGCACCATACTTACGAACTTTATAGTCTGTATAATATTTTTGTGGAATCGGATAGAGATAAGCGTGTTTTGGCATTGTTGTATGGAAAGCAGTGTCAAAAACAGCTACATTCAATACTTCTGGCAATACTTCTTCAAATGCGCGCATCGCCGCCACGTGTGCTGGGTTATGAAGTGGTGCTAAGGCACTCAACTCTTCAATTTGTTCAATCTCTTTTTGACCAATAACCGCTGACTCTTTGAAGTATTCTCCACCCGCAACTACACGGTGTCCGATACCAGTAATTTCCTCGTAAGCAGCAATAATATTGTGTTTGAGCAAATCTTCTAAAAGAATTTTAACTGCAACTGTATGATTAGGAATATCTAATACTTCGGTTTCTTTCTTCCCATCATATTTAACTGTAGAAATAGAATCATCTAAGCCGATACGCTCGATAATACCCGCTGCTAAAACTGTTTCTTCTGGCATTTGATAAAGTTGCCATTTTAAACTAGAACTACCTGCATTAATTGCAATTGTTTTTGACATATCTTACCTCTTTTAAAGCGTTTTCCCCACTAGTATAACAGATTTTCACTTAAATTGCATTCTCTTGCTTCCAATTTTTGAAATTGACCATGAACTTCTGAATCGCTTCTGGTTCTTGCAGGCTTTGCAAAGGATAAACGAAAGGAGTTAAAGGTCTGGCAGCTTTCTTTTGTAACACAAAAATGGACTTGGCCATGGCAGCCTTCCCAAAAAGATTTGGTGGCAGGGCAATCATGGCAACAACATTGGCTTGTTCTTGTAACCAGCCTTTTAATAAATTGCTTTGCGGACTCGTTAATAAATCATTTGGAGCCAGTAAAATCGCAAATCCATCTTTTTCTAGATATTTGAGGGACTGTTCCATGAGCAAATGATGTGCATAGGTATGTTCATTTAGACTGGCTACCTGATAACGGCTAGCAATCTGGTCATCTGGATAGTAGCCAATAGGCAAATCTCCCAAAATCACTTGGCTTTCTTTCAAAATCTGCGGACGTACCGCATCTCCCTGAGCAAATGAAATAGCTGCTCCCATGACATCCGCAATACTAGCCGATAAATCAATCAAGAGGTCATCTATTTCAATCCCTAAATAGTCTAATTCCTTCTGGCTGGCGTTGAGAATGGTCTGAGCTAAGTTTCCTGTACCAGAACCAATTTCCAAAACTGTCACTCTTGGAGTAGAGACCAACTGGTCCACAAGGAAAGATAAGATAAATCCGATAGAGTCAGGTGTGAACTGGTGGTTATACTGCATGGGTTCAGTCTGATTGGCCTTGATGAGCAGGAATTGGAAGGCACGGCGCCATTCTTCCTTGGTTAAATCTAGTTGTTTCAAGGTCTTGTTATTATTGACAACAAGATCTGTCTCATGCTGACCAGCTACATAGGCAGCATTTTGCTCAATCATAGCATCATAAATATTGGTCCCAAGTTGATTTTGAATCGTCTGTACATTTTCTAAAAGCAGGTTGTAGGCCTGTTCAATTTTTTCATATTTCATATTCTTATCTTATCAAATTTTAAGGAATTTGACTAGAAATTGGGAAGTGGTAAGTGAATTGCTTTCCTCCATTTAGTGTTACGACAACAGACAATTGATTATTTTTAATGCGATAGTCTGATTGGCCCTGGTGAAATGAAATCTGCCCTTTCTTTACGACCGATTTTTTGGATGATTTTTGGGTCGGTGACGCCTTAGTGGTCTCCTCCGGATCAGCTTGTTTCTCAACCAAGTTTGGGGAATCTGTCTTAGAACTCCCTTCCTCGAGACGAGTTTGTTGGGCTGTTTCTTGATCCTGACTAACTTTCTTTAATTGGATTTCCTGCTGGTACTCTGTCTTGACTTGCTCTGATACCATTTGAGCCATCATATAAGCAGTAGCTTCTTGCTTGGTTACTTGTACTAGTTGACTTTCAGCGAATTGTCTATTGAGATAGAACTGGAGAATCAGGCTAAAGACAGCAAGCATTAAGAGAGCATAGAGCAGAACACCTGCCTTAATTCGTTTTTTCAAAAACATACCTAAAACTCCTTTCCTCCCCACTTTCAAATGTTACATCCAGCTGTATAACCTCGCCTTGTTGGGCGTAAGTAGCTGAATAAACCTTGTACAACATAGGCTGATAGCCCTGACCATTTGCATTTGTCTTGCGAAAATCATCTGCCACAGACTTGCCAAATGCCAATGATTTTTCCCCTTTGGTTAGGTACAACTTTCCAGAATCAACCCGATCAAGACTTGCTCCTTCCCATTCAGCCCGTAATTGATCACAAAATAGTAACCACTGTTTTTCTACATAACGTTCTTGATAGCGAACCTCATGCGCTATCAATTTTGATAAACCTTCAATCACAAGCAAGCTGCCAGAAATTATGAGTAAGGCAATTAAACATTCCAAGAGGGTGAACGCGGCTAACTTAGTTTTTCTCAATCCGGATAACCTCCTTGCCTTCATGGTAAACGATAAGTTCACGAGATGTTCGTTGTACTGAAACTTCAACCTCGTTTAGCTCTAAATGGGATTCCCCTGTCTGAACTGCCATCTTTGCAACATTATAAACTTCTTGTTGGTACAAACTGTTTACTAGTTGCCTTCTTCCGGTATCTATAGCTGTCAAAATCAAGCTACAAATCGTTACCAAGGTGGCTAGGGCAACTAAACTTTCTAACAAGACATAGGCTCTACTCTTCAATTTTCTTATATCGACCACTCCCTATATATAGTTGATACTTGATTGTTTCATGACTCATCTTAAAACTGATTTTTTCCAAGGAAGAATTACCCCCATCATCCTGAAACACAATTGTTTTTTCTTCTACTATGGATACATTAGGCGGCAATGAAATGATTCGATAGCCATTTGATACTTCTTCTCCAGCTATACGAAGCACTACCTTTTCTTGAGTTCTAGCAGCCAATTCTTGACTGTCTTTATACAAGGACTCAAATTCCAAAAGAAACACCTGCTCTTGCACTACCTGAAAAGCAGTATGCACCGACCCCGATAATAACAAAGCTAGAAAACAGACAACACTTAGTGTTAGTAAGCTCTCTAGAAGAGTAAAGGCCTTATTTTTTAGGTACATTATTATATTTTTCTAGTTGATCTTCAGTTATCATTTCCAAATTTTCTAATTCTTCTGCTGTTGGACGAACACCATGCTCCAATTCGTAAATGTCCATTTGACTTTCAACAACTTTTACAACCGCCGCATTGCCGTCTTCTTGTATTTTTTGCTTTTGCTTACTGAGATTTGGCACAAATAACAGCAAGAGAATACTAATAATTCCAAGCACCACTAACATTTCGATCAAAGTGAATCCTTTGACTTTCTTTTTCAACATTTTTTTCATTTTATAACTCCATATTCTGATAAATTGGCAGCAACATGGCTGCATAGATGAGAACGACCATTAAGGCCACAAAGAGAAAAACCAATGGTTGAATCAACTGCATGGCCCTATTAACGCGAGTAAAAAAATCCTCCCAACACTCTGTTGCATACACAGATAACTCACTTCCTAATTTTGATTTGACTTGCCCATACTCAATCATTAGACTCAGCTCCCGTTTGAAAAAGCCATACGTTTGGATATGAGCATGGAAACTATGCCCATCAGAAAGCGAACGCTCTAAATCTTCACCAATCTCACGAAAAAGCTGTGATTTTTGTTCCTGCATCAAGCCCACAATCTGAGGCATATCAAGTCCCTGACCAATCAAGCTTCCCCATTCCCTCGCGTAATAGGCGGTCAAATAGGTTTGGATGAGTTTTCCGAAAAATGGCAGAGCTACTAAGCGAGAAAAAGCCTTGATTTTATTTGTTCTGCGATACCAAATAAGCCCACCTAAGACAGCAAGAAAGAAAAGGCCACAAAAGGATAAAAAGATTGTTGGCAAGTGTTGAATCAATATAGTCGCAACATTTCCTTCTTCCAACTGGGGCAACAAATAGTTTTTTAGTCCCAACATTATCAATAATAAAAAGGCAAGCAAGATGATTGGATAGGTTGCTACTTCTATCAATTTTTTACGCACCTTGCTAACATTTTCAAGATAAGATTGAATATGACTTAGACTCAGACTAGTATTGCCATGAACCTCCGCCAAGGCCACCTGGGTGACAACCGCATCCGAAAAGCGTAAATCTCCCAAAAGACTTGAAAATGGCTTTCCTGCAAGAAGACCATCGGACAAAACTTGCGTGTATTGATCAGCCAAGAGTTGACTCCGTTTGAGAAAATCGACAATTTCCCCCAAGTGAAATCCACTAGCAAAAAGATTGTTAAAGAGCTCAATCACCTTACGCTGTCGAACCAAGGACAATTTTTTCTGTTTCTGCCTGCCGAGGACTGATATGTCCTGCTGCAAGAAGGCAATCAATTTGCTCGTTCCACTTGTCCGAGGAATGGTTTTGGTAGTTTCCTTTTGCAAAATCAACAACACCTCCTCCCCCTATTAATCGTTGATAGGCAATTCCTTGAAGAGCATTATTTAATTCTTCAGGACTTACACCCAGTTCTAACATGCGGGCATAGACACCAGCAACACTTCTAGCATGAACCGTTGAGAAGACCGTTGCCCCTGTCAAACTAGCTCGTATTACTGCTCGCGCAGTTTCTGCATCTCGAATTTCTCCAATAATCAGTAAATCTGGTCGATGACGAAGTGATAGTTTGATGAGATTATCATAGGTAGCACCAATTGCCTCGTTAAGCTGGAGTTGGAGCATATCTTCCTGCTTGATCTCCACTGGATCTTCTATAGTTAGAATTTGCTTATCTGGAAATTTCAATCTCGCCAGCTGGTACATGAGTGTGGTCTTGCCAGAACCGACCGGCCCCGAAAATAGATAGAGCCCTCGTCCCTTGATTTCTTGTGCAATTCTCTCCAATGCTCCAAACCAAAATTTAAGTTGTTGATCTTGATCATAGAGCAGACGAATGACCAAACTTTCTTTGCCACGATAATCACCAACCGTTGATAACCGAAGGGAAATCTCCCCTGAGCCATAATTGTAGTCACAAGAGCCTTGCTGGCTACGCCGTTTTTCACCGACATTCAAACCCGCTAAAAACTTGAAATGACTAATAATGGCTATCACCTCATCTTCAGCTAATTCTTGAATATATTCCCGTTCATCCATTACTCGATGATAGACTTGGTAGTTTTCTCCTCTTGGAATCAAATAAATATCACTGACCCTTTCGACAACTGCCTTTTCAATCATTTTTCTTGCTTTTTCTTGAATCATATAACCTCCCTACTCCATCTATTCGTAAAACATATTGATTTGTGGCATATTTATGTTAGAATAGTAAAAAAGTTGTGGAGGTTCCCATGAAAAGATTAAAAAAAGGCGACCACATACGCGTAGTCAGCCCATCTTCGTCTATTGAAAGAATTGGTGGCTTTGAGGCTAATGTAGCAGCTAAGAAAAAGTTAGAAGCACTTGGGTTCAGACTCTCTTTTTCAGAACATTATTTTGAAAATGATATCTTTGACTCAGCTCCGATTGCTAGTCGGGTTGCGGACTTAGAAGCAGCCTTTGCGGATGAGACAGTTGATGCCATTCTGACAACCATTGGTGGTTTCAACTGCAATGAATTGTTGCCCTATCTGGATTTTGATTTGATTGCACAAAATCCGAAAATTTTCTGCGGTTATTCGGATACAACTGCCCTGCTCAATGCCATCTACGCCAAGACAGGCATGCAAACTTATATGGGCCCAGCTTATTCCAGCTTTAAAATGGAGCAGGGGCAACAGTACCAAACAAGATCTTGGCTAAATGCAGTCACTCAGGATACCTATCAATTAACTCCAAGTCCTGAGTGGTCTAGCGATGCTTGGTACTTACCAGACGCCCCTCGCACCTTTTACCCAACAGAATGGAAAGTCTACAATCCGGGCCAGGCTAGCGGAACAGCTATTGGAGGAAATCTCTCTACTTTTGCGCTCTTACATGGTACTGAGTTCGTTCCGAAACCCGAAAAGTACATCTTGTTTCTTGAAGAAGCTGAAGAAGATCACTATACCGAATTTAAAAGGCATTTTGCTGCGCTCTTACAAAACTATCCCAATCCCCAAGCCGTCCTCATCGGTCGTTTTCCTAAGGAAACCAAGATGACCGAGGAGATTTTGTTGGCGATTCTGGACAAGCACCCTATTCTCAAAAAAGTTCCTGTTTTGTACGATTTGGACTTTTCCCATACCCAACCTCTCTTTACAATTACAATCGGTGGAAAGGTTGAGCTCGACACCGAAGCCTTTTCTATCAGATTCAGCTAAAAAGGATTGCTCACTAGGGCAATCCTTTTATGATTCATAGTTCACACATTTTCCTTGTCTTAGTTTGCAAGCGCGAACTCTCGGTTGTTGTACCTGTTTAGCCGCAAGTCCAGCAGGCAAATTTTCCTTCGCTTCTATCAGCATAAGGGAGTGGAACCGTTGTAAATACTCATCACACTCTTCACACCAGTACTGATCTGATTCATCCCAAAAAGCGACCATTGTCCCATTTTTACTTTTTTTCATAGGAAAACTTTCTGAAAGTTTTACCCATTCCTTCTGAAAAGCAGATAGTGCATCCTCGTAACGTTCGTACGTCACTCTACTGACAACATCTTCTTCCCATCCATCTAAGAACCACCACGGTTCAAAATCTCCATACATCTTAATAACTTGATACATCATTTAATACTTCCTTTACCGTACACATTATATCGAAATTGTATGATAAAAAAAAACATTCTGCTTGTAGGATTCCTCACAAGCCAGACAAAAAAGAAAACACACCTCAAAAATGAGATGTGCATTCTGTTTATTCAGTGGCTGCAAGTTTTGCTTCTTCAGCAAGTTCTTCTGCTACTGTATCTTCAATGATTTCAACTTCATTGATGGCTTGTGGTTCAAGATTACGGTAGCGGGCCATACCTGTACCTGCTGGGATAATCTTACCGATAATAACGTTCTCTTTCAAACCGAGAAGGTTATCACGTTTACCACGAATGGCTGCATCAGTAAGGACACGAGTTGTTTCCTGGAAGGATGCGGCAGACAAGAATGAGTTGGTTTCAAGGGACGCTTTTGTGATACCCATAAGAACTGGACGAGCTGTTGCTGGAACACCACCAGCGATAACCACGTCAGCATTGGCATCTGTAAAGTCTGCAATATCCATGAGTGTACCCATAAGCAGATCTGTATCGCCTGGATCCATGACACGAACTTTACGAAGCATTTGGCGAACCATTACCTCAATGTGCTTGTCACCGATTTCTACACCCTGGCTACGGTAAACTTTTTGAACTTCAGAAAGAAGGTACGTTTCAACTGCCAAGACATCACGGACTTCAAGCAAGCGTTTTGGTTGGATAGAACCTTCAGTGAGGGCGCTACCTCTCGCAACTTGATCACCAACTTCAACTTTCATGCGGGCTGTAAATGGTACCACGTATTCGCCTTCGCCAGTTTTACCTTTAACAAAGACTTTCTTGGTACGAGTAGAAGCATCTTCTTCAATAGCGATAACTTCACCTTTAACCTCAGTGATAACCGCTTCCCCTTTCGGATTGCGCGCCTCAAAGATTTCTTGGACACGAGGAAGACCCTGAGTGATATCGCTGTTTGAGGCTACACCACCCGTGTGGAAGGTACGCATTGTAAGCTGTGTACCAGGTTCACCGATAGATTGGGCTGCAATCGTACCAACTGCTTCACCCACTTCAACCGCATCACCTGTCGCCAAGTTGATACCGTAACAATGACGGCAGACACCGTGACGAGTGTTACATGTAAATACGCTACGGATGGTTACTTGTTCAACACCTGCATTGACAATTTCACGGGCAATATCTTCCGTAATCAATTGATTTGGACCAATGATAACGGCACCTGTTTCAGGATGTTTAACAGTTTTCTTAGTGTAACGACCTTGCAAACGCTCTTCAAGCGGCTCGATCATTTCCTTGCCATCTGTGATAGAACGGATGTCAAGACCACGGTCTGTTCCACAGTCGTCTTCACGGATAATAACGTCTTGGGCAACGTCAACCAAACGACGAGTCAAGTAACCTGAGTCGGCTGTCTTCAAGGCCGTATCCGTCATACCCTTACGGGCACCGTGAGTTGAGAAGAACATTTCCAATACAGAAAGACCTTCACGGAAGTTAGACAAGATAGGCAATTCCATGATACGTCCGTTCGGAGCTGACATCAGACCACGCATACCGGCCAACTGGGAGAAGTTGGAAATGTTACCACGGGCACCAGAGTCCATCATCATAACGATTGGGTTCTTCGGATCTTGTTTTTCAACCAGACGTTTTTCCAATTTTTCCTTAGCTGAACGCCATTCATCTGTAACAGCTGCATAACGCTCATCGTCAGTAATCATACCACGACGGAATTGTTTCTTGATTTGTTCTACACGTTCGTGAGATTCTTCAATGATTTCAGCCTTGTTGTCGATGACCGGAATATCGGCAATACCCACTGTCAAACCAGCAAGTGTTGAGTGATAGTAACCCAAGTCTTTCAAACGGTCAAGCAGGGCTGATGTTTCAGTTGTGCGGAAACGCTTGAAGATTTCAGCGATGATATTACCAAGATTTTTCTTCTTGAATGGTGGGTTGATTGGCAATTCTGCAATAGCAGCCTTGATATCTGATCCTGGTTCCAAGAAGTATTTATCTGGAGTTCCTTCTGTCAAGTTAGCATTATTTGGCTCTTGCAAGTATGGAAGTCCTTCTGGCATAATCGCGTTGAACAAGATTTTTCCGACAGTTGTCATCATGACCTTGTGTTTTTGGTTATCTTTCCAAGGTTTATCAAGGCTATCTGTTGCGATACCAACACGAGTATGCAAGTGAACATAGCCATTGCGGTAAGCCATAACAGCCTCATCCGCATCCTTGAAGACCATACCTTCACCTTCACGACCAGCATCTTCCATGGTCAAGTAGTAGTTACCCAAAACCATATCCTGAGATGGTGTTACGACTGGTTTACCATCTTTAGGGTTAAGGATGTGTTCTGCCGCAAGCATAAGGATACGTGCTTCTGCTTGTGCTTCTTCTGACAATGGAACGTGAATCGCCATCTGGTCACCGTCAAAGTCGGCGTTGTAGGCTTCACAGACAAGCGGGTGCAAACGAAGGGCTTTACCGTCGATCAGAACTGGCTCAAAAGCCTGAATACCCAAACGGTGAAGGGTAGGTGCCCGGTTCAAAAGAACTGGGTGTTCTTTAATCACTTCTTCCAAGATATCCCAAATACGGTCATCCCCACGTTCAATCAAACGTTTTGCAGCTTTTACGTTACCAGCAATATCACGGGCAACGATTTCGCGCATGACAAACGGTTTGAAGAGCTCAATAGCCATTTCACGTGGTACACCACATTGGTACATTTTAAGCGTTGGACCAACGGCGATAACGGAACGTCCTGAGAAGTCAACACGCTTACCAAGCAAGTTTTGACGGAAACGTCCTTGCTTACCTTTAAGCATGTGGCTGAGTGATTTGAGTGGACGGCTACCTGGTCCTGTAATTGGACGACCACGGCGACCGTTGTCAATCAAAGCATCCACAGCTTCTTGAAGCATCCGTTTTTCGTTTTGTACGATAATTCCTGGAGCGTTAAGTTCCAAAAGACGAGCCAAACGGTTGTTACGGTTGATAACACGGCGATATAATTCATTCAAATCAGATGCAGCAAAACGACCACCATCCAACTGAACCATCGGACGCAAATCTGGTGGAATAACTGGCAAGATATTGAGAATCATCCACTCAGGTTTATTTCCAGATTTGTAGAAAGCATCCAATACATCCAAACGACGCACTGCTTTAATCCGTTTTTGTCCAGTAGCCGTCTTTAACTCTTCTTTCAACGCTGCGATTTCTTTTGGAAGATCAACTTGTTTCAAGAGGTCCTGGATGGCTTCTGCACCCATTTTGGCAACGAATGAACCATAACCATATTCACGCAAACGCTCACGGTATTCGCGCTCAGTCATGATTGACTTGTGCTCAAGCGGTGTATCTTTTGGATCAATCACCACATAAGCTGCGAAGTAGATAACTTCTTCCAAAGCACGTGGGCTCATATCCAAGGTCAAGCCCATACGACTTGGAATCCCTTTGAAATACCAAATGTGTGAAATTGGTGCTTTCAACTCAATGTGTCCCATACGTTCACGACGTACTTTTGCACGAGTCACTTCAACACCACAGCGGTCACAAGTAATCCCTTTATAACGGATACGCTTGTATTTACCACATGAACACTCCCAGTCTTTTGTTGGACCAAAGATGACTTCGTCAAAGAGTCCATCACGTTCTGGTTTAAGTGTACGATAGTTGATTGTTTCAGGTTTTTTAACCTCACCGTAAGACCATGAACGAACCTTACTTGGTGAAGCTAACGTGATTTGCATACTTTTAAATCGATTTACGTCAACCACTAATAATCCCTTTCTTTTCTTGTGAGAGGCTGGATTCCCATACCTCAAATTCTTGAACAATAATCAGCAGAATGGGTAGCTGGTAAGCTATTTTTCTATAAATCAGACGGAGGAAGACCGTTGGTCCTTATCTCTTTCAGTTCTGAGATTTGGACCAACTTGTTCCATCCATTCTAATTATTCTTTGCCTTCTGCTTCTTCTGCTGCAAAGGCTGCGGCTGCGTCAGCTGCGGCTTTTGCACGTGCTTTTTCAAGATCATCTACGTGGATGATGTCATCATCTTCACCTTCATCAAGGTCACGCAATTCTACTTCATTGTTGTCTTCATCAAGGACACGCATATCCAAACCAAGTGATTGCAATTCTTTGACAAGAACGCGGAATGATTCTGGAACACCTGGTTTTGGAATTGGTTTACCTTTGGTGATGGCTTCATAGGCTTTAAGACGGCCTGTCACATCATCTGACTTGTAAGTCAAGATTTCTTGAAGGACGTTAGAAGCACCGTAGGCTTCAAGGGCCCAAACCTCCATCTCACCGAAACGCTGACCACCAAACTGAGCCTTACCTCCGAGTGGCTGTTGGGTAACGAGTGAGTATGGTCCGACTGAACGGGCGTGAAGCTTGTCGTCAACCATGTGGTGAAGCTTGATCATGTACATGACACCGACAGATACACGGTTATCAAATGGCTCACCTGTACGTCCATCGTAAAGAATGGTTTTGGCATCTGAATCCATACCTGCTTCTTTAACAGTTGACCAGAGGTCTTCTGAACTTGCACCATCGAAAACTGGTGTTGCGATATGAATACCCAAGTTGCGAGCCGCCATACCCAAGTGAAGTTCCATAACCTGACCGATGTTCATACGTGATGGCACCCCGAGTGGGTTCAACATGATGTCAACTGGTGTTCCGTCTGGAAGATATGGCATATCCTCAACAGGTACAATACGTGAAACGACACCCTTGTTACCGTGACGACCGGCCATCTTATCTCCGACCTTGATCTTACGTTTTTGAGCGATGTAAACACGAACCAACATGTTAACACCTGATTGCAATTCATCACCGTTGGCACGGGTAAAGATTTTCACATCACGAACGACACCATCGGCACCGTGAGGTACACGAAGAGAAGTATCACGTACTTCACGTGACTTGTCACCGAAGATTGCATGCAAGAGGCGCTCTTCAGCAGAAAGATCTTTTTCACCTTTTGGTGTGACTTTACCAACAAGAATGTCGCCTTCTTTAACTTCAGCACCGATACGGATAATCCCCATTTCATCCAAGTTGCGAAGAGCATCTTCACCAACGTTTGGAATTTCGCGAGTAATTTCTTCAGGGCCTAACTTAGTATCACGTGTTTCTGATTCGTATTCTTCCAAGTGAACAGATGTGTACACATCGTCCTTTACAAGGCGTTCAGACATGATAACCGCGTCCTCGAAGTTGTAACCTTCCCACGTCATGTAGGCAACGATAGGGTTTTGACCAAGAGCCATTTCCCCATTTTCCATGGAAGGTCCATCTGCGATAAAGTCGCCTTTTTCTACGATGTCGCCCAATTTTACAAGGGTACGTTGGTTGTAGGCAGTACCCGAGTTTGAACGACGGAATTTAGAAATGTGGTAGACATCAAGCGATCCATCTTCACGACGCACTTCTACCTTGTCCGCATCTGCGTAAACAACCTTACCATCGTGTTGAGCGATGATTGCCGCACCTGAGTCGTGGGCAGCCTGGTATTCCATACCAGTACCAACGTAAGGTGCTTTTGGATCAATCAATGGAACAGCCTGACGTTGCATGTTGGCACCCATGAGGGCACGGTTGGAGTCATCGTTTTCCAAGAAAGGAATACATGCTGTCGCAACGGCAACTACCTGCTTAGGTGAAACGTCCATGAAATCTGCTGAATCTGCTGGGAACTCTTGGTTGTTACCTTGGTGACGTCCCATAACAATCTTATCAACGAAACGGTTGTTTTCATCAAGTGGTGAAGTTGATTGTGCTACGATGTAGGCATCTTCTTCATCCGCTGTCAACCAAACGATTTCGTTCGTTACTGTACCAGTTGCACGGTCGATCTTGCGGTATGGTGTTTGGATGAAACCATACTTGTTAAGGTGTCCGTAAGAAGACAAGTTGTTAATCAAACCGATGTTTGGTCCCTCAGGCGTTTCAATCGGACACATACGACCATAGTGAGTGTAGTGAACGTCTCGAACCTCATAACCAGCACGGTCACGAGTCAAACCACCAGGTCCCAAGGCTGATAAACGGCGTTTGTGAGACAACTCAGAAAGTGGGTTGTGTTGGTCCATGAACTGTGACAACTGAGATGAACCAAAGAATTCTTTGATTGCGGCTGTAACAGGACGGATATTGATGATTTGTTGTGGCGTCAATACTTCATTGTCTTGAACCGACATACGCTCACGCAAGTTACGTTCCATACGAGTCAAACCGATACGTACTTGGTTAGCAAGCAATTCACCAACGGCACGAATACGACGGTTACCCAAGTGGTCAATATCATCTACACGACCAAGACCCTCAGCCAAGTTGAGGAAGTAGCTCATTTCAGCCAAGATGTCCGCAGGTGTTACTGTACGTACGTTTTCTGCTGGATTCGCATTACCAATCACCGTCACAACACGTTCTGGATCCTTAGGAGCTACAATCTTGAATTTCTGCAAAAGAACTGGCTCAAGAAGAACAGCATTGTCATTTGGAATATATTCTACCAAGTTGAGCTCATCGAATTGTGCTTCTACTTTTTCAAGCACATCACGACTCAATACAGTACCAGCTTCCAAGACGATTTCGCCTGTCTCACCGTTAATCACATGCTCAGCAAGTGTTTGGTTGAGCAAACGAGTACGAAGGTTGAGTTTTTTATTGATTTTATAACGACCAACAGGTGCCAAGTCGTAACGACGTGGATCAAAGAAACGAGCTGTTAAAAGGCTACGAGAGCTTTCAGCTGTCTTTGGTTCACCTGGACGAAGGCGCTCATAGATTTCCTTAAGTGCTTCATCTGTACGAGAATCTGCTGGGTTTTTATGAATATCTTTTTCGATGGTATTGCGAACCAATTCGCTATCACCGAAGATGTCAAAGATTTCATCATCGCCTGAGAAACCAAGCGCACGAACAAGTGTTGTGAATGGAATCTTACGCGTACGGTCAATACGAGTGTAGGCAATGTCTTTTGAATCTGTTTCCAATTCCAACCAAGCTCCACGGTTAGGGATAACCGTTGAACCATAACCTACTTTACCGTTCTTATCTACTTTATCATTGAAGTAGACACCTGGTGAACGAACCAACTGAGAAACGATGATACGCTCTGCACCGTTGATGATGAAGGTACCCATTTCAGTCATGATTGGAAACTCACCGAAGAAGACTTCTTGCGTCTTGATCTCGCCAGTTTCTTTATTCACCAGACGGAAAGTTACATAAATTGGAGCTGAGTAGTTCGCATCATGCGCACGCGCCTCTTCCAATGTGTATTTAGGCTCTTTCAATTCATAACCAACGAATTCCAATTCCATGGTATCCGTAAAGTTTGAAACTGGAAGTACATCTTCAAAGACTTCTTTCAAACCATAATCTAAAAAGTCTTGGAAAGAGTCCGTTTGGATTTCAATCAAATTTGGTAAATCAAGAACTTCCTTGATTCTTGAAAAACTACGACGGGTACGGTGCTTACCGTACTGAACTTCATGTCCTGCCAAGTTAATTCTCCTCTATTTTTCTATTGATTTTTCTGCAAAATCAAACACATTTGCCTTTTGTTAGAATTTTTAGAATCTTTAAGAATAGGTGACAATTCTCAAAAAACTTCTTCATAGACACAAAAAGAGCAGCTAAATCTTCCTTTTAAAAAGTGTGATTTAACTGCTGCAAGCCTTGCTTGGACAATATTTCAAACAAGACACACGACAAATAATTTATACAATTATAGCACAAGAACTAGAATAAATCAACTATCTACTTTCTCCTTATTCCCCTTGTTGGATAGGGTAATAAGACTCCTGGCTACTTCCAGATTCTCTTGAAATCATTCTAGTTTATCTAGAATTACTACTTGATGTAGTTGTTGATCTTGATGAACTTGTGGTTGTACCATTCGTTGAACCAAACACAGTTGCCCAAGCTTTTGAATAATCACTCTCTGTACCACCAACCATAAATTTGTAGCTAGTAACAGGTGCGCCATTCTTCGCCCAATAACTCGTTGTCAAGGCGCCACTTACCGTAAATTGGCGACCATTTACTTGCGTTGTTCCCGGACGTTGACCTGTGGAAGCAACTACACTGGAGGAGATGACACTTTTATCAAGTTCAAATTTCCCTGCAAACATATTTGAATCAACATTATATAACGCATCTACCATGTATGCAACATATTGAGAATTATTGTGGTATCCCGTCCAAACATACATTTCTGAATTATCATCATTACCAGCCCATGTTCCTAATGTAACTTTTGGAGTTGATAACATTAGCCAGACATCGTTTACCTCATTACTAGTTCCTGTTTTACCAACAAAATCTGAAGTAGCAGCTTGTGGATTCAAACTATTTAGTCGACTCTTAAATGTAGTAGTATATCCAGAATTAACTACTTGCCTCAACAATTGGTTCATGATGCTTGCAGTCGCTTTTGAGTATACTTGAACAGGTGCCGCCTCATGCTGATACACTACTGTTCCATCTGTAGCTGTGATATTTTCAACAATGTAGTGTTTATTATAAACACCCCCATTGGCCAACGTCTGATAGGCGTTGGTATTCGTCAATACAGAGATTTCAACCCCTCCGCCCAACGGTACACTTTCAATATCATACATCGGAATATGATAGTTCATCTTTTCCATATATTCCTTGGCGTTAACACCTGCATTTTGAATCATCTTGTAGGTCCAGAATGCAGGAATGTTTACAGACATATCAATAGCCGTCTGTAAATTCATCATTCCTGTACCTTTACTAGTACCATACATAATTGGTTGACCACTTGAAAAATTGGTTGGGTAATTTGACAAAATACTAGCCGATCCAATCAACCCTTGATCAATTGCAATACCATATGCAAGCAGTGGTTTAATTGTCGAAGCTGGTGAGCGAAGTGTATCAAATGCATGATTGTTTTGATTGCTATCATAATCTCGTCCACCAACAAAGCCTAAAATCGCCCCTGTTGTATTATCCAATAAGACACTTCCAGTCTCAACATATGTATTACCATCATCTAATACACTACCATAGTTTGCGACAACGGATTGCATTGTATCGTAAATCGTCTTATTTACAGTGCTTTTTACAGTATATCCGCCCTGACTAAGTTCGATCCTTGCTTTTTCTTCATACTCTGTCCGAATATCATCATTTTTCAAATCATTTTCAGAAACATTGTCACGTTTGACCAAATAATCAAACATAACCTGCTCTGCCTCTTCCATGACCTCGTAATAAAGATAGTCTTTTGTATCCTTCGTTACGGGTGCAGGCGCCTTGAAATCCTGAGTGATATCGTATGCTTTATATGTTTCGTAGTCTTCTTTTGACAGAAAACTTGCCCTGTACATATTGAATAAAACATCCTGATATCGCTCCAGACCATAAACCATATCTTCGTCTGGCTTTCTAGTTCCATCTGAAGCATACGGTGAATAAACAATCGGACTTTGAGGCAATCCAGCGATGAATGCCGCTTGAGGAACTGTCAAGTCTTTTGCAGATTTTCCAAAAATACCCTGAGCAGCTTCTTCAACCCCAGCTATATTTTTCCCTTGATTATTTCTACCAAAGGGAGCCACATTGAGGTAGGTCGTTAAAATTTCCTCTTTACTCATATTACGTTCTAAGGCTAACGCAGCCACAATCTCGTTTGCTTTACGAGTAAAAGTTGGCGCATCCCCTACTAACTGCTGTTTTATCAGCTGTTGCGTTAATGTCGAACCACCTGTAGATGATCCTAGTCCCACAGAACCTAATGCTGCGCGCAACACTGCCTTAGGAACAATCCCATTATGACTTTCAAAAGTTACGTCTTCTGTAGCAATAACTGCTTGTTTTAAGTATTCAGAAATATCATCTGTGCCAATCGGAATTCGTAGCAAATCTGAATTTACTTCTGAAATAAGAGTACCATCTGAATAGACGAGTTTAGACACGCTACTGACATTTGAAACTTCCTTTAACAATTCCTCTGTCTTTGGAACTTCAACTTTGTCGAAAAGACTTACAACAAAACCAACCCCAATACCTGCTCCTAAAATCCCAAAGAGAAGTATTAATACTGTAACTGAGTTCAATAAGAGCTTCAGTGAACGGAGAAGTACTCCTACTAGATCACCTAAATTGAGGACACTATTTTTCTTTTGATTATCTTGTTTTTCTGATTTAGTCGCCATAGTAACTCCTTATCATACCATTATACCAAAATATGTTTATTTTCCGCAATTTCATGGTATAATAGGAGGGAATTTTTTAATACAAAGTTCGACCCAAATACTTTAAAATATGACTTGGGTCTAACTATTCAATCAAAAGGAGACAGCCTACATGAACATTTTTGAAGAACTGAAAGCTCGCGGCCTGGTCTTTCAAACGACAGACGAAGAAGCCTTGGTAAAAGCATTGACAGAAGGGCAAGTATCCTATTATTCTGGCTACGACCCAACTGCCGACAGCCTGCATTTGGGGCATTTGGTGCCAATCCTCGTCTGCCGTCACTTGCAATTAGCAGGGCACAAACCTTACGCTCTAGTTGGTGGAGCTACTGGTCTGATTGGCGACCCTTCCTTCAAGGATGCGGAGCGGAGCTTGCAAACCAAAGATACAGTAGACGGTTGGGTAACAAAGATCCAAGGTCAGCTCTCTCGCTTCTTGGATTTTGAAAATGGTGATAACAAGGCCGAAATGGTCAATAACTACGACTGGTTCTCAGATATTAGCTTCATTGACTTCCTTCGTGATGTCGGTAAATACTTCACTGTCAACTACATGATGAGCAAAGATTCTGTAAAAAAACGGATTGAAACAGGAATTTCTTACACTGAATTTGCCTACCAAATCATGCAAGGGTATGATTTCTATGAGTTGAATGATAAGCATAATGTTACATTGCAAATTGGTGGTTCAGATCAATGGGGCAATATGACCGCCGGCACGGAATTGCTACGTCGCAAAGCTGATAGAACTGGTCACGTGATGACTGTTCCTCTCATTACCGACTCAACCGGTAAGAAGTTTGGTAAGTCGGAAGGTAACGCTGTTTGGCTTGATGCCGACAAGACTTCACCGTATGAAATGTACCAATTCTGGCTCAATGTCATGGACGACGATGCCGTTCGTTTCTTGAAAATCTTTACTTTCTTGTCACTTGATGAGATTGCTGAGATTGAAGAAAAATTTGACGCTGCCCGTCATGAACGCCTAGCTCAGAAGATTTTGGCTAAGGAAGTCGTGACATTGGTCCACGGTGAAGACGCCTATAACCAAGCACTTAACATCACCGAGCAATTGTTCGCTGGCAACATCAAAAACCTATCCGCAAAAGAACTTAAACAGGGCCTCAGCAACGTTCCAAACTACGCTGTACAGGCTGAAGACAACCTTAACATCGTTGAACTCTTGGTTACCTCTGGTATTGTTAACTCAAAACGCCAAGCTCGTGAAGATGTAGCAAATGGTGCCATCTATGTCAACGGTGAGCGTGTGCAAGACTTAGACTACAGTCTTTCTGACAGCGACAAGATTGACGGCGAGTTGACCGTTATCCGTCGTGGAAAGAAGAAATATTCTGTATTGACTTATTAACATTTTTCAAGGAAATCCTATGTGATTTCCTTTTCTGCTAACCTAGGAGAAATGACATGACCTGCATTTTTTGCCACCAACTCAAAGAAGAAGATAATCTCTACCATACGGAACATTTCAAGGTCGTCTGGGATATTGACCCTGTCCAAACGGGGCATCTACTGATTATCAGCAAGGAACACTATGACACGCTCAGCCAAATCCCTCCTGCTGTTCGCTATGAACTATCGGACTTGGAAGTCTTGTTGACTAATAAACTCTGTCAAGCATTGACAATTGACGGTGTGACCATAGCCTGCAACGATCGCTTGTTTGATGCTGGCACCCATTTCCATGTCCACCTGATTCCACGCTTTCGATCAGACGGCTTCTGGGACCAAATTTCACTTGCACAAGTACAACTGGATTTGACTCATTTTCTCAAAGCATTATAAAAAGCAGCCCGACGGCTGCTTTTACTCCTACACTAATTCTACCACCTCATAGACAGTATCTTCCAAGGCTTCTTTATAACGCTCCAAGCTGTGTTCCACAGAAGTTTGTACTTCTGCTAACTGCTGATCCAACTGGATTGATACCTCATCTACCCCATCCATTTCCAAGAAATGATTGGTCACATGCTTCACACAGTTTTGACAAGATAAATTTTTCAATTTCAAGGTTTGTTTCATGATTTTTCTCCTTTTGTATGATGACCACAAGTACATTGACCTGGCAGACACTGACAGACAATACTCTCAGGTGCCGTCTTTTGTAACTGCGAGATTTTGCTGGCGATATTCTCAAGGCTTTTTTGGGAAAATATCCCTGTGTCCAGCAGCTTTTCAACCAGTTGCCCCTGCTTCGTAGAGCATATGGTAGCCAATAAGAGCTCCACCTGCCCCTGCAAATGTTCCTCTTCACTAATCAGCGGATAATAGTGATACTTGCTTGTTTCCTTGGCCATACGCAAATAGTTTTTATTCCGCAGCCGCCCCAAAAGTGTCTTAATGGTCGTCGCCTGCCAATCAAATCCCTCCTGCAAGGCCTGAATAATTTCCTGAGAAGTCGTTCCCGGCTGTGCCCACAGAACCCGCATCACCTGCCACTCTGCAGCTGAAATAGCTTGCTCCACAATCTCACCTCCATGAATCTATTTCTACAATTTCAGTTTACAACTGTAGTCAAAAAATGTCAAGAAGAAAGACTGAACCGCTCGTCCAGTCTTTTTTCTCTTAATGAGCCAGCATTTCCTGACCAATTTCCAAACCAGTCAAACCAACAGGGTAGTATGTCGGCCAGTTTTCCAATTCTTCCAAAAGCTTATCTTGACTCTCTCCACCAAAGTAGATATGGAAGTGACCGGTTTTTACTGGTGCAATATTGTGATCGCTAAATTGAACATACTTGTAGTTTCCAGCATTTGCATCTGTTGCCTCAAACAAGAAACGAACGCCACGATTTCCTTTTTTGTAAGTCAAAATCTTATAACCCACATACTTATAAGTAAACTTCTCTTTCTTATCGCCTACCACAAATTCCATGGAATTATCTGTAATGTTAATTTGATCAACATCCGTTTTGTACCCGGTATCATAATATGCCTTATACTCATCAGCTGTCATATCGCCTTTCAGTTTAGCCTTATAATCCCAAACTTGATCTAAGGTCCCATCAAGCAAATATGGATAAACAGATTGCCATTCGCCTGCATAGTCTGAGAGTGTGCGATCTTTTACAGCACTGTCTTCAAAATACCCATTATAGACCGTTTGTGCAGTCTCAGCCCCATCCTCTGGCAAAATTTCAGAACCAGCTTGAGAAGTTGTTTTTTCAAGGGCAGTCAGATTATCTTCCATAACAGAAATATAATCCTTACCATTTTTCATATCTTCATCTGTCAAACTTTCAAGAGGATTCAGAACATCCAGCTGAACACCTGTTTCATTTGCGAGTGTTTCAGCAACAGATTTCGACGCATTTTCTTCAAAGTATATATACTTGATTCCATATTTGTTGATATAGTCGGTCAATTCGGCTAACCGCGAAGGGGTAGGATCTTCATCCGCAGCAACACCTGTGATTGAAACTTGTTTCAAACCATAATCTAAAGCCAAATAAGCAAAAGCTGTATGTTGTGTAACAAAATACTTCTGTTTAGCGGCAGATAATACCTCAGAATATTTAGCATCCAAAGCATCTAATTTCTCAATATAGGCTGCCGCATTTGTTTCAAAAGTATCTTTCTTTTCTGGGTATTTAGCTACCAAACTATCACGAATAGTTTCTACAAGAGTAATTGCACGTGCAGGAGACAACCATACATGCGGATCATAAGCATGACTATGCCCCTCCTCACTATGGTCGTGACCTTCATGTTCCTCCTCACCGCCAGGCAAAAGCAACATCCCCTCCGTCGCACTAATCACGTTAACCTTTGTTGTATCAAGTGATTTTTCAACATCATGGACCCATGTTTCCATATTTTCATTTTCGTAAACAAAAACATCAGCTTCTTGAATACGAGCAATATCTTTTGCTGAGGGTTCATAATCATGAACTTCTGTTCCAGCCTTAACCAACAGATCAACATTTGCCTCATCACCTGCCACCTGCTTGGTGAACTCATAAACAGGATAGAAGGTTGTTACAATATTTAGCTTCCCATCTTCAGAAGCTGTGCTATTGCCACAAGCTCCGAAAAGCAAAGCTGAAATAGACACGAATAGCAATCCAACTTTTTTCATCATAACTCCTTATTTTCTAAATTTTTGAACAACATTCACCAGTAAGAAAATACTAATGAAAATCAAGGTAATACTTGCACTTGCCGGGGTTTCTGCATAATAGGATGTCATCAATCCTGTCACCATTCCTAAAAAGCCAATTGCCATCCCCGTAAAGATAACAGCTTTAAAACTCTTACCAAGTCGTAAGGCAATAGAAGCAGGTAGAACCATAATGGTTGAAACCAATAAAGCCCCCGCAGCAGGAATCATAAGTGCAATCGCAACACCAGTAACTACATTAAAGGCAATAGACATGGCTCTAACAGGCAATCCATCTACAAATGCGGTATCTTCATCAAAGGTAAGAATATACATAGGACGTAAAAATAACAACGTCAATAGAATGACAATCAAAGCAATCACAAATAAAGCAACGACTTGTTCTTGACTGATTGTTACAATCGAACCAAAAAGGTATTGTTCCAAACTAAGTCCAGACTTTCCTCCTGATTTATTCATAACAATCAACGAAATCGCCAAACCAGTCGACATGAGAATCGCCGTTCCGATTTCCATAAAGTTTTTATAAATAGTCCTCAAATATTCCAAAAATACAGCCGCTACAATTACAACAAGTACTGTTGAAAGAGTAGGCGAAATACCCAAAACCAAACCGAATGCAACACCAGCTAAAGAAACGTGACTGAGGGTATCTGACATTAAGCTTTGACGCCTAAGGATTAAGAAAACCCCTAGGATCGGTGAAAAGAAACTCATGGCAATAATCGCCAGAAAAGCGCGTTGCATGAAGTCATAATTAAATACAGATAAATCAAACATGGGCAACCTCCTCATCAGTTTCATGAACATTGAAACAACGCCAAGGAGACTGTTGATCACGAACCAGGTGAATATTACGATCAGCGTATTTATTCAATTCATCGGGATCGTGAGTAATCATCAATACAGATTTACCATGCTTTTTGGCTGAGTGATGCATGAGCTGGTAAAAGGCATCCTTTGTCCCTGCATCCATCCCTGTTGTCGGTTCATCCAGAATAAAAATATCTGGATCAGAGGCAAACATACGCGCAATGACAGCACGTTGCTTCTGCCCACCACTCAAGGCACCTAAGCGCTTATCCCGATGTTCCCACATTCCAACTGATTCCAAACTAATCCGAACATGTTCCTCATCATGGGCTGTCAAACGACGAAACCACCCTTGCCGAGGATAACGCCCTGATTTTACAAATTCGTAAACAGTGCTCGGAAAACCAGCATTAAAACTTGCAATTTGCTGAGGTAAATAGGCCATTCTTAACTTCTTACCTTTTATACTCTTCTCAGCAATAGAAACCCTCCCCTGTTTGGGCTTCAATATCCCCAAAGTCGCCTTAATGAGGGTTGTCTTGGCTGCGCCATTCTCACCAGTCAAAGTCACAAATTCCCCACTATCAAGATAATAATGAATATGTTCCAAAACCGGTTCTTTGTCGTAGTAAAACGACAAATCTTCCACAGTAATATATCTCATTTATTTTCTAATTTTCTCCACTAACTCATTCAAAAATCTTGCAATCAGCTCTTGTTCGTCAAGACTATAATTACCTAACAGTTCTTCATATGCTTCCAAAGTATGGGCATGATGATGCGCATGCTCCGCAGCAATAGGCTTTGCAGCCTCAGTCAGACTAAAACGAACAATACGTGCATCCTTTGAATCCTTTACTGCTACTAATAAGCCCTGAGCAACCAAAGATTTAGTAGCCTTTGTAATAGCGGCTTGACTAACATTCAGCTGCTTTGCAATTTCAGTATTAGTATACGCAGCTTTTTCAATCAGCATCAAAATATGCTCCTGCGTATTCGTCAATTTCACCGTACTTTGACAAGAACCAACCAATATTTCCAACTGGTTCTCAGAACTCAAAACAATTTCATGCAAACACTTCTCAATATCTAATGCAAATTGGCTCATAAGCACATCCTTAACCTTTTAATTAACTTGTTAAGTATATCATACTAAAAATAAAAAAACAAGAAAAAAATAAAAAAATTTAGAAGCTAACTTGTCAAAGTAAGTTCTAGTCTGACTCGAAAACTAGAAACTTGACTGAGACGAAAAAATAAGAAAATCCATACTTTGGACAAGTTAGTATCTGACAATGAAAAACAAACAACTCAAGAAATTAGTTCGTTCAGTACTAAAGAGTATTATTAAAAATGATAAATAGCGACCAAAAGTTTACCAAAAAACAAAAGAAACGCTGATAAATCAACGCTTCTTCATTATAAACTATACCGGCGGCCGATAATCAGCCGTTAAACTAAGTTAAAATAAATAACAAAAATAGGATAAAATCAAGATATTATCACTTATTACATTCTATTAAAAAACAGTTTTTCGTACAAATTTTGCACAAATCATAAGAACTCTTCCTATTCCCTAGTATGAAGAGTTTTTTCATTAAAATTATTTATCAGTTAGTTCATAACGAATGATATCTTCGACATTGCATTCCAAAATCTCACATAGCTTATCTATTGTTTTTGTAGTTATCGATTCTCCTTTTTTCATGCGATGTAAAGTATTTGCTGATATGCCCTCTATTTTTATCAAGTAATACTCTGACTTATCTTTTTTGTTTAACGTTTCATAAAACGGCTGATACGAAATCATCTGATACCTCTACATAATTTTCATATTATGTATCTAACGTATCATGCTTAACGTATTGACTATACTTAATTTATTGAGTATAATTGTGATAATGACAAAAGTGTGATGCCAAATTTTTTAATTAGAGGTTTGTTAGCAATCACAGGTCATCAAAAATTTCTGTTAAAAAACTAAGGAGATTATTATGAAATCAAAAACGATATTAACTAACTTGGCATTACTTGCCACATCTACCATGCTAATCGCCTGCTCAAACAACAGCAGTTCCATAAATGAAAAAAGCTCACCTACAACAGAGCAAACATCGAATGTTGATAGCATTGAAAACTTTATTAAAAATAATAAAGACAGAATCAACAGTTATCGTGATAATTACTATGACAGCGGTATGAGGTCACAAAATGAAAAGCTTCAAGAAGAAGCTACGAAAAAAGGTGAACAACTTTATCTTACTTCAGAGGATGTAGACCCTCGATTAACAAAATTAAAAGTAGAGATTGGTGAGTATAATCATGATACTAAACGACTTGAAGTTAAGGTGACAAATAATTACAGTGAAGATATTATTGGTACCAATGACAATAATACAGATAATAACGAATTGCGTTCAGGTTTCACCATAAAAGGTTATTTTATGGAAAGAACTGGCATCAAACCTGCCGAAACTATCATGTCTGTACAATTCATGGAAACTATCAAATCAGGGGAAACCGTTACTCTAAACATTTTAATGCCTTATTACGAAGCAGACCGTATTAGCGGTAAACAAGATTATGCAAACGCTGAAATGGATTCAAAATACAAATTGATGGATGTTGATAGCGAAAGCCGCCTAGTTTACCCAAATAACGACCAAGGACAACTTGGTATGAACGCCATGTCTAACTACAGCAATATTTTCACCGAAACTCGCCTAGTGTTTAATGATTACCCTAAAGAAGCCTACATTACGGATGAAGAAATCGTTGAATACTACAATATGATGAAAGATTAAAACTAAGCCTTGCAAATGCAGGGCTTTTCTAATACTCTCATAACATTTCTATTGAAACTGCTTGAAAATTTTATGACGCTTAATCAAGGGAATACTATATTATGCCTGTGTCTGAATATATAATCAATCAGCTAAAAAAAACGGTCTTAAAGTGAATGTCTCCTACCTTCAACCACCCAGCTAACAGTGCAGTATTGAGCTATGTTAAAGCCGAAAAATAGCCCTAGAAGTAAGGGGAGTCAATCTTTATTTCTATTGCTAAAAAGCGACTGTAATGCGAAGAAATTACGTGTTGTCATTGGAGGAATTAGCGAGAGCTGAACGCGTTAGCTTGTAGAAACGTAGACAAGCCCAGGCGCAGTCTAGTTGAAACAAGCGTACGAGCTAAGGAGGAGATGATAACAAAGGAATTTCGAGCTAGTCGCTAAATGGCGTATAGAATAAGATTACTCCCCTACTTCTGGCTATTTAAGCCTTTAACATAGGGAAATGCTCCCACGTGCTTGCACGTGCAGAAAGGAGGAAATCCGAGTAAAAACCTCGGTCTTTTTTTCTGCTGAAATTGAGTTATAATAAATTTAGACAAAGAAAATAGTAGGTTTCCGACAGATGAACGCGTAAGAAACCTACCAACTTTCTCAATCATAACTAATGTTATGTTGATTGTAGTCATTATAGCACTGCAACAGATGGAGGTCAATAAGAATCTTATTGAGTAACAAAAGTTTTGATTTTGTCTAATAAACTATAAGGAGAGCTATAATATGGCTTTAAATATCGTCGTTAACATCCAAGAGACTATCGGAAGCGTCTTTAAATTCAAAGAGTTTCGAAATAAGAAACAATTTAATACAAATGAAATTGTCGGAACTTCTATAATCATTTTCGATAGTTCCGGCAACGAACATACTGTTGTTATCGATCAACTCGCTGAGAAACTGTCTGTCCTAAACACTTTAAAAGTTTTTGATGATGTAGAATTTCAAAACCTTGAAGGAAAGGTTTATGGTACAAGTCGCGAAGATTCAACATTTGTACAACTGAAACTTTCTCTCACTGCAGACAACATCAGAAAGGTTGGATAACATGGAAAACAAAACATTTCATCAGCTACAAAGTGAAAAAATAGAGCGTGAAGCACGATTCAAAAAACGTGCTGAATTTCTAAAATCTCATCAGAAAAACTACACAAAAATGATAGCTGAACTTGCTCATATGATTATTTATATGACTGACGGAAATCCGACAGACCAAGCTATCGCTACGATTTCTAATCGAATAGCTGACGATATCGTCATGACAGCTAAACAATTCAAAAATACAGCTCGCATTTTTGAAAAAGACGGCAAGTAACTTCACAACTGTGTTGTGTCAAAAATAAATTTGTGAAGGTATATTAATCTGCATAAAAAACCTCCGTCTTATGCAGATTGATCAATGCCTCAAACGATATACCTAGCTGTGAAATTCACAGCACAATCTCTAACTTTTGTGTCAAAAAAGGAGAAAATGCATGGCAAAAAAAGATTTGTCTGAAGTGAAGACACGAAGATACATCGCTCAAGTTTCTTATGCTTATCAAAAAAATGCTGACCCCGACCTAACCGAAGAAGTCTTTCGAGAAAAAATTATCAGGTTAGTAAAAACGCTTTGCACACATGACGGAGATAAGTTTTACATCATTTTCCATGATAAAGATTTAGACGAAAATGGTGAGCTGAAGTCCCTTCATGCACACATTTACTTCGAATTTAAAAACAGCCGATTTTATAGTTCACTTTACAAAACACTAGAGATTAGTCGCGAGAAGAATCTTCAAGTGGTTAAAGATAAAGCAAAAGTCTGTCGTTACTTAACTCATAGAAATGAAAAAGATATTAACGAAGGAAAGTATCAATATGAGATTTCAGAGATAATCAGTTCAAAAAATAGTGACTATAGATTAGATATCTGCGGGAAATCTAAAAGAGCTGATAAAAAGAAGTCTGAGCAAGAAGAGGTAGATTGCTGTTTAGAGATTAGTTATCAAATTTGTGAGCAAGGTCTCTTATTAAATCAAGCTAAGGAGAAGTTATTTGAGGAATTTGATAGACTAAACGCTCAACAACTGTGGAATCGATATAAAAAGCAGTTTGAAATCAACCGTCAAGAGTATATAGATAAAGAGTTTATTCGAATGAGTAAGGGAAATCGAAATCACATCGGTCTTTATATTGAGGGCTCTGGCGGAACTGGGAAAACGACACTTGCAAGATTTCTGGCTGAAGAAAGAGATGAACACGGACAACATGCACCTTCAACAAATAAGAAGCGGTTAGACTTAGGGTCTGGGTACGACGGACAAAGGACCATTGTTATCAATGAATTTGATGCCTCATGCGGAATTTCCTTTCGTGAACTATTCCAGATTTTAGAGCCAGACGCTGTGACCCAACTCAGTTCTCGCTTCAAAGACGCTCATATCATCAATGACTTAACTATTATGACCAACTCAGATGACTTTATCGAATGGGCAGATGCTTGGTTTCCGAAAAAGAAAGAGTATCATCAACTTATGCGACGTATTCCATTCTTTGTAAAACTAGTGACTAAAAATGGTAAAACTATAGCAGAACTATATCACTATAAAGCAACAAAAGACAAAGGCGACAAGTGTAAAGAAGCCTATGAAAAAGTAAAGTCTTATAATTTAGGAAAGACTTTAGATGAAGAGCATTTGCGAAAACAAGCAAAAAGGTTGTTATCGGACATTCGCTCAGTACATCAGAAAAAAATCAAAAAAGCTACTACTTCTAAATCCTCTACCGACCAAAGTGAGAAGAGAAGTAGTAACTCGTTTGTGAGAAACAAGCAATAGAATCGTTGTTTCTATTGTAAGTATCTCATAATTTCAACAGATAGTAAAGATTGGAGTTATACTTATGGATACGATTACTGTACAACTTGAAAATATCGTTATCAAGCTACCAGACACACACTTGATTGTAGCCAAAAAAGATTATCAAAAATTACAGGAACAGGCTTACAAGGGACAGTATTGGACCTTGTCTGATGTATTGAGCCAGCTTTCAGTATCTAGGCCTTGGCTACTTGATAACGTCCTCTACAAACCTGAAATACGCTCTCAAATAGATATTGACAAAAATACAAACGGCTTTGTTAAATATCCTCAAAATAAAGGTGGACGATACTTCTTTCTTGCAAGTAAGACAAAAGAGTATTTTGAAAAAAATTTCAAAGACATTTTTAAATAAATGTGGTATGATAACCGAGATAATATCTTGGTTATCCTTTTTATAGAAAGAGGTAATCAATGTCAATTTCCTACAGCCAAAGAGGCAAGAAGAATCTATGGACTTATCGCATTTTCGATAAAACTGGAAAGCAACTCGCATCAAAAGGAGGTTTTAAAACAAAAACCGAAGCAAAACAAGAAGCAATGCCTTTAGAAAGCAAACTCATCAATGGATTAAATATCGATAAAAGTATCACGCTATACCAACTTTGGAAAAAATGGTACGAATTACATATTGTTCCCCAAGGTAAAATGCAATCAACATTAAATAAACATCTGAAACGCGGAAAACTCATCGAAGAATATTTCAACGATACACCCCTCAGAAATATTAAATCAAGTCAATATCAAGAACTCATTAACAACTACGCTAAAACAAACTGCAGAGATAATGTGTCTAGACTAAATAGTGAGGTCAAAAAAATATTAGATTTCGCAAGACAGGATAAAATAGATTTTCACGATTTTACAACTGGTGTTAATATTACAGGAAAACCTCCTCAAAAAACAAAAGAAGAAAGATATATCAATAGAAAATCTGACTATATTAAACTACTTGATTATCTATTCAAAAAAGCTGATTATAAAGAAAGTGTCATTCCTTATCTACTCTATATCCAACTTAAAACAGGCTTACGATTTGGAGAAGTTCTTGGGCTTACTTGGGATTGTATCATCTGGGAAACCAAAGAAATCTATACTTATAGACGATACGATTCTGTTAATCAAAAGTGGACTAAAGCAAAAACACCTGAATCTATTAGATATATTCCGATAGATGATGACACAATCAAAATACTTTATCGAATTCAAAAGCAACAACACCAATATATACTTTCAAATCCAGATAAAATGCTATTTGTAAACATAATACATGGAATCCCCTCTAACAAAGCTTGTAATAAACATCTACAAAGTATTTTAGAGCATTTGAATATATTTCCCCATAATATGACATGTACAGGAAATAGGCATACTTATGCTTCAATTCTCTTGTCAGAAGATATTGATATTTGGGCAATTGCAAAAAACATGGGACACAAAGATATTAAACAAATCACAGAAACATACGGACACCTTATTAAAGAAAAGGCAGAACTAGAGAATAATAAGGTTCGACAAGCCCTGCTTAAACTAAAGACTAGTTAAAGTTATAAAACTTTGTACAAATTTCGAACAAAAAACAAAGAAACGCTGATAAATCAACGTTTCTTCGCTATAAACTATACCGGCGGCCGGGGTCGAACCGGCACGTCCTTGCGGACACTGGATTTTGAGTCCAGCGCGTCTGCCAATTCCGCCACGCCGGCATATAGTTAAACTGGGGTAGCTGGATTCGAACCAACGCATGAGGGAGTCAAAGTCCCTTGCCTTACCGCTTGGCGATACCCCAATATTAAAATAGGCGAGTGAGGGGAATCGAACCCCCGAATGTCAGAGCCACAATCTGATGTGTTAACCACTTCACCACACCCGCCATAGAACACGGGCAGTAGGAATTGAACCCACACTGAAGGTTTTGGAGACCTTAGTTCTACCTTTAAACTATGCCCGTAAAGGTATGGAGAGAGAGGGATTCGAACCCCCGAACCCGAAGGAGCGGATTTACAGTCCGCCGCGTTTAGCCTCTTCGCTATCTCTCCAAAATATTAAAT
>NZ_JAIMEP010000019.1:1259-1592 GCF_019794555.1 Streptococcus suis | reverse complement strand
CCAGATCCTAAATCTGGTGCGTCTGCCAATTCCGCCAAACCCGCATATGACTCGTGCTGGGCTCGAACCAGCGACCCATTGATTAAAAGTCAATTGCTCTACCAACTGAGCTAACGAGTCGTAAATATGATGCAAACTCTATTTGCTCTATTTCCAACTTCAAATAGTCTCCCAGACTATTTGAACGGTCCCGACGGGAATCGAACCCGCGATCTTCGCCGTGACAGGGCGACGTGATAACCGCTACACTACGGGACCTATCTGTACTCAAGCTAAAATCCTAGTGAAAAAGATAAACTTCCTAGAGTCATTAACTCTCATCAGTTTCCTATT
>NZ_JAIMEP010000019.1:848-1249 GCF_019794555.1 Streptococcus suis | reverse complement strand
TTGCTCTACCAACTGAGCTACCGAGCCATAATCCACAATATAAATAAAATTGCGGGAGCAGGATTTGAACCTACGACCTTCGGGTTATGAGCCCGACGAGCTACCTAGCTGCTCCATCCCGCGATATTAAGTAAAGGAGGATGTGGGATTCGAACCCACGCACGATTTTACACGCCTGACGGTTTTCAAGACCGTTCCCTTCAGCCGGACTTGGGTAATCCTCCACATTATAGTCCGTACGGGATTCGAACCCGTGTTACCGCCGTGAAAAGGCGGTGTCTTAACCCCTTGACCAACGGACCATAAATAAAGACTTCTCTTTACTCCGCCAACAGGGCTCGAACCTGTGACATCATGATTAACAGTCATGCGCTCTACCAACTGAGCTATGGCGGAATATA
>NZ_JAIMEP010000019.1:0-838 GCF_019794555.1 Streptococcus suis | reverse complement strand
CGCTCTTAGTAACATGATATGGGAGTTAACGGGATCGAACCGCTGACCCTCTGCTTGTAAGGCAGATGCTCTCCCAGCTGAGCTAAACTCCCAATGGGTGGGACTTAGCTCAGCTGGGCAATGGAGAAAGCTCGATTTCCTCTCACTTTCAACTAAGCTAAACTCCCATATGGAGATTTCTCTCCAAATCTTGCTAAGCGACTACCGTATCTAACAGGGGGCAACCCCCAACTACTTCAGGCGTTCTAGGACTTAACTGCTGTGTTCGGCATGGGTACAGGTGTATCTCCTAGGCTATCGTCACTTAACTACTGTTGAATGGAATTGTACTCGGACTAAAATCCTAGTGAAAAAGATAAACTTCCTAGAGTCTACAGACTCTGCCTCAGTTTCCTATTTTCTTACGGATTTCGTAACGCCCTCGTTACTTCACTTTATCCACTCAAAATTGAATATCTATATTCTAACAAGAAACAACCACGCTGTCAATATTGTCTCGTGAGTAATTGTACTCGGGCTAAATCCTTGGAAAAAAGATAACCTGCCTTGTATGCAAGCATACTGCGTTAGGTTCCTATTTTTCAGGCGGATTTTACGCCCTCATTACTTATTCTAGGATAAGTCCTCGAGCGATTAGTATTGGTCCGCTACATGTGTCGCCACACTTCCACTTCCAACCTATCTACCTGATCTTCTCTCAGGGCTCTTACTAACATAAAGTTATGGGAAATCTCATCTTGAGGTGGGTTTCACACTTAGATGCTTTCAGCGTTTATCCCTTCCCTACATAGCTACCCAGCGATGCCTCTGGCGAGACAACTGGTACACCAGCGGTAAG
>NZ_JAIMEP010000018.1 GCF_019794555.1 Streptococcus suis | reverse complement strand
TGTTACAATAGTCATAGGTTCTATATCCTTCTAGGTTATTTACGCATTTCCTAGGATATAGGACTTTTTTTGTTTTGAAAACCTGTAAACGTTTTTCCGAGAATTATTTTACACTAACGGAAGACAACTCATCTAACAATTAGGAAAATGCTTTTGCTAGTGATTGCGGATTCATTCGTTTCCTAAATAAAAATAAAGACACAGCCCATAATGGTCGAAAAAACGATCCAGATAGCTAATTGCCAATTTTTAACGATATTGTAGTTGGGGCGGAAAAAAGCATAATAATATTGAATTGGTAGTAATAGGAGGAATAGCGCACCGACTGGACTGCGGTCAAATTGCTTTACTGTCAATATTGACCAAACAAGTGCATGATAAAAATAAAAGTTTCTATAAAACTGTTGATTGAATGACTTAAACATTGTAAAACCTCCTTCTGATAGCCTAAATTTACTATTATTGTAAATTATTTTCAACCAGAAAGCAATAATAAATAGGTTGTTATAGTTTTTATTTATACCATTTGTTAAGAAATTTATATAAGTCATTTTGGATATTTTTTTAACAAAAGTGGTCTATTCATGCTAGACTATTTAATAAGTTAGATTGGAGATTTCGTTATGACAGATTATAAGATAGATACGATTTTAGCCCATGCAGGTATTAACAATGATGAGAAAACAGGAGCCTTGATTTCTCCTATTCACCTTTCGACCACCTATCAGCACCCTGAGTTTGGTCACTCGACCGGTTTTGACTATACGAGAACTAAGAACCCGACACGCGCCATTTTGGAAGCGACTTTGGCAGCGATTGAAAAAGCAGATTATGCCCTTGCGACGAGTTCAGGAATGGCTGCGCTTGTCTTGCTTTTTAATGGTTTCCCTGTTGGAAGCCAAGTAGTTGCAGCGCGTGATTTGTACGGTGGCTCATTCCGCTGGTTCAACGAGCAGGAAAGTCTAGGCAGATTTCAGTTTACCTATGCGAATAGTGAAGAGGAGTTAATTGCAGCAATCACAGACCAGACGGACTATGTTTATTTGGAAACTCCAACTAATCCCTTGATGGTGGAGTTTGACATCGCTAAGGTTTCGGCTATCGCCCATGCCAAAGGTGCCAAGGTTATTGTCGATAACACTTTTTATAGCCCTATTTATCAAAATCCTCTTGAATTGGGTGCGGATGTTGTTCTACATTCGGCGACAAAATATTTGTCAGGTCATAATGATGTCTTGGCTGGTGCTTTGATGACCAATGATAAAGTCCTGTACGATAAGCTATTCTATGATCAAAATACAACAGGCCCAACCCTATCGCCACTGGATGCTTATTTACTCATGCGTGGCTTGAAAACTCTTTCGCTTCGAATGGAGCGGGCGACACAAAATGCTCAGAAAATTGTTGCCTATTTGGAGAAGAGTCCTGTAGTTAAGCAAGTTTATTACACAGGTAAAGGTGGGATGATTTCATTGAAGGTGGCTGATGAGAGCAAGATCCCACACATTCTAAATACCTTGAAAATCTTTACCTTTGCGGAAAGCTTGGGTGGGGTGGAAAGTTTGATTACTTATCCAGCTACCCAGACTCACGCAGACATTCCAGCTGAGACCCGACATTCATACGGTTTGACAGATGACCTGCTTCGCTTGTCTATCGGTATTGAGGATGCGGACGATTTGATTGCCGACTTGGAAGTGGCCTTGGAGGGATAAGATGACCAGATATGATTTTACTAGTAAACCAAATCGCTTAACGCACCACGCTGAAAAATGGAAAAAAGTGGAAGCTGATCCGGAACTCCTACCTTTATGGATTGCGGATATGGACTTTGAGCCACTTCCAGAAATTCGCCAAGTAATCCGTGACTATGCAGATCATCACATTTTTGGTTATCCCTACGCTAGCGACAGTCTTTATCAGTCTATTATTGACTGGGAAGATAGACAGCATGGCTACAAGATTAATAGAGAGTCCATCCTGCTCATCGAAGGTGTTGTTCCTGCCTTAACTGTGGCTATTCAATCTTTGACAGAAGAAGGGGATGCAGTCCTCATTAATACGCCAGTCTACCCACCCTTTGCACGGACTGTCAAATTAAACAATCGCCAGCTTGTTACCAATTCACTTGTTGAAGTGGATGGTGTTTTTAGGATTGATTTTGACCAGCTTGAAAAGGACATTGTAGAGAATCAAGTGAAACTCTATATTTTCTGTAATCCACACAATCCAGGTGGTAGGGTTTGGAGCAAGGAAGAACTCTTAGCTACTGGTCGTCTCTGTCAGAAACATGGCGTCGTTCTAGTATCAGATGAAATTCATCAAGATTTGGCCTTATATGGTCACAAACATGATACCTTTAATACGGTCGATGAAAATTTCAAAGATTTTTCAATTATCTTATCATCTGCAACTAAAACATTTAACATTGCTGGAACGAAAAATAGCTTTGCTATTATTGAAAATCCAAGCATTCGCAAGACTTTTGCTAAGCGCCAATTGGCAAACAATCAGCATGAAGTTCCAACAATTGGTTTGTTAACCACAGAAGCTGCCTTCACTTATGGAGATGAGTGGTTGACAGAGTTAAAAAATGTTTTAGAAAAAAATATTGACTATGTTGAAGAGTATTTGACTTCCCATACTCGGATCAAGGTCATGAAGCCCCAGGGAACCTACCTTATCTGGCTTGATTTTTCTGACTATCAGCTGGAACATGACCAATTGTTCGAATTGTTGCAAGATCAGGCAAAATTGATTTTGAACGATGGTTTAACCTTTGGTAAAGAGGGCAAACATCATGCGCGTCTAAATGCGGCAGCTCCATTTGATGTCATTGAAAATGCCTGTCAAAGACTTAGAAACGTTTTTGGATAAAGAAATAAGGACTAGGTGTGAGTAAAATCACCTAATCCTTATTTTTTTGTGTTTTTCGAAATTCTGTCGGGCTCATATGAAAATAGTTTTTGAAGGCTGCGCTGAAGGTGAGAGGATCTTGGTAGCCGACAGAATAGGCGATTTCAGTGATACTCCGAGAAGCATCTTCTAATAGTTGACAAGAACGATTCATTTTTACTTGTAAAATATAATCTTTGATAGAATAGCCTGTTTCCTGCTTAAAAATCTTATAGAGATAGCTTCGGCTCAAGGCCAAATAATCGGCTATTTCAGAGACCTTAATCGGATGAGCATAGTGGCTATGTATCATTTTGATGGCCTGCTGAACATAATATTTGGTTTGTGTTTCGGGCTTAATTAATGTTTCACTTGGAAATTCCTCGATGAGTGCTGCTAAGAGTTGATTGAGATAGCCAATTAAGACCAATTCTGTGATAGAGGGGATGGGATGCATCTGAACATGGTTAATCTGATGCATGTAGCCTAGAATTGGTGACTCTAGATTGGAGTGGAGGTAGTAGTTTTCTAGCAGTTGACTTTGATTAAGTAGATCTTTTGCTCGTGATCCACTAAAACCAACCCATATATAGGTCCAAGGATCTATATCATCAGCTTGATAGAAAATGGAAACATCCTTTGGAAGAATAAACAAATCACCTGCTGATAGATAACTTGTTTTTCCGTCAACAAGAATTTTCCCTTTTCCTTTTGTAATAAAATGCAGGACAAAATTATCACGGATAGTAGGACCGAAGGAATAGCCCTTGTCACATTGTTCGGCACCGTAATGGTCTACATTTAGGTCAAAATTATGACTATCCAATTCATTATAGATATTTAGAATATTCATTTCAATCCTCCTTAGGAAACATTATAACATGTTTTAAATACAAAAGGCTATTAAATAAAGCGTTTTCATTTTGTACAATAAGACCATAAAGAAGAGATGGGAGAGATGAATGTGATTGAGATTTATAATGAAAAACAGATTTTTCACCTGAAAACAAGAGAATTCTCTTATATCATCCAAGTGTTGGAAATAGGAGATCTGGTTCATCGTTATTTTGGGAAAAAAATCGAAAAATTTAGCGATGGAAACAAAATAACATATTTAGATCGATCATTTTCTCCGAGTCCAATTACTGGGGACAGGACATACTCATTGGATGTCCTCCCACTCGAATATTCTAGCAATGGTCTGGGAGATTTTAGAACCTCAGCAATAGATGTTCGGAACGAATTTGGAGTTACTCTTGACCTAAAATACAAAGAGTATCGATTATACAAGGGGAAAAAAGAACTGAGGGGATTACCAGCAAGTTTTGGAAATCAAGAAGAGGTAGAGAGTCTTGAAATTGATCTTTATGATCAGTTGACAGATGTTACCGTAACACTTCATTATTCTGTTTTTGAAGAAGCTTCTTATCTCGCACGGTCAGCTACAATTCAAACTGGCAAATATCCATGCAAACTAGAGAAGGTCTTGTCTGCAACTCTTGATTTTCCACATCAAGATTTCATTGTTCACAGCTTGACAGGACGCTATGCTTATGAAAAAGAGTGGACACAGACCCCATTGACAAAAGGTCAGTATTCGATTGGTAGCATTCGAGGTGCTTCAAGTCACTCAAGAACACCCTTCTTAGCACTAGCCTCACCCGATGCAAGTGAGGACAAGGGCGATGTTTATGCGGCCCACCTTGTCTATAGTGGCAACTTTACAGCATTTGTCGAAACGACAGCCATGGAAACCAGTCGATTGGGACTAGGATTGGAAAGTCACTATTTCTCATGGCAATTGGATAAGGATGACCGGTTTCAAACTCCAGAAGTTCTCTTATCATATACTGATAAAGGATTTACTGGCATGACACAAAATAGTCATCACTTTATCACAAAACACCTCATTCAATCATCGTTTGTAAACAAACCAAGGCCCATTTTAATCAACAACTGGGAAGCGACCTATTTTGAATTTACAGAAGAAAAGATTTTACAGTTAGCTCAGGTCGCAAGTCGAGCTGGTATTGAATTATTTGTTCTGGATGATGGTTGGTTTGGTAAACGAAACAACGATGAAAGTTCATTGGGCGATTGGAAAGTCAATTTGGATAAGTTGCCAAATGGTTTGAATGGCTTAGCAGAGAGAATAAATGAGCTTGGCATGAAATTCGGACTATGGTTTGAACCAGAGATGATTTCTATTGATAGCGATCTTTATCGTGAACATCCTGATTGGGCCATTCACACAGAAGGACGCTTACCAATTTACAGCCGAGAACAATTAGTGTTGGATTTGACCAAGCAAGAAGTCTGTGACTACATCATTGATAGCGTCTCTTCCATATTAGAATCAGCCAATATTTCTTATGTAAAATGGGATATGAACCGTAATATCACCAATATCCCTAAAGGTTTAGCAAATGACCAGCGCTTTGAGTTCCACCATCGTTACATGCTAGGTCTCTACCGTGTATTAGACCACCTTACCAAGCGGTTCCCAGATATTCTTTTTGAATCCTGCGCAGGCGGTGGAGGTCGTAATGATTTGGGAATCATGTATTACATGCCGCAAGCTTGGGCAAGTGATGATACAGATGCGATTGAGCGCTTATCTATTCAAGAAGGTACTAGTTTGATTTATCCCCCTTCCTCAATTGGTGCACACGTCTCTGCCGTTCCAAACCATCAGGTTGGTCGTATCACGCCTCTTGCTACACGAGGCAATGTGGCTATGATGGGAGGAGCATTTGGTTACGAGCTGGATTTAACGAAACTTTCGGAAAAGGAATTGGATGAAATCAGTCAGCAAATCGAAACCTATCACTCCATTCGTGAAACTATCCAATTCGGTCAGCTCTACCGTCTGAAAAAGACGAGCAATACCTGGGCTGCCAATTATGTTAGTCAAGATAAGAATCAAGCGGTCTTTACATTTGTAAAAATTCTTGCCAAGCCAGAAGCGCCTTTGCTTCATGTTCGGTTGAAGGGGCTAGACCCAGATGCCTTGTATGAATGCCCTCAATTAGGAGAAACATTCTACGGGGATGAACTGATGAACATTGGGCTTACCATGCCCCATGTTCAAAAAGATTATTTTAGTGTACAATATATTTTTAACAAAATCTAGGAGGATTTTATAATGAAAATGAAAACATTTTTAAAATGTGCATCGGTTTGTGCTTTTGCTAGCTTCTTGGTTGCTTGTGGGAATGCAAGTAGTAGCGATAAGGTAGAAATTGAATATTTCTCACAAAAACCTGAAATGCAAGCGACTCTGCAGGAAATTATTGATGATTTTGAAAAAGAAAATCCTACGATTGATGTTAAATTTTCAAATGTACCAGATGCAGGAACTGTTCTGAAAACTCGTATGGCCAATAACGAAGCGCCAGATGTCATCAACATTTATCCACAAAATGCGGACTTCAAAGCATATGCAGCGGATGGTCGTTTCTTAGAAATTGGTGATGATGCAGGTCTCAGTCATCTAAAAGATGGTGCTGTAACGCCTTATCTTGTTAACGAAAAAAATTACACCCTTCCTTTGACAGCTAATGCTTATGGTATTTACTATAATAAGGATAAGTTCAAAGAATTGGGTCTTGAAGTTCCAACTACCTATGCAGAATTTGTGGCTTTGGTAGACAAAATCAAGTCTGATGGCAGTGCAGCACCGTTTGCTCTTTCATTGAACGATGCTTGGTCATTGAACGGCTACCATCAGTTAGCTTGGGTAACTGTTGCGGGTGGATTTGATGGTGCAGAAGATATTCTGATCCGCAGTGCAAAGGGAGCGATTCAAGATGATGCGACAACAAAAGCAGTTTTAGAACGCTTGCAACTGTTGACAGATAATGGTCAAAAAGGTGCAACAGGTGCGCTCTATGCAGATGCGGTGGCAGCCTTTGCAGCAGGTGATGCTCTCATGCTGCCACAAGGTACATGGGCGGCTACAGCAGTAAACCAACAGGAACCAGAATTTGAATATGGGATGTTTACTTTCCCTGGTGATAAAGAAGGTGGCGACTATACCATCGGTGCAGCAGACCTAGCTCTCTCAATTTCTGCTGATACAGAGCACCCAGAAGAGTCTAAAAAATTCCTAGAATACCTCTCTCGTCCAGAAGTGATGCAAAAATACTATGATGTAGATGGCTCACCAACTTCAGTTGAAGGTGTAGATACAGAAGGTAAGTTTGAAGAAACTGCTGGAGTGACACAATATGCCTTCACTGACAAACATGTAGTTTGGTTGCAATCTGAATGGGAATCAGAAGAAGAGTTCTGGAATATCACAGTAGAAGCAGTGAAAAATCCAAATTCAGGCGAACTTGTGAAGAAATTGAATGCATTCTTCGATCCAATGAAGTAATGAAGAAAAAAGCTATCTAGTGACGGAGTTTTAGCCGCTGGATAGCCTAATCTTCTTAGAAAGTTGCGGTGCGTTTAAAATAGTAGAGCGCACTACATTAGCGCAAAAAACATATTTATTCTTGGAGAAAGAAAATGAAATTTACAACATTCGTTAAAAGTGCATCTGTAATTGCTTTTGCTAGTTTACTAGCAGCATGTGGGAATGGCTCGGCGGGGTCTAGCGATAAAGTCGAACTAGAATATTTCTCGCAAAAACCAGAGATGCAAGCGACCTTGCAAGAAATTATTACTGATTTTGAAAAGGCCAATCCAAACATTAGTATTAAATTTTCCAGTGTGCCAGATGCAGAAACCATCTTAAAAACTCGTATGGCCAACAATGAAGATCCAGATATTATCAATGTCTATCCGGTTGCGGCGGATTTTGATGCTTGGGCAAAAGATGGTCGTTTCCTAGAACTCGGAGAGGATGCTGGAGTTGGCAATTTGAAAGAGGGAGCAGCAGAATTCTATGCTGTTGACAATAAAATTTATTCTCTCCCATTGAACACCAATGTCTATGGCATCTATTATAACAAGGCTAAATTTAAAGAATTAGGCCTAGAAGTGCCAAAAACGACTGCTGAATTCGAAAAAATAGTAGCGACAATTAAAGACAAGGGTGAAACACCATTTGCGCTGTCTTTGGCTGATTCTTGGTCATTAAATGGATTCCATCAGTTGGCATGGGTGAGCGCGGCAGGTGGTTATGACCAAGCTCAAGATATCCTAGTTCGGAGTGGCAAAGGTAGTATTACAGCTGACAATCCAGCAACGCAAGCAGTTGTTAAATCCTTCGAATTATTACATGACAATGGTCAATCAGGATTTTCTGGAGCTAAGTATGCCGATGCTGTCGCAGCATTTGCAGAGGGCAAAGCTCTCATGATGCCACAAGGTAGCTGGGCTGCTGCAGTCATCAATCAACAGAATGCTGATTTGGATTACGGTATCTTTGCTTTCCCAGGAGAAAAAGAAGGGAATGATGTGACTATCGGTGGTGCCGACTTAGCTTTGTCAATCAGTGCCAAGACGGAACACCCAGAAGAGGCTAAAAAGTTCCTCGCTTATATGTCCAGCAAAGAAGTCATGCAAAAATATTATGATGTAGACGGTTCGCCAACTTCTGTCGAGGGAGTTGAAACAGAAGGGAAGTTCCCAGAAATTGAAGGAGTTGCCCAATATGCCTTTACTGATAAGCAAATTGCATGGTTGCATAAAGAATGGACATCGCAAAATGATTTCTGGACCATTGCTGTAGAAACAATCAAAGATCCGAAGGCAGATAAGCTTGCGGACGAATTGAATGCTTTCTTTGACCCAATGAAGTAAGTAATACATAACAACTATAAACGATGTAAGAGGGGATTTCGCTTCTTACCCTTATAGTTGTTCCAATTCAGCTTTATCTCGAACCCCCCTAAATTCAGATGGAGCTGAGTTGCAACAACTATAACAAACGCTAAAAGGAGTACCATGATGAATCAAAAAGGATTTGTTGCAAAATACTGGCCCTATCTATTTGTGGCGGTACCGATTGGATTACAGTTAATCTTTTTCTTCTATCCGCTGTTTACAGGGATTTACTATAGTCTAACAGACTGGAATGGATTAACCTCTGATTTTAACCTCATTGGTTTTCAAAATTATCTGGATATTTTAAAAAATCCTGATTTTTATACTTCCATGACCTTCACGATTATCTTTACCATTGGTCTGGTTATCGGTGAAATTGTTATCGGGATTTGGTTGGCAACCCTTCTTAACCGTAAAATCAAGGCTGTCGGTTTCTTTAGGACATGGTATTTCTTCCCAGCTGTCTTGTCAACTGTTACTTTGGGTTTGATTTTTGTTCAGCTCTTTAACTATGGTTTTACCCAAATTGGTGAGGTCTTAAATATTGATTGGTTGAAGGAAAACTTGTTAGTAAATGAGAAAACTGTAATTCCTTCTGTCTTATTTGTTGCTTTGTGGCAAGGATTGGCTATGCCAGTCATCATCTTCCTGTCTGGCTTACAAAGTATTCCAGAAGATGTGAAGGAAGCAGCAGCTATTGATGGTGCAAGTCGTTCTCAACAGTTCTTCAACATTGAGCTTCCATTCTTATTACCATCTATTAGTATGGTGTTCATCTTGGCAATGAAGTCAGGTTTGACAGCATTTGACCTTATCTTTGCACTGACAAGTGGTGGCCCAGATGGCAAAACAGAATCACTTGGTTTATTAGTCTATAACTATGCCTTTGTTGATAATAAGTTTTCGTATGCGAATGCTTTAGCGGTGGTCCTCTTTATCTGTATCATTGTGATTTCATTGATTCAGATGAAGATTTCTAAGAAATTTGAAGTATAGGAGAGTGAATATGAACAAGCACAAACAGAAAAATTGGTGGGTTTACTTAGTTCTCTTTAGTGGGATATTGTTCATGTTTATTCCACTATTGGTGACGATTATAAGTTCGTTCAAACCAACAAAGGAAATTACAGGAAATTTCTTTGGTTTGCCACAAGAGTTTACATTGAGCAACTATGAACGCCTGTTTAATGATGGAATTGTTCAATATTTTAGCAACTCAGCTATTATTACAATTGTATCAATTGCCCTCATTTTATTGGTCATTCCAATGGCTGCCTTTGCCGTTGCCCGTCAGATGAAACGTCAAACTGTTTTCAATATTATTTATTTCTTCTTGATTATCGGGATTTTTGTCCCCTTCCAAGTTATCATGTTGCCTATGACTAAACTGATGTCTAGTATTGGTCTCAATAACACTCTTGGTTTGATTATTCTTTACCTAACTTATGCTGTGCCACAAGCTCTCTTCTTGTACGTGGGGTATATTAAAACAATCGTCCCAGAGGAAATGGATGAAGCAGCAGCTATTGACGGCTGTGATAAGTTTACCATGTATTGGAAAATTATTTTCCCTCTGATGAAACCGATGCATGCGACGGTATTGATCATCAATGCATTGTGGGTGTGGAATGACTTCCTTTTGCCACTCCTAGTATTAAACAGAGATCAAGCTATGTGGACCCTACCCTTGTTCCAGTATAATTACCAAGGAATGTACTTTAGTGACTACGGCCCATCATTTGCATCCTATGTTGTGGGGATTATTCCTATCCTCCTTGTCTACCTAGTATTCCAAAAACATATTATTTCAGGTATGACGTCCGGTTCAGTGAAATAGAAAAGGTTGAGCAATTCTCAACCTTTTCATGAAAATAAAAAGAAAAGGCTTACAAAAGGAGTTCTTGTATGAAAATTAAAAACCAAGCAATGTTGATTACCTATTCGGATAGTTTAGGAAAGAATTTGAAAGATTTAAAAACCGTTTTAGAAGGTCCCTTGAAAGATGTTGTTGGCGGGATACATATTTTACCATTCTTCCCATCATCAGGTGACCGTGGTTTTGCGCCAATGGATTACACAAAGGTGGACCCTGCATTTGGAGATTGGTCAGATATTGAAGCACTAAGCAAAGACTATTATCTGATGTTCGATTTTATGATCAATCATATTTCTGCAAAATCCCCTTATTTCCTTGATTTTCTTGAAAAGAAAGATGAATCAGCTTATGCGGATTTGTTTATTCGTTATAAAAACTTTTGGCCAAATGGTGAGCCAACGCAAGAAGATGTTGATTTGATCTATAAGCGTAAACCTCGTGCTCCATATCGAATTGCAACATTTGCTGATGGTAGCGAGGAGAAGGTATGGTGTACCTTTGATGAGCAACAGATTGACTTGGATGTGACTACAGAGACAACACGCCGTTTTATCCAAGAAAATCTGGAACAATTGGCAGAACATGGTGCTTCGATCATTCGTTTGGACGCCTTTGCTTATGCCAATAAAAAAATTGGAACCAACTGTTTCTTTGTGGAGCCTGATATTTGGGAAATGCTCCATTTTCCACGTCAGTTATTGGCACCAAAAGATGTGGAAATCTTGCCTGAAATTCATGAACACTATACCATTCAGCAGAAAATTGCCGAGCAAGATTATTATGTTTATGATTTTGCCTTGCCAATGCTGGTTCTCCACGCATTGTATTCTGGTCATGTCAATCGCCTGGTTCACTGGATGGAGATTTGCCCTCGCAAGCAATTTACAACTCTTGATACACATGATGGAATTGGTGTTGTGGATGTTAAGGATTTGCTGACGGATGAGGAGACAGAGGAAACGCGTGAAGCCTTGTATGCACAAGGTGCCAATGTGAAGAAAATTTATAGTACAGAAGCCTATAATAATTTGGATATTTATCAGATTAACTGTACTTATTATTCTGCTCTTGGCAATAACGATCAAGCTTACCTACTAGCTCGTGTTCTTCAATGCTTTGCACCAGGTATTCCACAGATTTACTATGTTGGTTTACTTGCAGGTGAAAATGATATTGAACTTTTAGAATCAAGTAAGGAAGGTCGCAATATCAATCGCCATTACTATGATTTGGAAGAAATTGAGCAGGAAGTGCAACGTCCTGTGGTACAATCCTTGTTCAAACTCCTTAAATTCCGCAATACAAGTCCAGCTTTCGACGGAGAGTTCTCTGTTAAGATGTTGGATGAAACAAGTATGGAAATTTTCTGGAATAATCAAGATGCAGGGGTATCTGCCCGCCTAACAGCAAATCTAAAAGAAAAATCCTTTGAAATTGTTGAAATAGAAGAGGGCAAAATTACTACAATTGAGTTATAATATGACTATATAGAAAGAGGGGGATTCCCCTTTTTCTTGCGTAAATAAGATTGTACAGAAAGGATCAATCAAATGCCAGAAATACAAAAAACAGATTGGTGGAAGAAGTCCGTCATTTACCAAATTTATCCTCGTAGTTTTCAAGATTCAAATGGAGATGGAGTAGGGGATATTCGAGGGATTATCAGCCGATTAGATTATCTTCACGAGCTTGGAATTGATGCTATTTGGCTTAGTCCTGTTTATCAGTCCCCCATGGATGACAATGGTTACGACATCAGTGACTACCAAGGAATTGCTCCAGAATTTGGGACCATGGAAGATATGGAAGAGCTGATTGCAGAAGGCCATAAGCGCAATATCAAAATAATCATGGATTTGGTGCTCAATCATACCTCGGATGAACATTTCTGGTTTCAAGAAGCCCTCAAAGGACCAGATAATCCCTATTATGACTATTATGTTTGGGCTGATGAACCGAATGAATTACGCTCGACCTTCTCAGGCTCTGCTTGGGAATACGTTCCACATCTGAATAAATACTATCTCCACCAATTCTCTGTTAAGCAACCGGATTTGAATTGGAAAAATCCTGCTCTGAAACAAGAAATCTGGGACATGATCAATTTTTGGATTGAAAAAGGTGTTGGCGGTTTCAGGCTAGATGTGATTGATTTGATTGGAAAAGAACCGGAAAAATTAATTACAGCCGATGGACCGACTCTCCATCCTCTGATTCAGGAATTAAATGAGAAAACCTTTGGTGCTTATGACTTAGTGACTGTTGGGGAGACATGGAGTGCCAATCCAGAAAATGCTCAGTTATATTCACATCCTGACCGAAAAGAATTTTCGATGATTTTCCAATTTGAACATGTCGGACTTGATCAGCAGGAAGGGAAAGAAAAGTGGGATTTGGCACCACTTGATCCAGCTCGTTTGCATAAGGTTCTATCCAAATGGCAGACTGAACTGGTTGGTAAAGGCTGGAACTCGCTTTTCTGGAATAACCACGATTTACCTCGTGCCATTTCTCGCTTCGGTGATGATCGACCTGCATTTCGTGAACTAAGTGGTAAAATGTTGGCTATTTATCTTCATTTTATGTCAGGGACACCTTATATCTACCAAGGTGAGGAAATTGGTATGATTAATACACCAATTACGGATATTAGCCAAGCGGACGATATTGAAACACGTCGCATGTATGCGGAACGGATTGAAAATGGCTTCACCAAGGAGGAATTGATTACTTCTATAAATGCCAAAGGCCGAGATAATGCTCGTCGTCCAATGCAATGGACAGGAGCAGAAGGAGCGGGCTTCAGTACAGGTCAAGCCTGGCTGGCTTTGGGAGATACTGTCAAAGACATCAACGTTGAAAAAGCACTTGCAGACAAACAATCGCTTTTCTATACCTATCAAAAATTAATTGCTCTTCGGAAAGAGTATCCATGTATGTCTGAAGGAAAATATGAAGTGATGGAGACTGGAAATAGCTCGGTAATGGCCTACCGTAAACATGATGAACAGGATGATTTCATCATTCTGGTGAATTTCACAAGTGATGAGCAAGCCTTCGAAGTATCGAGCGAGGGATATTCCCTGTTTATGCATAATTACGAAGAGGCTGCATTTTTGGCTGGACAATTATTGAGACCGTATGAGGCAATCGTTCTCAAAAAATAAGATATAGTCATTTGAATTAACTTTGATACATCGTCACTTTCGGCTTGCCGTACTCTAGTACAGCCTACGCCTCAGTTCCTTGTCTGAAAGCTAATTCAATCGACAACAATTTTCAATATTCACGAGCTTTTTTCATGAATTTTTGGTAAAATAGAGAAAACAAAAAAGAGAGGTTTTATCATCATGGGTAAATTCCAAGTCATTTCACACCCACTCATTCAGCATAAATTATCTATCCTTCGTAGAACTACAACTTCTACAAAAGATTTCCGTGAGTTGGTCAATGAAATTGCCATGTTAATGGGCTACGAAGTGTTGCGTGACTTGCCACTTGAAGATGTGGAAATTGAAACACCGATTACAAAAACAGTTCAAAAACAAATTGCAGGTAAGAAATTAGCTATTGTGCCAATTCTTCGTGCTGGTATTGGTATGGTCGATGGTTTGCTTAGCTTGGTTCCGGCAGCTAAAGTTGGTCATATTGGTATGTACCGCGATGAAGAAACCTTACAACCAGTTGAATACCTTGTGAAATTGCCAGAAGATATTGATCAACGCCATATCTTGGTAGTAGACCCAATGTTAGCAACTGGTGGTTCAGCAATTCTTGCTGTTGATTCATTGAAAAAACGTGGAGCTTCAAATATTAAATTTGTTGCCTTGGTATCCGCTCCAGAAGGTGTGAAAGCACTTCAAGATGCACATCCAGATATCGATATCTTTACAGCAGCCTTGGATGAAAAACTCAATGATAAAGGCTATATCGTTCCAGGTCTTGGTGATGCTGGGGACCGTTTGTTCGGTACTAAATAATCTCCGTATGGCTGGGCAAAATGCCCAGGACCACTACTCAAAGTTCGTGTCAACATCTCAGCGCAGTGGTTGATTGGCAGATTTGTTCGTGTTTTGCACTCCAAATCTGACCTAATCAACTGTGCGGGGGTGGGAAGACGAACTCTTTTTAATTTGGTCGAGTTCTTTCCCACTCCCTTTTCTGGTTTTAAATCGTGTTTTTTATTTGACCAATTTTGACTATTCTTATATAATGGGAAAAGAAAATCTCGAAAAGGAGTAAATTTATGATTCCAGTAGTTATTGAACAAACTAGTCGCGGTGAGCGCTCGTATGATATTTATTCACGTTTGCTGAAAGACCGTATCATTATGTTGACAGGTCAGGTTGAGGACAATATGGCCAATTCGATTATTGCCCAATTGCTCTTCCTAGATGCACAAGATCCAACAAAAGATATTTATCTCTATGTAAATACACCAGGGGGTTCTGTTTCTGCAGGTCTTGCCATCGTGGATACAATGAACTTCATTAAAGCAGACGTACAGACAATTGTAATGGGTACTGCAGCAAGTATGGGAACAATCATTGCTTCAAGTGGTACAAAAGGCAAACGTTTCATGCTTCCTAATGCAGAATACATGATTCATCAACCAATGGGAGGCACTGGTGGTGGTACGCAGCAAACTGACATGGCAATTGCAGCAGAACACCTCTTAAAAACTCGTAACAAGTTAGAAAAAATCTTGGCGGACAATTCAGGTAAGACAGTCAAACAAATCCATAAGGATGCAGAACGTGACTATTGGATGTCTGCTGAAGAAACCTTGGCATACGGCTTTATCGACCAAATTATGGATAATACAAAGACTAAGTAATGTTGTTTCTATAAGATTATTCTTACATGCTCCGACGATCGACTTGATTGTTGGAGCTTTTCATTTTTAAATGAAAGCGGTATAATATAGGAAGAATCAATTTTAGAGGAGTTGACATGTTTGAGAAGAAAGATCGGATTAGTTTAACAGTATATTTACATTATAACCGTGATGCCCGTAAATTAAACCAATACGGAGATATCGTCTATCACTCCAAACGCTTACGGTATGTTCTTGTCTATATGGATCAAGATAAAATAGATGTGGCTATTACAAAACTAAAGAAAGAGAAGTTTGTTAAAAAATTAGTTCCTTCATATATAAAAGAGTTGGATCAAAACTTTGTAGGGAGTCTATGGCGTGAATCGATTGAAAAGCCAGATTCAGCCCGCATATCGTCATAATGGTAATATGGAGTCATCAGTAATGATGGCTTTTTTTTGTGAATTATTTGGGTAATTATTAAAATTTTAATTTTTTAAAAAATTTTGGTCATTTGTATTGACAATTTTCAGATAATTCTGTATATTGGATACATGTTAAATTTAAGAAAGTTTTAAGGTATTTTCATGAAAACAAGAAAATTTGCAGTAGCAATCGCTACATTTGCTTCAGCAGCTCTCCTTGCTGCCTGTGGAAATGTTTCAACAACCAATACATCCGCAGCTGGTTCAACTGTTGGGGAAACTTTTAAAATCGGTTATAACTTGGAGTTGTCTGGTGCTGTTTCGTCTTATGGTCAGACAGAAGAAAATGGTGCCAATCTTGCAGTAAAAGAAATCAATGCTGCTGGTGGTATTGATAGCAAAAAGATTGAAGTTATCACAAAAGACAATAAATCTGAAACCGCTGAAGCTGCAACGGTTGCAACAAGCTTGGCAAGTGAGGGTGCAAACGTCGTGATCGGCCCTGCTACATCAGGAGCTTCAGCAGCATCTATTCCAGCTTTAACTTCAGCAGGTGTTCCAATGATTTCTCCTTCAGGTACACAAACAAACTTGGTTGAAAATGATAAAGGTGAGGTACAAGAATACTTCTTCCGTACAACCTTTACAGATGGATACCAAGGTGAAATCATGGCTAAGTACGCTACTGAAAATTTGTCAGCTAAGAAAGTTGTTCTTTACTTTGATAACTCATCTGATTACGGTAAAGGTGTAGCTGAGGCCTTCAAGAAAGCTTTCACAGGAGAAATTGTTTCAGAAATTACATTTGCTTCTGGTGATAAGGACTTCCAAGCGGCATTGACAAAATTGAAAGATAAAGAATTCGATGCTATCATCATGCCTGGTTATTACAATGAAACTGGTACAATTGTGAAACAAGCGCGTGGTCTTGGTATCGAACAGCCAATCCTTGGTTCAGACGGTTTCGACTCTCCACAATTTACTGAATTGGCAACTGCTTCAGCAGCTTCAAACGTTTACTACCTTTCAGCATTTGTAACATCAGCAAGTGAAAAAGCACAAGCATTCTACGATGCATATGTGAAAGAATACAACGAAGAGCCATCAATGTTCTCAGCTCTTGCATATGACTCAGTTTATATGGCAGCAGAAGCAGCGAAAGGTGCAAAAGATTCAGCAGCTGTGAAAGATAACCTTGCAGCTTTGAAAGACTTCGAAGGTGTTACTGGTACCATGTCTATTGATGAAAACCATAACGTTGTGAAATCAGTTTATGTTGTTGGATTGACAAATGGTGAGCAATCTTCAGTGGATACAATTTCAGTTGACTAATAAAAAGATAGAAGAGGGATTTCCCTCTTTTTTCAAATTATGTTATCTTTGCTACATCACTTAAAAAGTGTTTATTTTCTATTTGTACAAATTGATCATACGAATTTTAAGGAATCAATGCAGACTTTTGAGTGGACATAACTGTTTGATTAGCTCAGATTGATTTTACCCTTTATGTGGCTGATGAATGGCAATCGAACTTGCTTATTTTCAGAAAATTTTGTATAATGTAATAATGCTTACTGAGCTTGAAAAATATTTAGAAAGATTGGTGAACCTATGCTTCAACAACTTGTCAATGGTTTGATTCTTGGTTCTGTTTACGCACTATTAGCCCTTGGGTATACCATGGTGTACGGAATCATCAAACTCATTAACTTTGCCCACGGTGACCTATACATGATGGGTGCGTTTATGGGGTATTTTCTATTAAATAATTTAACGTTTATTGGGGATGGAGGAACTCGTTTCTTTATTGCACTTATTCTGGCAATGGTAGGAACAGCTATTCTCGGTGTTGTAATAGAGTTTTTGGCCTATCGTCCTTTGCGAAATTCAACACGTATTGCAGCCTTGATTACAGCTATTGGAGTTTCTTTCTTCTTGGAATACACTATGATTAAGTTCTTTTCGGCTGATGTAAAAGCATTCCCACAAGCAATTGAGGCAGTAACTTTCCACTTGGGTCCAGTTTCTGTAACCAATATTCAGTTGATTATTCTTGGAGTCTCATTGTTCTTGATGATCGCTCTGCAATTAATCGTGAAGCGTACAAAAATGGGGAAAGCCATGCGTGCGGTTTCAGTTGATAGTGATGCAGCGCAGTTGATGGGGATTAACGTAAACCGGACGATCAGCTTTACTTTTGCTCTTGGATCAGCCCTTGCTGGTGCAGCCGGTGTTCTTTTAGGTCTTTATTACAACCAAATCGAGCCTTTGATGGGGATGACACCAGGTTTGAAAGCCTTTGTTGCTGCAGTATTGGGTGGTATTGGTATCATTCCAGGTGCGGCTCTTGGTGGATTTGTCATCGGTATTATTGAAACCTTCACCTATGTGATTAGTTTAGATACATTCCGTGATGCAATCGTGTACGCTGTGCTCATTATCATCCTCTTGGTACGTCCGAGTGGTATTCTTGGTAAGAATGTGAAAGAGAAGGTATAACCATGAAGCAAAATTTAAAAGTTAATGCGATTTGGTTGGCTATCTTATTAGCTGGTTTTGGTCTGATTCAAGGTCTTGTTGCAGCAGGGTTTTTAAACTTCTACTATATCCAAATTGTTCAACAAATCGGTATTCAAATAATATTAGCAGTCGGTTTGAACTTGATTGTTGGTTTCTCTGGTCAATTTTCTCTCGGTCATGCTGGCTTTATGGCTATTGGGGCTTATTCTGTCGGGATTATTGGTAAAATGATGCCATCCTACGGTGGATTTGCTGTCGCATTGATTGTTGGAATGTTGATTTCAGGTGCAGTTGCTTTGTTGGTCGGTATCCCAACCTTGCGCTTAAAGGGTGACTATCTTGCAATTGCGACTCTTGGTGTTGCTGAAATCATCCGTATTTTGATTATCAACGGTGGAAGTCTTACCAACGGTGCAGCTGGTATCATGTCTATTCCACTCTTTACAAGCTGGCCATTAGTTTATATTTTTGTTATTATCACAACCTTGGTAACAGTAAACTTCTTACGTAGCCCAATGGGAAGAGCAACGATATCAGTTCGTGAAGACGAAATTGCGGCTGAGTCTGTTGGTGTTAATCCGACATTTGTTAAAGTTTCAGCCTTTGTATTCGGTGCCATGACTGCAGCCATTGCAGGTGGTCTCCATGCAGGTTATGTTGGTACAATTGTTCCTAAAGACTTTGCCTTTATGACTTCAGTAAATATTTTGATTGTCATTGTTTTAGGTGGTTTGGGTTCAATCACTGGTACCTTTGTAGCAGCTATTGTACTGGGAATCTTGAATGTCTTCTTGAAAAGTTATTCAGATATTTCTATGATCATTTACTCATTGGCGCTGATTCTCTTGATGATTTTCCGTCCTGGTGGTCTTTTAGGAACCAAAGAATTTAGCGTAGCAGCTCTGCTCAAGAAGAAGGAGGTTAAGTAATGGTATTACTTGAAGTAAAAGATTTAACCAAGAACTTCGGTGGACTAACTGCTGTTGGTGATGTAACCATGGAGCTCCATGAAGGAGAATTGGTTGGGCTTATCGGACCTAATGGTGCTGGTAAAACAACGCTTTTTAACCTTTTAACTGGAGTTTATGAACCGAGCGAAGGTACAATCACCCTTGCTGGTACACTTTTAAATGGTAAAGCGCCATCAAAAATCGCCTCACTTGGTCTTGGTCGGACATTCCAAAATATCCGACTCTTCAAAAACATGACCGTTTTAGAAAATGTTTTGATTGGTCTTGGCAACCATGGGAAAGCTGAAGTTTTTGCAAGTTTTTTCCGTCTTCCAGCTTTCTATAAGAATGAAGAATCCCTGAAAACAAAAGCGATTGAACTTTTGAAAATTTTTGATTTGGACGGCGATGCAGATACTCTAGCTAAAAACCTTCCATATGGTCAACAACGTCGTTTGGAAATCGTTCGTGCTCTTGCGACTGAACCAAAAATTCTTTTCTTGGATGAACCTGCAGCTGGTATGAACCCACAAGAAACAGCAGAATTGACCCAACTCATCCGTAAAATCAAGGAAGAATTTAACATCACGATTATGTTGATTGAACATGATATGAGTCTGGTTATGGAAGTTACAGAGCGCATTTATGTATTGGAATATGGCCGTTTAATTGCGCATGGAACTCCTGCAGAAATCCGTAGCAACAAACGTGTTATTGAAGCATACCTCGGAGGTGAAGCCTAATGTCAATGTTAAAAGTTGAAAATTTATCGGTACATTATGGCGTCATTGAGGCGGTAAAAAATGTATCATTTGAAGTAAACGAAGGAGAGGTCGTTACCTTGATTGGTGCCAATGGTGCAGGTAAAACCTCTATCCTTCGTACGATTTCTGGACTTGTTCGTCCATCTTCAGGAACGATTTCTTTCCTTGGAAATGAGATTCAAAAAGTTCCAGCCCGTAAAATTGTAGCAGATGGTTTATCACAAGTTCCAGAAGGCCGTCATGTTTTTGCAGGTTTGACCGTTATGGAAAACTTGGAGATGGGTGCCTTCCTACGCAATAATCGTGAAGAGAACCAAGCAAACTTGAAAAAAATATTTGCTCGTTTCCCACGCTTGGAAGAACGTAAGAACCAAGATGCGGCAACTCTTTCAGGTGGTGAGCAACAGATGTTGGCCATGGGACGTGCTCTCATGAGCCAACCAAAACTCTTGCTCCTTGATGAACCTTCAATGGGACTAGCACCAATCTTTATTCAAGAAATTTTTGATATTATCCAAGATATTCAAAAACAAGGCACAACCGTCCTCTTGATTGAACAAAATGCCAACAAAGCCCTCGCCATCGCAGACCGCGGCTACGTCCTCGAAACAGGCAAAGTCGTCCTCACAGGAACAGGAAAAGAACTCCTCGCCTCAGAAGAAGTCAAAAAAGCATATCTGGGTGGCTAAAAAGGTCCGGGGGACCTTTTTAGGTTGGAGATAGGAAAACCAGCAATGTACGTTGCTGGTTTGTCCCTCCCCCGAGGCTGACGCCTCATTTTAGGTTGGAAATGAGAACCGCTGGTAAGCGGTTTTCTTTGTAAGTGGGTTACCCCATGTTTTAAGTTGGAAATAAGAAACGCCGGCAGGCGTTTTTCTTTATATCAAGGTCCGGGGGACCTTTTTAGGTTGGAAATGAGAACTCTGTTTAGGGATGATTTTTTCCCCCAAAAAAAATTAATATGAATTTGAGATATCAAAATCCAATATATTTACGGATTACTTTATGGATGATTCTTCACTATTTGATAAATGCTTATTTTTATGTCAAAACTCTTGCAAAGTAATTAAAAAGAGAATATAATAAAAATATAAATTTTGTATTTAGATAAATATTTTATTTTTATAAATTAACAATTAATAAGTTATTCTTCCTTCCAAAACGGTTTACGCAGTAAGCCGTTTATTTATTTTTTTGTGTGGTCTCTTTCTCAAAATTTTTTCTTTTTGACTTCACTTAGCAGCCCATTAACAATATTCTTAATTGAAATGAAGTAAAATTTGAAAATGCAATCGATTTCATCATATTCTCTAGTATTGGATTGAATTGAATTATTAAATCTAGAAATATTTATAAATTAAATAATAATTTTTGTTGAAATGGCAATATATTTCCATTATTTGCTAAATTTACCTATAAATTCGTTATTATTTTTGTAAAAAATTATAAATTTTTACACGAAAACGATTGCAAAAAAAATAAAAAGTGTTATAATGTAAGCGTATCCATTCCGGTTTAACATATTAACATTATCGATTTCCGAGGAGGTTAGTACATGGACTTATCTTCAATCACTCATAGACCTGACTCTGAATATGCATATCTGTACAAACGTGATGTTATGCATATTAGAATTAAAACTAAAAGAGATGATGTATCTTCGATAATTTTACATTATGGAGATTCTGTAATTTTCTTTGAAGATTCTTATCAATATTCGGAAAAAATGTTCAAAGTGCTAAGTGACTCTTTATTCGATTATTGGGAAATATTTGTACAGGTAGATCATGCCAGAATTCAGTATATTTTTGAAGTTAAAAACGGTCCAGAGAGAATTTTATATGGTGATAGGGGGCCGGTTCCCTATAGTTTAGATAATCTGAATTTTTTTATGAATGGGTTTAGATTGCCTTATTTTCATGAAATTGACCGTTGTAAGGTTCCTGAATGGGTGAGCAATACAATTTGGTATCAAATTTTTCCAGAACGATTTTGTAATGGTAATGAAGATATTTCACCTCAGGATGTTAAACCTTGGGACTATTCAATTAAGCCAGGAAATTTTGATTTTTTTGGTGGGGATTTACAAGGTGTACTAGATAAATTAGATTATTTGGTTGATTTAGGAATTACCGGAATTTATTTCTGTCCAATTTTTGAATCTCCAAGTAACCATAAATATGATACATTAGATTATTTTGAAATTGATAAGCATTTCGGCGATAAATCACTTTTTAAAAAATTAATCGAAGAAGCACATAATAGAGGAATCAAGATTATGTTAGATGCTGTATTTAATCATATTGGATATTCCTCGAAACAATGGCAAGATGTTATAGAGAATGGAGAAAATTCTAAGTATAAAGATTGGTTTCATATCCAAAAATTTCCAGTAACTACTAATAATCTAATTAATAATAGAAAGTTGACTTATCATGCTTTTGCCTTCCAAGGAGGAATGCCGAAATTAAATACATCTAACCACGAAGTGAAGAAGTATCTTCTTGATATTGCGACATATTGGGTAAAAAATTTTGATATAGATGCATGGAGATTAGATGTCGCTAATGAAATTGATCATGAATTTTGGAAAGATTTTAGAAAGGCTGTTTTAGCAATTAAACCAAATTTATATATATTGGGTGAGATATGGCATTCATCACAACCATGGTTAAATGGAGACGAGTTTCATGCTGTGATGAATTACCCACTATCTGAAAGCATTAAAGAATATTTTTTAAAACGAAAAAAAAGTGTAGAAAATTTTGTTTCTGATCTTGCTACTCAGTCATTTTATTATAAACGTCAAGTTACTGAAGTAATGTTTAACTTACTAGATTCTCATGACACAGAGAGAATTTTAACAACTGCACAAGGAGAATTATCACGAGTTAAAGCAGCTCTTCTCTTCCTTTTTTTGCAGGTTGGGACTCCATGCATCTATTACGGAACAGAATTGGCGATGATTGGAGGACCGGATCCGGACTGTCGTAGAGTTATGCCATGGGAAAAGTATTCAAATGAAAACGAGTTTTACAAGTTCGTAAAAAAAATTATTACACTTAGAAAAAAATATTCAAATTTGATAACTTTTGGTCATCAAAAAATAGAAATTGTAGATCAGGATGTGATAAGAGTTACTTATTACGATAACGATACGAAATTAATTGCATATTTTAACTCATCAAATTATGATATCTCCATACAACCAAATGGAAGCATAGTTTTATCAGATCGTTTAATAAAATTTGGAAGAGAGTTACTACTTAGTAGAGATGGTCTATTAGTTCAAGTAATAGGAGGAAACTCTAATGCTATTGAAAAATAGTAAATCAATAAATAATTCAATCATATATTCAGTTTTTGTTAGAAATTTTTCTGAGGAAGGAACTTTTAAAGCAGTTGAGGATAAGCTTGATAATCTTAGAGAAATGGGAGTTGATATTATTTGGCTTATGCCATTTTATCCAATCGGGATTAAAAAGAAAAAAGGTAGTTTTGGCTCGCCATATTCAATTCGAAACCATAAAGAAATAGCAAATGAATATGGAACTATTGAAGATTTTAAAAAACTTTGTGATGCTGTGCATGAAAATGGTATGAAAATAATAATTGATATTGTCTTCAATCATACCGCTCTTGACTCAGATTTGGTCAAACAGCATCCAGAATGGTTTTATAAAAAACCAAATGGTGAATTTGGTAATAAAGTTGGTGATTGGACAGATATCATAGATTTGGATTATTCGAATCGGGAATTATGGAGTTATCAAATCGATATTTTGAAATACTGGATTGCGAATGGAGTTGATGGCTTTAGATGTGATGTTGCATCCTTAATACCATTGGACTTTTGGAAGCAAGCTAGTAAAGCAATAAATGAAATAAAACCCGATTGTATTTGGTTGGCCGAAAGTATCGATCATAATTTTATTCGATACATGAGAAGTAAAAACTTGATAGCACATAGTGATGGAGAATTATATGAGGTATTTGATATCACATATGATTATGATATCAGGCATATATTTAATAGCTATTTAAATAACGATATAGCACTAAGTAGGTATGTTGAGGCTATTCAGATGCAAGAAGCAATCTATCCAAGTGATTACATTAAAATGAGATTTTTGGAAAACCATGACCAGCCTCGCATAGCAAGTTTAGTAACCAGTAAAAAAGGTTTACTAGGCTGGACAGCAGTTTCGTTATTTTTAAAAGGGTGCACCCTGATTTATAATGGACAAGAAGTAGGTTCTGAACATTTACCAAATTTGTTCGAAAAAGATGTTATCGATTTTACCGAGTCGGGTACTAATCTGTGGTTTTTTCTTAGGCAGTTAAAACATTTACGTGATGAAATTCCAGAAGAATCAGTATGTGAGTTGGTTCCAATTGATACACTTGATATTCTAATAATAAAATATTATCACAATGATTTTGTTACGATGTTGTTTGCATCATTAAAAGGAAAAACGGGTGTTATTGATGTAGAGCTCCAAGATGGTAATTATATTAACAAAATTGATGGTAGTGTCATTGCAGTACACGATAATAAGATTAATTGTCGAAGAGACCCAATAATTTTAACAACAAACAAATTTTTGAAGAAAGGTGGAAAATAATATGACTTAATTGCAATTATGTAGGTTATTTTAGATAGAGTAGTAAATTGTATAGTTGTGAGTATTGTGTTTATTAAATAGGAGAATGTATGAATACTAAGTTTTGTAAACTTGTTAAACTGACTGCAGCATCATTATTACTGTCATCCACTTTTTTACCAGGATATACTGGAATAGTCAGTGCATCTGAGTTAACTTCAATTGGTCCTGTAACTTCGAAAGATACGATATACCAAATAATTACGGACAGATTTGTTGATGGTAATAAAGATAATAATATACCTACAGGGTTTGACCAGTCATTATTTGATGGCAGTGGTAGCGATTTAAAATTATATCAAGGAGGTGATTGGCAAGGAATAATTGATAAAATTCCGTATTTGAAAGGTATGGGGATTACTGCTGTATGGATCTCCGCTCCATATTCTAATCGTGATGATGAGATAATTGATTATCAAGCTGATGGGTCACTTAATCGTTGGACTAGTTTTCATGGATATCATGTTAGAAATTATTTTGCAACGAACAAACATTTTGGTACTTTAAATGAGTTTAAGGAATTAAGGGACGAATTACACAAAAATGATATTAAATTGATAATTGACTTTGTAACGAATCATACAAGTAGATCTCAAAACCCAACTGCAAATTTTCAATCTGAAGATGGAAAACTTTATGAGCCAGATAAAATGTTAAATGGAGAATATGCATTTGATGGCAATGGTGAACCATATGATTTCAACAACGATGGAATAATTGAGAATTTAATAGCTGATCCTAACAATGACATAAATGGATGGTTTCATAATTTTGGAGATCGAGCTGGGGATGAAAGCAGGTGGGCATATCGGAATTAAGATTTGGGTTCCTTAGCAGATTTCTCACAAGAAAATCAAGAAGTTGTTTCCTATTTAGAAAATGCCACGAATTTTTGGGTAAATTTAGGAATAGATGGCTTACGACATGATGCTACGCTCCATATGAATCCAGCTTTTGTTAAAGGCTTAAAAGATAGTGTTTCTACGATTAATACAATTACACATTTTGGTGAATACTTTATTGGACGTCCTGATTCAAAATATGGTGATTACATTAATTTTCCTAAGCAAACTGGTGTAAACAATTTGGATTTTGAAATGTATAGATCGTTGACTTCAACTTTCGGTGATTTCTCAAAGCCAATGTCTGATTTTGCAAACATGTTGAGTTATACTCAGAAAGATTACGAATATGAAAACCAAGCCGTAACTTTTATTGATAATCATGATGTAACGAGATTTGGCTATATCCAACAAAATAAAAAAGCTTATAATGCAGGTTTAGCAGCATTGTTAATGAGTAGAGGAATTCCAAATATATACTATGGAACAGAGCAATATATTATACCTAGCGATGCAAGTGATGTATCCGGACGTGTATTCTTGGAAACTGAAAGCAGTTTTAATACAGATACTGAGGCTTATCAATTAATTAAAAAAGCGTCAGATTTGAGAATTCATAATGATGCTCTAGCATACGGGGAAACTAACGTTATGTATAGTGATAATGACGTTATTGTATTTGAAAGGAAATTTTTTGATAATATTGTCTTAGTAGCAATAAATAGGCAGCCGGACAAATCCTTTACGATTTCAAATATTCCGACAAACCTTCCGAATGGAGAATACCAAGATGAGTTAAACGGATTGTTGGGTGGTTCAAAAACTTTTGTTGAAGGTGGGGTAATTGGAAACATTGAATTAAGTGGGGGAGAAGTTAGTGTTTGGAGTAAAACAGTTGACAATTACGATACTGTGCAAATTGGTGATGTGACTTCTACAATGGGTAGAGTCGGAAATATGGTATATATCTACGGTAGTGGCTTTGATTCTGCTACATCTGTTCAATTTGATGATATTGAAACACCAATTATTAATAAAACAAATAATCAAATAACAGTAATGGTTCCAGAAGGTGTAGAGCCTGGTTATAATTCTATTACAGTTATAGGTCAGAATGGGATAAGTAATCCATTTGAATATAATGTGTTATCTGGTGATCAAAATCAAATAATTTTCCATGTAAAAGCTGAAACTAAACTTGGAGAAAATATTTATGTAGTCGGTAACATTCCTGAATTAGGAAACTGGGATGTTAATAAAGCTTCTGAGGCTTTTATGACACCAAACTATCCAGATTGGTATTTGCCAGTCAGTGTTCCTGTTGGAAAAGAAATAGAATTTAAATTTATTAAAAAAGATGCAAATGGAAATGTTGTATGGGAAGATAGCATACAAAATAGAAAAGTCACATCATCAGTGGACAGTACTGGTGTAGTTGATACGGACTATTATATTTGGAATCAATAAGAATAGGAGTAAAAAAATGAGAAGAAATATTAAAAAAACTGCTACTGTTACATTAATGGCAGCAACTGTTTTATCACTTGTCGCTTGTAAATCAGAAGAAAAAAAAGTAGAGGAATCAACAGAGAATAGTGTATTAACTGTTGCTGTCGATAAACTTTATGTAGACTATATTAATGGAATTAAAGGAGATTTTGAAAAAGAACATAATGTTACTTTAGAAGTAAAAGAAGTTGACCAGAGTGATGTTCTAACTAACCTACCTATTGATGGACCTACTGGTACTTCACCAGATGTAATGATGGCACCATATGATAGAGTAGGAGGTTTAGGTTCGGAAGGTCATATTGCAGAAGTTAGTTTGGGGAATGAAGATGAATTTGATGAGACTGTAAAAAGTTTAGTGGAACTTGACGGTGTAGCTTACGGTGAGCCATCTGTTATTGAAACACTTGTTTTGTACTATAACAAGGATAAGGTAAATGAAGAACCGAAAACGTTTGCAGATTTAGAGAAGTTACAAGACAACCCTGAGTTTGATTTTCCAACAGAAGAAGGAACCGCAACTGGTTTCTTGGCGAACTGGACTAATTTTTATTATGCATATGGTTTGACAGCAGGCTATGGTGGTTATGCATTTGGAAATAATGGAACTGATCCAAGTGATGTTGGTATTGCAGCAGGAGATGCCCTTAAGGCCCTTGAATATGCTAAGTCATGGTATGCAATGTGGCCTAAAGGGATGCAGGACATGACCAAAGCAGGTAGTTTTGCATCGGATCAATTTATCCAAGGGAAAGTTGGTGCACTAATCGATGGTCCATGGGTTGCAGCTTCTTTTAAAGAAGCTGGAATTAATTACGGTGTTGCAAAAATACCTACACTACCGAATGGCAATGAATATAGTCCGTTTGCAGGGGGTAAAGCTTGGGTAATTTCAAATTATTCAAAAAATAAAGAAGTGGCTCAAGATTTTCTTGATTATGTAACAAATAGCGATAATCAAAAACAATTCTTTGAGGAAACTCAAGAAATTCCTGCAAATACTGTTGCGCGAGAATATGCTTCTGAAAAAGGAAATGACTTATCAAAAGCTGTAATCAATCAATTTACTAGTTCAAAACCAATGCCAAATATTCCTCAAATGGCAGAAGTTTGGGAACCATCAGCATCTATGTACTTTGATGTAGTATCTGGTTCTAAAACTCCTGAAGAAGCATCCGCTGATGCATTAAAAACAATCAAGGATGCAATTGAGCAAAAATACGGTGAATAATAATCGTAATCCTGGGCATTTGATATAAAAGTGCCCAGTTTTATTTATAAGTGTAAGGGGGTAATTATGGAGACTAGAAAAAAACAGAACGAAAAATTTGCAATGTTATTGTCAATAATACCCGGTCTTGGTCAATTTTATAATAGACAGTATGTAAAAGGGATAGCATTGCTTTTATTATTTGGTCTTGAACTATTTGAAATAATAACATTTGGCATTCCGGCACTCATTGGGTTAGTAACATTAGGTTCAACTCCAATGGAAGACCATTCATTATTTTTATTGATTGAAGGAGCTATTCAAATAATTGTAATTTTTTTAATGATAGCATTTCATTTTTTAAGTATGCTTGATGCAAAACATACTGCCGGTCAAATAAATTTGGGCATCAAAGTACCAACTTCTTTAAAAGATACTTTACAAAATCTTTATGATAAGGGGTTCGCATATTTATTGATTGTACCTTCTTATTTAGCTATGATATTTGCAATTGTTTTTCCTGTAATAGTCACTCTTTTGATTGCATTTACAAATTACGATTTCAGACACATACCACCAAATAAGTTACTAGACTGGATCGGATTTAAAAATTTTTTAAATATTGTCCAATTGAGCACGTTTAAAAGTGCGTTCACTTCTGTTTTGTCATGGACATTTATTTGGACTATTGTAGCGTCTAGCTTACAAATAATCATTGGGGTATTAATTGCGATAGTTTACAATCAACCAAATATCAAATTTAAAAGGATTTTTGGAGTTATTTTCTTGTTGCCTTGGGCAGTACCGGGATTTGTTTCAATAATGAGTTTTAGTAATTTTTTTAATGATTCAATTGGTGCGATGAATATGCAAGTATTACCTTTTATAGAAAAAATACTACCATTCATTGATTTTGGATTAATCCCTTGGAAGACTGATCCATTTTGGACAAAAGTAGCAATCATCATGATTCAAGGATGGCTAGGGTTTCCGTATATATATGTTCTGACCTCTGGTATATTACAATCCATCCCGCAGGATTTATATGAGGCGGCTACGGTTGATGGAGCAACAGCTTTGCAAAAGTTTAATAATATAACATTACCAATGATATTAACAGTAGCTGCTCCAACGTTTATTTCTCAGTATACTTTTAATTTTAATAATTTTTCAATCATTTATTTATTTAATAATGGAGGACCGAGCAGTGTAGGTGGAGGGGCAGGCTCTACGGATATTTTGATTTCTTGGATTTATAAACTAACGACTCAAAATGCTCCTCAATTCTCGATTGCTGCAGCTGTAACTTTGGTAATATCTTTCATTGTTATTTCTGTATCACTAATCACTTTTAAGAAGTTTAATGCTTTCAATATGGAGGAAAATTAAATGAATAAATCAACTTTTAGATTAGGTATGAAACGCAGGAAAGCATTATCGACAACAGCAACATATTTATTTTTAATACTAGTTTCCATAATAATTTTATTTCCAATTTTAGTTACAATTAGTTCAGCTTTTAAATTCGGAAATAATATTGCTTTCACATTAAATTTAAATTCAAACTGGACATTTAGTAACTTCAATAGACTTTTTCATGAGACAGACTATCTAAATTGGTACAAAAATACTTTAATAGTTGCTTTTTGGACTATGGTTGTGCAAGTCTCAATTGTGACTCTTACAGGCTATTCATATAGTAGATATCAATTTGTTGGTAAAAAAAATAGTTTACTATTCTTTTTAATCATCCAAATGGTGCCTACAACTGCATCATTAACAGCCTTTTTCGTTGTTGCATGGTTATTTAATGCATTAAATCAATATTGGTTTTTAATTATGATTTATGTTGGTGCGGGAATTCCGATGAATGCATGGCTGATGAAGGGATATTTCGATACAGTTCCGTATGATTTAGATGAATCAGCTAAACTAGATGGAGCTGGACATTTAAAAATCTTTTATAGGGTTGTATTACCACTTGTTAAACCAATGATTGCCGTACAAGCATTATGGGCTTTTATGGGGCCATTTGGTGACTTTATGTTAGCAAAATTTTTACTAAGGAAGCCAGAGTATTATACAGTTGCAATTGGCTTACAAACATTTATCTCTGATTCAAAAAAACAAGAAGTTACACTTTTTGCTTCAGGTGCTATTCTAGTGGCGATTCCAATCTCGATATTATTCTTCTTTTTGCAAAAAAACTTTGTATCTGGCTTAACTGCAGGAGGAACAAAAGGTTAATTTTTGTTTTTATTTATTTTATGTCAATATTTTTTTGTTCATTAAACTCATTTTGGCTTCTAAGTTTAAGGGTAGATCGATATATAAGGATAATACGAATCACTAGAATGAAATTGAATTGAGAGGCGATTCACTGGCTAAATAATATACTAAGAGTACAAATGTAGCTGGCCACTGCATAAAAAAATTAATAATCCACTTTTAATATTAATTACTGTAAATGTGTGGAAGCATGACAATTCCATTAAATGTACCTTTTATGAATGAATCTATGATAAGATGGACATCAAATTTAATAAAGGTTTCAGTATTCTTCTTTTATCATAAAGAAACAACCACTCGAAAACATTTTTAAAATTGTTTTTGAGTGGTTGTTTAACATTATGTAGTAGAATTCTTTTTGGATAAGTATTGCTTGAGGCTGGGCAGAAAGTCCAGCCTCGCTTCTCAGAGTTTGTGCCAACATCTCGAAACGAAAAATTGTTGACGAACTCTTTTAGACTGGTTGAGTTCTTTCCCACTCCCATCGTTGTTTTTGAGAGTGTTGGAAATTCTCCTTTGTAAGAATATTTAATGTTATGATTTATTCATTTGATACCAATTCCCTTAAACAATATCTATTGACAAAAAATTACTACTGAATTTTTATGACAACTGTGTATGGAAAAATATAAAAATTTTGGTAAGTGTATTAACTTAGAAGAAAATCACTCAGTTCAGCTACATTCTTTACAATACAAGTCGCACCTGCTTTTTCAAACTCTTCGGTACTTCCATAGCCGTAGAGAACTCCGATGGCAGGAAGTTGGTTCATGTGAGCACCTTCTATATCATGCTCTCTGTCACCGACCATGACTGCAGGTTGAGGAAAATTGCCTAATTGTTTCAGCGCATATGCAATCACATCTGCCTTACTGATACGACTATTGTCCAGACTTGCTCCCGCAATCACATCAAAAAAATGATCAATTTCAAAATGTTTAAGGATTTGTTTTGCGAATAATTCGGGTTTCGAAGTAGCAATCACAAGGGTTTTGCCGGCAGTCTTTAACTTTTCAAGAAGTGGAACAATTCCTGGATAAAGTTGGTTTTCAAACATTCCCTTTTCTTTAAAATAAATGCGAAAAGCATCGACTGCAGCCTGTGTTTCTTCGGGGTTCAGTTGATAGAACTGTAAAAAAGATTCATAGAGTGGCGGTCCGATGAACCGTCTCAAATGATCTGGCTTTGTTTCTTCAATCCCCATTTTTTCGAGTGCAAAGGCAACGGAATTTAAAATGCCTTGACCAGAATCTGTTAATGTTCCATCTAAATCAAATAATATAGTTTGATACATAGCTGCCTCCTTTCTTTCAGTATATCATACTCTTTTAAAATCTGATAAGACTTATTGAAAGCTTCTTTTGGGAATGGTATACTAATAATATAAAGGAGGTTGGTCCACTATGCATATTCTCATAGCGCCAGATTCGTTTAAAGAATCTCTTTCAGCAGCACAGGTCGCTGAAGCGATTAAACTTGGATTTTCAAAGGTTTATCCTCATGCAAGCTATGACTTACTTCCCTTGGGTGACGGTGGGGAAGGTACTGTTGAGAGTTTGACAGATGCCTTATCGCTGGATGTGAAACACACCTATGTTACTGGTCCATTTGGAGATAAAGTCAAGGTTACCTATGCGATGAAAGATGACCTTGCAGCATTTGAAATGGCTGCAATAGTTGGACTTGGCAGTATTCCACACGAAAAAAGAAATCCGCTTTTGCTCAAAACAGAAGGAATTGGAGAGCTAATCGTTGAACTGGTGCAAAATGGAGCTCAGAGAATTTTAATTGGTGTTGGCGGATCTGCGAGTCATGATGGTGGCATTGGTATGGCATCAGGTCTTGGTGTTAGATTTTATGACCGTGATGGAGATGAGGTCGAGGCTATTGGGGCTCATTTGGGAAGGATAGTACGCTATTCAACAGACGAAATGTTGGTGGACTTATCCCAAGTTAGGATTGACTTGGTTACGGATGTGAATAATCCACTTTGTGGGCCTTTGGGTGCAACTTATGTTTTTGCGGGTCAGAAAGGTCTAGCGGCTGAAGAGTTTGAACGGATTGATGAGGAAATGGCTGGGTTTTATAGTAATGTGAATCCCGAAATACTTGCTGTAAGTGGAGCAGGTGCTGGTGGAGGTATGGCTGCAGGATTGGTCCAATTTGCTGGTGCACATATCCAAAAGGGTGTAGATTTTGTCATGGAACAATTGAATTTTGATCACCGAGTTGCTAAGGCTGATCTTGTCATTGTAGGTGAGGGTCGGATGGATGTCCAGAGTCTAGCAGGGAAAACTCCGATAGGAGTGGCTCGACGAACACCAGATGGAGTTCCTATCATTGCGATATGTGGCAGTCTCAAAGATGACCTACCTGATTTTCCTTTTGAAAATATCTGCGCCGCGTTTCCTATCATTGCAAGTGTTGACAGTTTAGAACACACGCTCCAAAATGCAGAAAAAAACCTGATCCGTACAGCAGAACAGGTGGCAAGAGTCATTCAATTAGGAGGAACAGTAAGATGGAATGGATGAAATCAATAGCAATTATCTTATTTATTCTAATTTGTCTTGCAAAGCTGCAAACCCTTGTAAGACTTTCTAAGAATGAAAGAGGGACGGAATCGAATGTATTGAAAGGAAATGGAACTATTTTCTTTTTCAATGAAAAAAATGATATAGGCAGATTGCTAGGAATTCTGTGTTTATTAAGTATAATTATTTGTCTTGTACTTATTTTAGTTCATTGATAAATCAGTCTATCCAAATAATTTTTTCCAGAAGGAAGGTTTTGTATCTTCCTTTTTTTCTTCTATTAAGAATATATTTGGAAATACCGATTCTAAGGTAACATCTTCTTTATCTATAGCATGGTCAGTATGAAAAATCACAGCATATGGTGATTGACCAACTTTCTCGTCAATAATAGCTGAAGTAATGCTGTGAGTTTGTGCCATTTTCATCAGCGAAATCTGTTGCTTATCCGATAGAGAGGGGGATAGTTTAAGAAAGAGCGGTTGGTAGTTACTAACTAATTTTTGGCAAATCTGATTAAAGTCTTGAGAGACCTGTTCCTTTGCCAATTCGTCAAAAGTAAGTAGGAGAACAACCCGCTCCCGGTAGGTTCCCATGTACAGACGTTGTTCATCCGGATTTAGACGAGTTTCCCCGGAAGCCTTTCTTAAAATGCTTGTATTTATATCGTTATTCATAGTATTAGTATAACATAAAACTATGTAAGAAAAAAGGAAGACGTTTACATTACTTCTTTCTGTAAAAATACCGACTTTTTCTTGAAAAATAACGTATTTTAGGGTATGATAGCTATGTAACAATTTTAAACTCAAAGGAGAGTAATATAATGTCAATTATTACTGATGTTTACGCTCGCGAAGTCCTTGACTCACGCGGTAACCCTACACTTGAAGTTGAAGTTTATACTGAATCAGGTGCTTTCGGACGTGGTATGGTTCCTTCAGGAGCTTCTACTGGTGAGCACGAAGCAGTTGAGCTTCGCGACGGTGACAAATCTCGTTACCTTGGTCTTGGTACTCAAAAAGCTGTTGACAACGTGAACAACGTGATTGCTGACGCTATCATCGGTTTCGACGTTCGTGATCAACAAGCTATCGACCGCGCTATGATCGCTCTTGACGGTACTCCTAACAAAGGTAAATTGGGTGCAAACGCAATTCTTGGTGTTTCTATCGCTGTTGCGCGTGCTGCTGCTGACTACCTTGAAGTGCCACTTTACACTTACCTTGGCGGATTCAATACTAAAGTATTGCCAACTCCAATGATGAACATCATCAACGGTGGTTCTCACTCTGACGCTCCAATCGCTTTCCAAGAATTCATGATCGTACCAGTTGGTGCTCCATCATTCAAAGAAGGTCTTCGTTGGGGTGCTGAAGTATTCCACGCTTTGAAAAAAATCTTGAAAGCTCGTGGTTTGGTAACAGCTGTTGGTGACGAAGGTGGTTTCGCTCCTAAATTTGAAGGTACTGAAGATGGCGTTGAAACAATCATCGAAGCTATCGAAGCTGCTGGATACGAAGCTGGCGAAAACGGCATCATGATCGGTTTCGACTGTGCATCATCTGAATTCTTCGACAAAGAACGTAAAGTTTACGATTACACTAAATTCGAAGGTGAAGGCGCTGCTGTTCGTACATCTGCAGAACAAATCGACTACCTTGAAGAATTGGTTAACAAATACCCAATCATCACTATCGAAGATGGTATGGATGAAAACGACTGGGATGGCTGGAAAGCTCTTACTGAGCGTCTTGGTAAACGCGTTCAATTGGTTGGTGACGACTTCTTCGTAACAAACACTGACTACCTTGCACGTGGTATCAAAGAAGGTGCTGCTAACTCAATCCTTATCAAAGTTAACCAAATCGGTACTCTTACTGAAACATTTGAAGCTATCGAAATGGCTAAAGAAGCTGGTTACACTGCCGTTGTATCACACCGTTCAGGTGAAACTGAAGATTCAACAATCGCTGACATCGCAGTTGCAACTAACGCTGGCCAAATCAAAACAGGTTCATTGTCACGTACAGACCGTATTGCTAAATACAACCAATTGCTTCGTATCGAAGATCAATTGGGTGAAGTTGCAGTCTACAAAGGCTTGAACTCATTCTACAACCTTAGAAAATAATCTCTTTATGAGGTTAAAGGCTTAAAAGCCTTGATATTAAGCACTTTAGGGCGTTATCCCAAGGTGCTTTTTTAGAATTTACTACCCTTTGTACTACCCCATGATTGAAATACTATATTTTTGGTATAGTAAGAGGGCAGTCACAAAGTGTGACCCCCTTTATAAACTATTGATGGCTGTTTCATAATTTGAGACAGCTTTTTTTGCATTTTCATTGAGTATCAGTCACCGCCTTATGACAAGTTGAACAAATGGTTTGAAACCTATTCAGATGTGTATTTTATTGTAGTTCCTTTACCTAAAATGGAGGTTTATCATAATATGGTAGGTGTCTATCGGAGTGTGGGGTATAATATTCTCAAGCGCAAGGAGTAGTATAGATGGAGTAGACTTGATATAGGAAGCTCACGTTCAAATCGTGACTATTGTACTAGCGTCTAGGAAACTAGGTGCTTTTTGATAGATTGACAAATACTCCAAAATGTGTTACAATGTAACACAAAGAAACGAGGTAAACACCATGAGTACAGTAACTATCAGATTAAATCAAGAAGAAGAGGTGTTCTTTAAAAGCTATGCACAATTAACAGGTCAAAGTCTTTCTAGCCTTTTTAAGAAAGCTTTGGAGCGTGATATTGAAGATGAGTATGATTTAAAAATCTATCATCAAGCTTATGATGAGTACAAAGCAAATCCAGAAACAATTAGTCATGCTGATTTTAAGAAAGAGCTAGGATTATAGCATGTATCATTTAGAGTATTCTAAAAAGGCTCAAAAGCAAATTAAGAAATTAGATAGGCAAATTCAGAGGTTGCTATTTGCTTGGATTGATAAGCACTTAGAAGGGACTGAAAATCCACGCGCCAATGGTAAAGGTTTGACAGGTAATCATGCTCACGAGTGGCGTTATCGTATCGGAGATTACCGACTGATTTGCGATATTCAAGATGATAAGTTGGTTATTTTAGCACTTGAGTTTGGACATCGTAAAGATATCTATTGATTTGTGAAAATCTATGACAAGACAGGTCCTAACTATTTTTAAGAATGAATAGAATACTAGACTGAAATTCCTAGGGAGTTTTCTTTGCCTTGAAATTGATAAAATGATATTCTAAAAAGACTAATCAACTTAAGTATTCTCATGTTGAAAAGTGATGGAGAATGGGATGATAGAGTGGATATTTTTTGATTTGGGTTCGACGCTTTTAGATGAAGAGGCTGCCTATGGTTATTATATAGACAAGTGTGTGAAGAAGTTAGAGTCTCTGGATATAGAGGTTTCATAAGATTCTTATAAAAAGAAAATGGTGGAGTATGCTCATAAGTCGCTGGACCCAATTCGTGCGACCTGGCAATATTTTTCACCGACCGAGTCACGTCCTTTATGGACAAATAAAGGGGTAAAACTTTATCCGGGAGCAAAGCTAGTTCTTGAAACTTTATCAAAACACTATCAATTAGGGATAATTGCAAATCAATCTGCTACGGTAAGGGCTTTGTTGGAGGAATGGGGAATTGAGTCTTACTTTCAACTTATTATCCTCTCTGAGGAAGTTGGACTATCTAAGCCAGATTCGACTATTTTCAAACTTGCCTTGCAAAAATCAAACACCACAGCAAATAGAGTTGTCTATGTTGGGGATAGGTACGATAATGACATTGTACCAGCTAAATCGCTAGGTATGAGGGCTGTTCGCTTATTGACAGGAATTGGAAGATTTGCTGTTGAGGATATGGAGTGGAAGAGTGACTGGCAACTGCATTCAATCCAAGAACTTACGACTATTTTCAAAGAAAAAAGAAAACTAGACTGAACATTCTCAGCCTAGTTTTTACATGTATTAGAACAAGCCTTTAACTTTATCTAAAAGACCGTTAACACCTTCAGAACCTGATAACAAGCCTTTTGCTTGTTCCAAGTATTCACCGAATTGGTCCTTGTTTTCTTCGATAAATTGTTTTGCACCATCAAAGTCTTTGTTTGCGATTAAGTCTTTTACTTCATTGAAAAGATCTACTGGATTCATGTTGAATACACCTCCTATGGAACTATTAAACCAAAATGGTCTCAATTTCACAATTAATATGTCTTATTAAAATGTAACGCAAACAGCTTCAGGAACAAAAAAATCATGATAAAGTTCTGTTAAACGACCGCTCTCTGTATTTCTCGCAAAGACAGTCGCATTGTCAGAATCTTGATGAACGACAATTAAGTGATTTTCATCAGGACTAAGAGTGAAGTCACGAGGAGTTTTACCATTAGTTGGAACGATTTCAACCAACTCTAAGCTAGTGTCGCCAAGGGTTTTGTATACTGCGATAGAGTCGTTCCCACGGTTTGAGCCATAGACAAATTGACCATCTTTCGTGATACGAATAGCAGCAGTACCATTGAAACCAGTGTGCTCCTCTGGAAGGGTTGAGATGGTTTGCATCAGTTCGAATTGCCCATGGCCATCATAGATGAGTACTTCAATAGTAGAGTTCAGTTCACAGATGAGATAGGCAATTTTTGCAGTTGGATGGAAAACGATATGGCGTGGTCCGCTACCCGGTGTAGCTTGATAAGTTGCTACTTTTTCTAATTTTCCTTGATTGTTCACTTTATATGTAACCACTTGGTCACATCCCAAATCACAGGCTACTAGAAATTTATCTGGTGTTAAATCAGAGAAATGAACGTGAGCAGAAGCTTGGTTTTCATGTGGACCAGAGCCCTCGTGCTGAGCAACATCTGCAAGTTCAAGAGAACCATCTGTCAAACGCTTATAGACTAGCAATTGCCCTTTGTGGTAATTTGAACCATAGACCAGGTCTTTTTCTTCATCAACGGAAACATAGCAAAGTGGTGCACCTTCAGCTACCACGTGATTTAGTGGAGTAAAGTCAGCAGAAAAGGCAACTATACCACCTTGGCCATTTTCAGACCCTACTGAGTAAAGATGACCAGCTTGGTCAAAAGCTAGATAGGTAGGATTTGGTTCTTCCGCAACCAATTCTAAATTGCTAAGTTGTCCTGATGTTGCGTCAAATTGTGCTTTATAGATACCTTTTGATTCGCGTTTGGTATACGTACCGAAATAGATCGTCATGGGTTTCTCCTTTAGGAAATGATTGATAAAATTATACCACTTTTTTCTGATAAAGTCGCATAAATTCTGTAGTTGATTCTGACAAAATTCCTTTCTACATGATACAATAGATAAAAAGAAAAGGAGTAAGTATCGTGGACGACAAAGATCAAAAATTTAGTTTTAGCTGGTTCTTCCGTTGGTTTTTGAATAATCAGGCCGTTACCATTTTGCTAGTAATCCTATTGACTTTTTTGACTATTTTAGTGTTTAGTAAGATTAGCTTTTTGTTTAGACCGATTGGAAGTTTTCTGGAAATTTTATTGTTACCGATGATCTTGACAGGTCTCTTGTACTATTTATTAAATCCAATGGTTGATTGGATGGAGAAACATAATATTTCTCGAACAATTGGCATTTCGATACTGTTTGTATTGATTGCTCTTTTGATTGTTTGGGGACTTGCTGTAGCTATTCCAAGCATTCAAGTACAAGTTACTTCATTTGCACAAAATCTTCCTTCAAATATCCAAAAAATTGAGGGGAGTGTAACGGGCTTATTACAAGATCAGCGATTTGAACAATTTAGACCAACCGCTTTGGAAATGCTTGACAAAGTTAATGACCAGATAATCACTTTTGCGCAGAAATTTTCTTCCAGTGCTGTTAACTGGGCAAGTAATTTGATTTCGACTGCATCTCAGATTGTTGTTGCTGTTCTTATCATGCCTTTTATACTCTTTTACCTTTTACGGGATGGACAATACTTGAATAAACATATTACCCAATATTTACCGACTAAGTGGAGGGTGCCTATTGGAGCTGTTTTGTCAGATGTGAACAGTCAGTTATCAAATTATGTTCGTGGTCAGGTAACTGTTGCAATCATTGTAGCAGTTATGTTCTCTATTTTATTTTCAATTATTGGTCTAAACTATTCTGTGACTCTAGGAGTGATGGCCGGATTTTTAAATTTGATTCCCTACCTAGGTTCATTTTTGGCAATGATTCCAGCAGTAATTTTGGGGTTAATTGCTGGTCCATTTATGTTGCTAAAAGTATTGATTGTTTTTATGATAGAACAAACCATTGAAGGTCGTTTTGTAACGCCTTTGATAATAGGTAGCTCGCTCAGCATTCATCCAATTACGATTTTGTTTGTACTCCTGACTGCAGGCCAAATGTATGGTGTGCTTGGGGTGCTATTAGGGATTCCAATTTATGCTTCTATCAAGGTTTTGGTGAAAGCAATCTTTGAATGGTACAAAGAACATAGTGCTTTATATAATGAGGAATCTATTGAGGTAAAGAATGAATAATAGTGAAAAAATGGTGGCTTGTATCAGTCAGCAGGATTTAGAGAAAGCCAATAAGTATTTTAAACGAGCATTGGCTGAAGATGATGTTGAGACTTTATTGTCTCTAGCGGAATATTTGGAGGGAATTGGTTTTTTCCCACAGGCTAGTCAAATCTATGCTCAAGTGAAAGACGATTTTCCTGAAGTAGGCCTGAATATGGCTCAAATTGCCTTTGAAGATGGTTTGGTTGAAGAAGCCTTTGCCTATTTGGAGGAAATTCCAGAGGATAGTCCTGTTTATGTGGAGGCTTTGTTGGTCAAGGCTGACCTCTATCAGGCTGAGGGATTATCTGATGTTGCGCGTGAAAAAATGTTGGAAGCAAGTTACTTGTCCGATGAGCCGGTTATTCTTTTTGGATTGGCTGAATTGGATATGGAATTGGAATTGTTTGACGAGGCCATTTCTTATTATGCACAGCTAGACAATCGTGACATCTATGAACTAACTGGAGTTTCTACCTATCAGAGAATCGGTATTGCCTATGCCAGTTTAGGGAAATTTGAAGCGGCCATTGAATTTTTGGAAAAAGCTGTTGAGTTGGAATACGATGACCAGACTGTTTTTGAATTGGCTGCTCTGCTATTTGAAAGTGAAGAATACCAGAAGGCAAATCTTTACTTTAAGCAACTGGATACGATTAATCCTGATTTTGATGGCTACGAGTATGCCTATGCACGGTCGCTTCATGCCGAGCATAAGATTGATGAAGCCTTGGCTATGACGGAAAAAGGCCTGGCGAAAAATGATTTTGATGCCAATCTCTTACTTCAAGCTTCACAGTATGCCTATGAATTACATGATGAGGCGAGAGCAGAAGACTATCTGCTCCGAGCAAAAGAGGTAGCAGACGATGGGAATGAGCTCGCTTTGCGCTTGTCTAATTTGTATCTTGAGCAGGAACGATTTGAAGAGGTTGTGGCTTTATTCGATGAAGAGGTTGAGAATGTCTTGGCTCGATGGAATATTGCAAAAGCCTACCAGGCATTGGAGCAGGAAGATGCGGCTATTCAATTGTATGATGAATTGGCCCTTGATCTAGTTGAGAACCCAGAATTTTTGGCTGATTATATAGAAGTGTTGCGCCAACTTGGTCGTTTGGATGAGGCAAAAGAGCAAGCTAGTCGGTATATCCAATTGGTGCCGGATGATTTGGCCATGCAAGAATTTTTGAATGAAGAGTAGATTATGCAAGTAAATCGATTATTTCAATACAATACCTTAGGTGCCTTGATGGCGGGGCTGTATGGCGGTTCTTTAACGGTTGGTGAATTGTTGGAACATGGTGATTTGGGGTTGGGAACCCTGGATTCCATTGATGGAGAGCTGATTGTTTTAGATGGAAAGGCCTATCAGGCCAAGGGAGCAGGAGAAAAACCAGAAGTGGTTGAAGTTCCAGCTGATATGAAAGTTCCCTATGCAGCGGTTATTTTTCATGAAGCAGAAGTCATTTTCAAACAACGCTTTGAAATGACTAGCGATGAATTGCATCAGCGGATTGAGTCATATTATGATGGTGAAAATCTCTTTCGTTCCATTAAAATAGAAGGAACATTTTCGCATATGCATGTGCGTATGATTCCAAAGTCGGCCTCTGATGTCCGATTTGCGGAGGTGGCAAGTCGACAGCCTGAGTATACCGCTGAGAATATTTCAGGTACCATTGTTGGAATTTGGACGCCAGAGATTTTCCATGGTGTCAGTGTGGCTGGCTATCATTTGCATTTTATTTCGGATGATTTGACCTTCGGTGGTCATGTTATGGATTATATTATTTCAGAAGGAATGGTTGAAGTGGGACCAGTAGATCAACTAGACCAGCGTTTTCCAATTCAAGACCGCCAGTATCTTTTCGCTAAGTTCAATGCTAAGGAAGTTAGAGAAGATATTGATAAGGCAGAATAGATCTAGCAATTGAGCCTAAAAAGAGAGAAGTTTCTTATTGGAACTACTCTCTTTTTTATATGTACGACGGGCATGTCGTACATCTGAGGTGAAAGTCCTCTGTGGACACCCGCTACCGGTGAACCCCAAAGCGACTCCCAAGCCTGACTATCGTGAGGTAGCGGGGAGA